>JAKPEE010000143.1 GCA_029552125.1 Bacillota bacterium | reverse complement strand
TAGATTCTACTAAACGAACTACATCCATGAGGAACCTCAGTCTCCTTCCTAAGGGGATTACATTCTTGCCGAATGCGAGGTTCCTCTTCTATTCATCTATAAAAATTCCCTCCAAAAACCTACAATAACTTTACACTAACCAAAACAAAACGGCCGGCGCCCTTCTCTATCAAACCGGTGCCACCAGGTTCAGGCCCCCAAAACCCTGGCAGCGGGATCAGGCGCCTGCGGGATCAGCGGGGCGCACCTGCCAGCAAAACAGCGGCCCTTTACCTCCGGGAAGGCAAGGGAAAAGAGGTATTGTTGCCGAATATTGCCTTAACCATATCAAGAAAGGGGAAGAATCTATTGCTTATCGCTTATGCGGGCAAGAAACCTCAGATTGGTCCCAATGTTTTTATAGCCCCCACCGCCACTCTCATCGGCGATGTAGTTGTCGGGGAGGGATCCAGTATCTGGTTCGGGGCGGTACTGCGCGGCGACCTGGGGCGCATTATCATCGGTAAGGGCACCAGTATCCAGGATAATGTAGTTGTGCACGTAATGCCTGATTGCGAAACCGTGATTGGCGACAACGTTACTGTAGCCCATGGCGCCGTTTTACATGGCTGCCTGATTAAGGAAGGGGCTATTATCGGCATGGGAGCGGTATTGCAGGATTTCTGCGAAATAGGCGCGCAGGCCATGGTTGCCGCCGGCAGCGTGGTTACAGATGGAACAAGAATTCCAGACCGCCATCTTGCTGCGGGAGCGCCTGCCACCGTGCGGAAAGAAATCGACGGCACCTCATTGATGTGGGTGGCTTCCAGCGCCGCCGCTTACCGGGAGCTGGCTCAAAGCTACCTGGAGCAGGGAATCGGGGAGGGCCTTTGATTATCCCGGCAACAGCGAATAAAGAGTGCATCCGCGGCAGTAATGGAGCCATCGCGTCCAACAATAAGGGGGTTTATTTCCATCTCCTTGAATTGATGGCGCAGCTCCCAGGCCAGATGGGAAAAGCTAGAGATGATCTCCGCCAATTGCTTTAAATCCACAGGTCCGGCACCTCGATAACCCTGTAGAAGCGGGGCGCTTTTTAACTCACCAGCCATCTCCAGGGCCTGGCCGGGGCTGACCGGCGCCGGGCGAATTGATTTATCCTGAAACAGTTCCACCAGTATACCGCCGGGGCTGACCACCAGAAGCGGCCCGAATACGTCATCAAATCGTACTCCTATCAGCAGCTCCGTTTGCACCGGCAGCATCTCTTCGACCAGAAAGCCATCGGGGATTACTGCGGGCTCTCTTTCCCGAAGACGCTTCAGCATCCCATACCAGGCGGAACGGAGCTGTGCCTCGTCGGTTAATCCCAGGGCCACACCCCCGGCTTCGGTCTTGTGTGAAATAGCCCTGGATACAACCTTAAGCACTACCGGGTAGCCGATAACACGGGCTGTTTCAACTGCTTCGTCCACTTTTTCTACCACAGCCCCACGGGGAACCGGTAATCCCCATGCTTTCAAAATCTGCTTTGATTCCACCTCAGTCAGTTCCATCTTTTCGTGCGGCAAAGCAAGCGCCGCCTTTACCTGTGGCGATAGAACTATTTTCTCATCTTCCCTTGCCTGTACAGGCTGTGCACGGCTGTTTAAAAATGAAGCGTACCTCCACAGAGAGGCGGCAGCAGCAATCCCTTCTCTTACTTCGCGGTAGAAATAAAGTCCTTTTTCCAGTAATGCCAACCTGGTTTCCTCGTTGCAACCCGGCCAGATCAGTATTACCGGCTTCTCTGTTCCCGAAATAATACGCTCCAGCATCAACGCAGCCCTGGCGCCGTATTGCCGCCAGAAAGCGGTGGCAAAAACAAGGAGATCCACACCGGGATCGGCCAGGATAACTTCCAGGGAGGCCTCTATTCCATCTAAATTTGAAACCATGGCTGCCGTAGCATCCAGGGGATTGCGCACATTGGCAATGGAAGGAAGCAACCGCCGCAACTCTGCCTCCGTTTTATCCTCGAAACGGGCCAGTTGCAGACCCGCGGCGGAACAGAGATCTGCAGTCAAAACACCCATTCCACCGGATAGGGCGAATACACCGACCCGGTTTCCTGCAGGCAACCGCCCGGAGGCAAAGGCTTTCAGCAGGGAAATCATTTCCGTCATGGTTGAAACCGGCAGAACCCCTTCCTGCCTGAAGACAGCCTGGTAAGCCTCCCGGGAACCGGCCAGGGCCCCGGTGTGAGAAGAGATTGCCTCAACCGCCTCTCTCGAATCGCCTGCTTTTAAAAGCACCACCGGCTTGCCGGCCTCAGCAGCCTCCCTGAACGAGCGGCGCAGCCGATCACCGTTGACAACGCCTTCCAGGTAGCCCCCGATCACCTTCACTGCAGGTTCCCGGACTAAAAAAGAAATAATGGAAGAAAAGTCCAGGCCGGCCTCGTTGCCGGTGTTAATCATATATGACACACCGAGATGTTCCAGATCCGCCAGGTACAGGGCCAGAACCCCCAGGCCGCCGCTCTGGGCGACAAAAGCGGCGGGCCCGCGGCGCAGTTCATCGCTGTCCACCGCCAGTGAAAAAGAAGCCGCTGCCGGCAACAACGCATTGACAAAGCCGATACAGTTCGGACCGAGCAAATTAAGGCCATAGCGCTGTACCAGTTCCTTCAATTCTGCCTGTAGCGCGGCGCCCTCAGCGCCTAGCTCGGCAAAACCGGCGCTGATCACTACAATATTATGTAAACCTAAAGCGGCGCAACTCCTTACGGCGGCCGGAACCTCTTTGGCTGCCAGAGCGATTACCACCAGATCTACCGGGAGCTTTATCTCCGCCAGATTGCCATAACAGGCCAGGCCCTGTATCTCTTTACGGCCGGGGTTAACCGGGAAAATTTGGCCCGGGAATTTACAATGGCGCAGCAATTCAATAATTTTTCCACCCGGTTTGATCGGGTCGGCGGAAGCACCGACAACGGCTATGCTGCGGGGATTGAAGAAACTGTGCAAATCCGGGTTATGAAAAATTTCTGAAGCCATGAGAGCCTCCTGCCCAATTTTATTAATAAAATTCGCCTGCTTTGAAAAAAATCCTTTAGCTGAAACCCGGCACCCTTCTTCTTCCTGAAAAAGAAAATAACTTTAAGTGTCTGGCAGTTAAAGTTATTTTCGGTTGCGCACCCGCTCCTTGCGGGCCGGCCGGGGATTATGCCCGCCGGCCATGAGAGTGAACTGGCCGGGCATGCAACTGTCCCAGCAGCGGAAGCGCTCCCCCTGTTCCTGGCAGCCGTAATCCTGTACGTCAAAACAGTGACAGGTGGGGCAGATATAGGTGCAGGCACTGCAGCCGAAGCAGGCGTAATAGAGGCTTTTCCAGGCGGGATCATCAAAGCGCTCTTTCGGACGTTCCGGCATTCCTTCCAGGGTTAAGCCAAAACCAGTTGTCGGAGGGGGGACAGGTTTGTTTCCCGTGGAACATTCTTCCAACATGTCCACTACCGCGTGGAACAAATCTTCACCTTTTTCCGGGCACGATTCCAAAACCAGCTTATCTCCCTGTCCGCACCCGGAGCATCTCCAACTGCAAATAGCGGATCACCTGGTGAGACAGCAGATCCATGGCCGCCGAAACCGGGCAGGAGGCGCTGCATTTGCCGCATTGCAGGCAGCAGGCCGGATCCTGGCCGCTGCGCTGGCAGGCGGAACAAAAAGATACCAGGGGCTATCCTTTAGCCGCCGCCAGGGGCTGGCCGGGGAGAGCAGGGAGATGGCCTCGTCTTCATAAAGGGGAAAGACGGCGCCGCAGCACTGCCACTGGGGCAACTCTACCAGTTCAATGCCTAAAGCTGCGGCAGCGGCCAGGGTCGTCTCTTCCATACTCCCCGGCCTGGCCTTTTAAAGTACATCCGGGAAAATAGCGATAGCGGACGTAAGCACCTCCCCTGCTGCGAGGGTAATAAAAATTAAAAAGCCTCGTCATCTAGTTCCGATAACGAGGCTTATCTTCCATTTTAATAATAAAAAATATCTTCTACTGTTTAAAACAACGGCCGGCCAATCCGGGTACCGGGTTATGGGTTTAGATCCGGCTTCCAAAAAGGACTATTGATCAGGGCGCTCCGGCATTTTTCACGCAGATCGGGATAGCGAAGGGCGAGTTCATCAATTAATGCGGCCATTTCACTGCGCTTGGTTTTACCGCCTACCGGACAGGGATTTTTAATTACCGGCCATTTTTCCCGGCGGGCCAGGGCGGCCAGGGTTTTTTCAGGCAGCAGCACCAGGGGGCGGATTTGCGTCAGGCCGGTGCGATCAAGAAATGTTGTCGGTTTGAAAGTATTCATCTGGCCGGTAAAAAGCAGGTTCAGGAAAAATGTTTGCATGGCATCATCCAGGTGATGCCCCAGGGCCACCTTATTTGCGCCAAGCTTTAAGGCAGCCTGATGCAAGGCTCCCCGGCGCATGTTGGCGCATAGGGCGCAGGGGTTCTTTTCTTTACGCCTTTCAAAAACAACACGGGCAATAAAAGTTTTCTCAATGTGCAGCGGCACGGCCAGGTGCCCGGCAAAACGGTAAAATGGAGCAGGATCGCCAGTCCAGCCCAGGTCCACGTGCACAGCCTTTAATGTAAAAGATACCGGCGCATGCTTTTGAAAGAGCTTTAAGATATAAAGGAGGGCGCAGCTGTCCTTGCCTCCGGAAAACCCGACCACAACGGTGTCGCCGTCCTCAATCATGCGGTAGCGGTAAATCGTTTGCTTGACCGTGGTTAAAAACCATTTCCCGTCACTTCGCTCCAAACCCGGCTGCCTCCCAAGTAATCAACTGACGGCAGGTGCATCAGCATAATCAAGTTGGATTATAGCAGATTTTGAAGCCTTTTTCGATAATGAGACGAAGTCCGCAAGCCATGACGACCGGAGGCATATTTTCCCCAGGCAAAAAAACAAATTTCGCCTGCCCGAAGAAAAAAACAATTTCTTGCCGGAACATGGCCAGGCCCGTTTCGACACATTAATTACGTGGATTTAATCAGTTTTAATAATATCTCTACCAATAACAATAATACTTTAATATTTTTATGATAATATAACCGGGAGGATAATAATAGTGCATTAGAATTGAAAAAGGAAGGTGACGCGGATGACCGGCAACCGCGAGAAAAAGGATAAGAGAATAAAGTCCAAAAAAAACTTGACTGTTATAATTATTCTAATTATTTGCCTGATCACATTTGCCGCGGGCTATGTAGCCACTACCACCGGATTAGACCAAAAAGCAGTGGAAGCGTTCCGGTTATGGTTTGGCAAAGGGGATCATACGGTGGCTCCACCGGAGGAAGAAGAGACACAAGATCCGGAGGAGGAAGAGCCCGGGGAAGAACCCGGGGAAGAGCCGGGGGAAGAACCTGGAGAAGAACCGCTGGAAGAGCCGGAAGAGGAGCCCGGTTCTGATCCGGGCAGCAATAATGGTGATCCGGTGATTTATGTTGGCCAGGTACTGATCATACCGGCGGCTGAAGGAGGGGGCCAGACCGCGGCACAGGTTATTCAAAGCGGCACCCTGTCCTCATCCACCAAGAAGATTGCCCTCACTTTTGACTCGGGATGGCTGTTTGAGCAGACCATACCCCTGCTCAATGTGCTTGACGATTATAACGTTACCGCCACATTCTTTCCCCGGGCCCTCTGGGTAAAAGATAACCCCGATCTGGCCCGTGAAATTGTCAAGAGAGGGCATACCATAGGCAACCATTCCCTGACGCACCCGCACATGAAAGAGATGTCGGCCCAGCAGATGCGCCATGAAATGCAGGAGTCAACACGGATTATCCAGGAGATTACCGGGGTAAGGCCTTTCCTGTTCCGTCCGCCCTATGGTGAATATAACCAGCTGCTACTGGAAATCCTGGCTGAAACCGGTTATCCCTATTCCATCATGTGGACGGTGGACACTCTGGACTGGGCTGCCGGGACGACCATGAATATCGGCGGCAACCAGACTTATATTGATGTGGATTTTATCGTTAACCGCGCCTTGAACAATGCCTCCGACAGAGGGATTATCTTGATGCATATCGGCGGGGCTGAAACGGTGCAGGCGCTGCCGCGGATTATCGAAGGGCTGCGCAGCAAGGGCTACCGGCTGGCCACTGTAGATGAAATGCTGCCGCCCCCGGGAACAGGTCCTCTGACTCATACGGTAAAAAGCGGTGAAACACTATTCAGCATTGCCCGGCGTTACGGGGTTAGCGTACAGCAGATCATAGAAATAAATAACCTGTAATTTTGCTTTAAATACTCTGCAAACCGGTTTTTTTCCGGTTTGCATTACTCAATAAAGCGGGACGGCCGTGAGCCATCCCGTTTTTTATTCCACCATATTTCTAAAGTATTACTTGACCCGGGCCGATCAGGCCATTCAAGTCAAGAACCGTCCCCACTTGAATGAGACTATGAGGGCTGCCACCCCGCCAATGAGAGCATTCAGCAGTTGCGGCAGGGCCAGCGCTTCCGATGCGGGAGAGGGGATTTCCAGCAGAAAGCGGGCTGCGCCCGCAATTACGGCGAATTTAAGCAGCGCTCCCAGAACCAGCCCGGGCAGCGCTCCCAGGGCCAGCCCGGGCGGTGCCCCTGTTTTAAATAACCGGCGGCTCAGGCCGTATGAAAGGCAAAACAAGGCATTGCCGGTCATAATAAAGGGGATCGCCGGGGCCAGGAGAGGCGGAATCACCCCCAGCAGCAGGGCCGCCCCTGGTGTGATCGAACCGATCAAGGCGCCGCCAGCAGGCCCAACCAGCGCCGTGGAGAAAATGAGCATGAAATTGACCAGGGGCCCGGTAACCGGGGTGGGCAGGCGCAGGCTCTGCACGGCCAGGGTTAAGGCCAATAGCAGGGCTATCCGGGTTAATCGCTTCAACGGGGTGTGGTCGGCCATCAATCTGCGCCTCACATTATGTTAACTTGAAAGCCCGGCGGAACAGGCCCGCCTAAAGATTGAAAATAACTTTGGATAGACAGCAGTTCTTTTTAACATTATATGAAGCATAATAAATTTCATGACCCGGGGATCAGCCCGGCCGGCAACGGGGAGAGAACCCCGCCCTTAGAAAACTAGCCTGGCAACTGCCGCTCCGCCGGGGCTGTGTCTCCACCGCTCATCCGGTGGCCGGCCGACAAGACGTATTCGAGACGATCAAAGACCGCTTTCAAGATGGTGGGCACGAGAAAAATCCACCACAGGAAAAGCCACAGGGGCATCCCTAAAAAAATCGGATGGATATAAACATAAAGGCCGAAGGTTATCAGCAGCCCTTCAAACATAAACGCATAGGGCAGTATCGCTATCAGGGCCAGTTCGTTCTTTTGCAGCGGGAACACGGCAAAGCGGATCCCGATTATCGTGGCGTAAAAGGCTGCCGCAATCCACGGTTCCAGGGCATAAGTATTATAGATAATCAGTCGCAGGGCCACCAGGATTAGCAAATCGATGATTAAACGTCCGTCCAGCCAGCCGTGCAGAAAACGGCCGTCCCTGGTAAAGGCCTTTCCCCGAAACCAGCTTAGATTGAACACTTTGCGAAACAATAAAAAGACCTGACCCCAGAACAGGATCATCCACAGGGGTAGCAGATCTGTCAGAAAGGGGATGAAATCTATGGAGGTATAGCTGTAAACACCCTTGATCATTGACATTAAATCATTCCCCCCGCCGGCAACCACCCCCAGCAGGTAAAAGAGCCAGTCTCCTTTCTGGTTCACCAGGGCAAACCGCAGGGCCAGGTTGAGTAAAAAAACGGCAGTAAGAATTTTGGTATAAAGGACATCTTCCGCTGCCGGCCGCCCGAGAAAACCAATGGCCACCGTTATAATCAGTAAAAAAGCAATCTCCCACAGCAGGCGCTGTGCCGCGGTTTGCGGAGGATATGGAAACAGTTCTTTCCACACATTTTTCACGATCGCAACAACCCCCTTATTTCTTGGATCAGCCCGCTCCGGAACAGGCCCCGGGAGAGCCCCCGGGCATACATATCGGTGACACAATTTTGCATCCAGGCGCAGCTGCCGCCGCACTGGCCCGGTCCGCTGCCGTGAAAGTTTTCCGGGGCGACCAGTTCTGCCGCAGCCCGGTGCAGATCATGCACATTTTCATAATCGAGCACGTTAACCATGACCGCCTCCCGGAAAGCTTTGCAGGGCCAGAACATACGTCCGTCACAGTCAATGTGATCGAAAACGGAGGGGTAGCAGGAAAATCCGCTCGCCTGCAGCAGCCTGTTCAGAGCATTCCGGGAAGCAATCATGGGAAACCCCGCGGCGGCCCGTTCTAAAATAACGTCGACCAGGTTGCGGTAATCGGGACGATGGAGCAGTGCCCGATCCGGATGGTGATTAATATTGGCCGAAACCGGGGAAAAGGTTATCCCCAGGTCGCAGCACCAGTCAAGAACATGGTAAACTTCGGCAATGTTTTCCCGCGTAATCACAGTATTGGCCACAAGTTTGAACGGGAACTGTTTCTGGAGCGCTTTCAGGGCGAGGAGGTTGCGCAGGGTTTTTTGGGCCACCTTCCGTCCGACCCGGTATATCCCGGCCAGCCTTTCAACGCTGAGGGCGTCCAGGGAAACTATAATTACATCCATCTGTCTTAAAAAATCACGATATTCCGGCTTCAGCAGCAGGTCGCCGATAAGTGATCCGTTAGTATTAATCATGTTGAACATATTCAGCCCGGTGGAGTAGTCCAGCAGTTCGGGCAAATCCCGGCGCAGTGTCGGCTCTCCACCGCAAAAATAGATGGCGGTGGCGCCGCGCATCGTCTTGATCAAGCGCCGGCCTTGCTCTGTAGTTAACTCTTCCCTGAAACCGAGCCGATAGCGTTCCGGGTAAGTGCTGCCCCGGTGATCGGAGCAGTAGGTACAATCAAAGTTGCAGCGGTTGGTCATGGTCCAGATGTAGAAGAGCGGCACAAAGTTATGCCGGCCCCGGTCCATGCGCCGTTTATTAGTACGGAAGCTTTGCAGCATTTTGGCAATGCCGGCCCGCTTGCGCTCCCCCAGAAGTGATCTCTGCAGAAAAGAACTGCTGCGATCCAGGTTGCAGCCGATGGCCGCGGCCAGCTCCAACGCTTCATGTTTTAGGGTCTCCCAGTCAGGATGGTCACCTTGAGGCCGGTACAGTTTAAACGGCGGGAACGCTGCTTTTTCCCGCATATGGCACACCTCGCTTCGCTAAGGCACAGTTTTATAACTTCCATAAAGGGACGGAATTACTATTAAACTTAAAATTAACATTATTCATGCAAATTTGTCAATTTTGCTGCTATTGTTTATTATAATTTATTGAAAAATTTCTAGCTTATGTTCAAAACACCAACCCCGCTCCTGCAAAATCAGGTGGTTTTTTCCACGTATGCTTTAATAATCCGGGAGAAGGCTAGTTATGATTCTAAATAAAGGAGGCCTCCAAGGTGGCGGTCAAATCGGCCCGAGAGACAGAATTATACCATCAATTGACCAGGGCCCTGGAGAAATACAAGGGCAAGTCCGGCGTGCTCATCGCCGCTCTTCAGGAAGCACAGCAAATATTCGGCTACCTGCCCCGCCAGGTAATGATCCATGTAGCCAACGAGCTAACCATTCCCCTGGCTGAAGTATACAGCGTGGTCAGCTTTTATTCGCTTTTTTCCACCGTGCCGGTAGGGTTGCACCGCCTTGAAGTATGCATGGGTACCGCCTGTTATGTGCGCGGTGCAGAGAAGTTGCTCCAGGGATTACAAGACAAGCTGGGCCTCAAACCCGGCGAGGTTTCGGCGGACGGCCGTTTCAGCATCGCCACCACCCGCTGCACCGGGGCCTGCGGTGCCGCGCCGGTAATCAAGGTGGGCGATGAACTGTACGGGGGCATGAATGAAGAGGGCCTCGACAGGCTAATAAAGGAGTTGAAACAGTGACCACATTACTGGAAGAGCTGGAGCAGGAACGAATACGGCCCGAGACCGAACACCGCCTCTTGCTCTGCGGCGGCATCCCCTGCACCTCTCTCGGCTGCAAGAAAGTTAAGGAGGCCCTGGAAGAGGAGTTGCAGGCACAGGGAGCCGCAGGAGAGGTGCCACTGGAAGTTGTCGGCTGCATCGGAGATTGCAGCATGGGGCCGGCTGTGATCGTCTATCCTGAAGGCATTATTTACCAGAAGCTCAAACCCGAAGACGCCCGCACCATTGTCCGGGAACATATCGTCAACGGCCGCGTGGTCGAATCTCTTTTGCACCGGGACCCGCAAAGCAAAGAGATCTTGCGCCGCAGAGAACAACTGCCTTTTTACCGGGGCCAGACCCGGCTGGTGTTGCGCAACTGTGGTGTGATCTCGCCCCACATTGACGAATACCTCAAATATAGGGGCTATGCCGCCCTGGCCCGGGCCCTGGCGGAGCTGACCCCGGAGCAGGTCATCGAAGAGGTCAAAATTTCCGGCCTGCGGGGGCGGGGAGGCGGCGGTTTTCCCACCGGGCGCAAGTGGGAAATGATGCGCGCTTCCCCCGGGGATGAGAAGTTTATTATCTGCAATGCCGATGAAGGGGATCCCGGCGCCTTCATGGACCGCAATATCCTCGAAGGGGATCCGCACAGCGTAATCGAGGGAATGATCATTGCCGGATACGCCACCGGCGCCAGGCAGGGTTATATTTATGTGCGGGCCGAGTACCCCATCGCCGTGCGACGCTCCCAGGAGGCCATCGCGCAGGCCCGGGAAAAAAAATTCCTGGGAGAAAACATCCTGGAAAAAGGTTTTAGTTTCAATATCGAAATACGGATCGGCGCCGGCGCCTTTGTCTGCGGCGAGGAAACAGCCCTCATCTCTTCCATCCACGGTACCCGCGGGGATCCCAACCCCCGCCCGCCTTTCCCGGCTCAAAAGGGCCTCTGGGGCAAACCGACGCTAATCAACAATGTGGAGACCCTGGCCAATATCCCGTTAATCGTGTTGCATGGCGGATCCCGCTTCGCCGAACTGGGCCTGGAGGGCGCCAGCGGCACCAAGGTTTTTGCCCTGGCCGGCAAGATCAACCACACCGGCCTGGTAGAGGTGCCCCTGGGCACCCCCCTGCGGACCATTATCTTTGACATTGGCGGCGGCATCCCGGGAAACAAAAAATTTAAGGCCGCCCAAACCGGCGGGCCCTCCGGCGGCTGCCTCGGGCCGGAACATCTGGATCTTCCGGTAGACTACCAGAGCCTGCAGGAAGCCGGCTCCATGATCGGCTCGGGCGGCCTGATTATCATGGACGAAGACACCTGCATGGTCGATATCGCCCGCTTTTACATGGATTTTATCCAGGATGAATCCTGCGGCAAATGCACCCCCTGCCGCATCGGAACCAAGCGCATGCTCGAAATACTGGAGAAGATCACCGCCGGAAAGGGCGAAGAGAAAGATCTGGAAACGCTGCAACAACTGGCCTTGCTGTTGAAAAACGGTTCCCTGTGCGGGTTGGGCCGCTCGGCGCCAAACCCGGTTTTAAGCACCCTGCACCGGTTCCGGGAGGAGTACCTGGCCCATATCCGCGATCATACCTGCCCCGCCGGGGTTTGCCGCAGCCTAACCAGGCTGCGCATCATTGAAGACAAATGCCGCTCCTGCGGCATCTGCGCCCGCATCTGCCCCGCCGCGGCCATTTCCGGGGCCAGGGGGAAACCGTACGTCATCGACCCGGAGAAGTGCTCGGACTGCCTGCGCTGCCTGGAAGAATGCCCCTTTGATGCCATCAGCCGGGGAGGTGAACGGGTTGCCGCGCCTATGGATTGACGGCCAGGAGCTGGAAGTGGAGCAGGGGGTTACCGTCCTGGAGGCGGCACGCAAAATCGGTATTGATATCCCCACCCTCTGCTACCTTAAAGATCTAAATGCTCCCGCTTCCTGCCGGGTCTGCCTGGTCCAGGTGGAGGGAAGGCCAACTATGGATCCGGCCTGCGTCCTGGAAGCGCAGGAAAATATGCACGTGCTAACCCATACCCCGGAAGTGGTGGCCGCGCGCAAACAGATGGTGGAGCTGCTACTTTCGGATCACCCCTTTGAATGCCTCACCTGCGAGCGGAACCTCAATTGCGAGCTGCAGCGCCTGGCCAAACGTTTCGGCATCCGGGACATCCGCCTGGAAGGAAGCCGCAACCATTTCCCCGTTGACGATCTCTCCCCCTCGGTGGTGCGCGAACCGGATAAGTGCATCCGCTGCCGCCGCTGCATCTCCATCTGCGAATACCAGCAGGCGGTAGGCATCTACCGCATGATCGAGCGCTCCTTTAACGCCGTGGCCGGACCGGCATTTAACGGCTCCTTGATGGAAACGCCGTGCATCTACTGCGGCCAGTGCATCACCGTCTGCCCCACCGGGGCGCTGCGCGAGCAGGATTCCACCGCCCGGGTATGGGAAGCGCTGCAAAACCCGGATCTGCATGTCATCGTGCAAACAGCGCCGGCCATCCGCTCCACCATCGGCGAAGAATTCGGCTACCCCATTGGAACCGATGTTACCGGCAAGATGGTGGCGGCGCTGAAACGGCTCGGGTTCGACCGCGTTTTTGATGACTGCTTTGGCGCCGATGTCACCATCATGGAAGAGGCCAGGGAACTGGCGGAGCGACTGGAGCGGGGCGGCCCCTTCCCCCAGTTTACCGCGTGCTGCCCCAGTTGGGTGCGCTTCTGTGAAAGCTTCTACCCCGACCTCATTGACAACCTTTCCGCAGTGAAATCGCCCCAGCAGATCTTCGGGGCCCTGGCCAAGACCTATTACGCCCGGGAAGCGGGGATTGACCCGGCTCGAATTTTCGTAGTATCGATCATGCCCTGCGTCTCCAAGAAATACGAGCTGCTGCGCCCGGAGATGAACGCCAGCGGCTTTCGCGATGTGGACGCGGAGCTATCCACCCGCGAATTCGCCCAGATGCTTTTCCAGGCGGGGATTGATCTGCGCAAAATGCCCGACGAAGCATACGATTCGCCCATGGGCTACGCCAGCGGGGCCGGCGTGATTTTCGGCTCCACCGGCGGAGTCATGGAGGCGGCGCTGCGCACGGTTTACGAGATGCTCACCGGCGAAGAACTCGAGCAGGTCGAATTCCCAGAAGTGCGCTCGGAAGAGTATAAGGACGCGGAGATACAGATGGGCCAATACCGCCTTAAGGCGGCAGTGGCCCGGGGCACCGGGGAGGCGCGGCGCCTGATCGAGGCGGTGCTGAAAGGCGAAAAGGAATACCATTTTGTAGAAGTAATGGCCTGCCCGGCCGGCTGCGTCGGCGGCGGCGGCCAGCCCATTTACATTGAAACCAACGACTGGAACGAGCAGGTGGCGCACCGCTCCCGGCGTGCCGGCGGTCTTTACGAGCAGGACCGGCGTAAAGAATTCCGCAAATCCCATACCAACCCGTCAGTGATTAAACTTTACCAGGACTTTCTCGGCCACCCGGGCAGCGACCTGGCCCGACAGCTGCTGCACACCAGCTATGTCTCGCGCAAGCTTTACGCTCCGGAACCGCTGCCGAGGAAGGAACATAAGCAGAAAGTGCAACCACTGTAAACGGGGGGCAGTCCCGAAAGGGGCAGCCCCCCGCTTTTCCAATAAGGAGGCAAACAAAGTCGTACGTTGATCATGATTTTTTGTGCTTTACTTTTATTATTTCTTTCTGCAACTTAGCGAACCGCCGGCCCCACTGCTTCTCTTGCAGCCGCAGCTTGCCTTCCTTTTTGGCCTCGAGGCGCGCCAGTTCTTTTTGCAGCTTCAGCCAGGATTGCCACCTTTTCTGCTCCAGTTTACCGGACCGCAAGGCTTCCTGGACCGCACAGCCGGGCTCATGACCGTGAGTGCAATTAGGGAAGCGGCAGGACCATACCAGTTCTTCAACATCACCAAACACGATCTCCATACCCGTATCGGCTTCCCACAGCGATAGCTCTCTCATTCCCGGCGTATCCAGAATCAAGCCTCCCTCCGGCAATAACAGCAGTTCCCGGCGGCTGGTTGTATGCCTGCCCCGGCTGTCATCTTCCCGGATCTCTCGGGTCTTCAGATAATCCTTGCCCAACAGGGTATTCACCAGTGTCGATTTTCCGACACCGGAGGAGCCGAGCAAGGCTACAGTAACCCCCCGCCTAAAGTATTGCCGTATCCCCGCCATTCCTTCCCCGGTGACACAACTTATGGCATGAACGGCAACACCAGGCGCCGTAGCGCATACTGCGGCCATTTTCCCGGGTACATCGTCACAGCAGTCGGTTTTGGTCAGCACCACAACCGGCTCGGCACCGCTCTCCCACGCCGCTATCAAGTATCTTTCCAGCCGGCGCATGTTGAAGTCCCTGTTTAAAGATTGCATCAGGAAAACCATATCCGCATTGGCCGCCACAATCTGCTCTTTCACTTCATTTCCGGCGGCAGCCCTGGAAAACTTGGTTTTGCGCGTCAAGATGAAGGAAATCCGTGCGGAGGCAACTCCCGCAGCATGTTCCAGCGCCACCCAGTCGCCGACCGCTACCTGAAGTTCATGATCAAATTGCGCCACCGGCCGGTTTACCAGGAGTTCCCCGGAAGGGGCAGCTACGCGAAACATTTGCCCGTAGTCTGCGATTATTCTGGCCGGGAACATGCCGGTTGTGCTTCTTTCGCTCCATTCCCGGGCCAGACGGTCATCCCATCCATAATCGATTAAACTCATGGCCTTAAAATCATCCTTCATGGTTTTTTCCCAGCCTGCACATCGTTAACCGTAAACAGCATATAAAAATACCGCAGAGATCGACCAACTGCGGCTGGTAAAAGGAAATAGACAATAAAAAGCACGCTACCGTCGCGTGCCTGCTATTTGCCTAATACACGAATCAGGTTGCTCGAAAGAGAATTGCACCGGCAAGACCAGGAAAAGCTTATTCCGGACAAAAGCAACTTAGGCGAAAAAGATCTTTCCCGACCCAAATCAAAGGGTATCCTTTTCCCCGGCCGTCTTTCCCGGTTACCAGTGCTGTTATGAAATTAATTAACACCCACCCCGGCATTTTTTACAGTCATCAACCCAAACTCCTATCGCCGCCAGATCCCAAAACATACTGCTTCTGCGCTTATAGTATTGTATTAATGTAGCCAAAGCATGTCAATACTATGAAAAAATGTACACAACCATAAATTTTACCTGGCCGCTCTCAGCTTCACCCTCCAGGCCACAGGATGATTTATTTAAGCTTTTCCTCCTTAACTTCATAAAAATTCCGGTCATAGCGCAAACAGGATTGCGCCTCTTCTGAAATTAACGGCTTATTATGGACAATCAGCGAGGTAATATAAGCCCCCACCCCGGGGCCGAGCATAAATCCCTGGCCGCACATGCCCACAGCCAGGATCAAACCGTCCAGGCCCGGGGCATAATCAACAATGGGTACGCCGTCAGGGGTCATGGGGTAGCAGCCGCGCCAGACTCTCCGGACAAGCAAATTTTTCAGCCGCGGCAAAAGGGAAACCATGCGACCGGCCAGCACCGGCAAAAACTCTGACAGGGATTCTCTGTTCGTGCCGGGGAAGAGTTCCTTTGGTGTATAACAGAAGATAATCTGGCCTTCCTTGTTTTGGCCAAAATAAAAGTTGGCTGTTTTACCTTCCGGACCCGGGCGCAAATCCACGACTAAGGGGGGGAGGAAGGGGGCAATGGGAGCGGAAATACCCGCTTCATGGGAATCGGGCTGGACAGGAATATCAAATCCGAGCAAAGTGGAATGCTCGGCCGCGTCTGATCCCGCAGCCAGGACAACCCATTTGGCGGCATAACGGCCTTTAGTGGTAACCACCCCGGTTATGGCCTCCCCGGAACGAAGATAACCGGTCACTCTTTCATTGAAGCGGTAAACGGCGCCGTGCTTGATGGCCTCCCTTTGAAAAGCAAGGGGCGCCCGGATCGAGGAGGCCTGGCCGTCTTCCGGCGAGTAAGTGCCCCCGCGCAGTCCTTCCGCATTGATCCCGGGGATCAGCTCCTTGATTTCATCCGGGCCGACCCAATCTATGTTTAAACCGTATTTCTTCTGGTAAGGCAAAAGCTCTTTAAGGGCTTTCTCGGTGCTTTCATCATATACCGGGAAGCAGTAGCCGCCCGGTTTCCAGCCGATATCAAAGCCGTACTTCTCTTTCCAGGTCGAAAAAATCTTCAGGCTTTCCATGCAAAGGCTGATTTTACCGGGGTCAGAGTGGGTCGCCCGGACACCGCCGATGGCTGCCTTGTTTTCTCCCTGGCCGGCGGCAGGCCGCCGGTCTAGAACCAGGACTTTTAAGCCGGCCTGGGCCAGGCTGCAGGCAGTCGGATTGCCGACGCTGCCCGCGCCGATGACGATGACATCATATACTGAACCGGTTGTCATCATTTACACTCCCCTTTCTCTTCGGCCACAAAATCCCCCAGATGCACCTCGGCCACCAGGGGCCTGTGTGTCGGCAGAGTTATTTCGGAAAGGGGAACCCCTTCTTCCTTGAAAATCCGTAAAATCAATTCGGTGCAGGTTTTACCGTTACAGGCGCCCAGGCCGGTGCGCAGCAAGGCTTTAAGCTGGTTCATGTCTCGCACCCCTGCCCTTATTTCACGCACAATCTCACTCTTTCTGACCCGCTCGCAGCGGCAGACGATGGGATCTTCCTCCGTTTCGCCGGGAAGGGCCGCCAGGGGCAAGCCTTCTTCAACCTCGCGTATCCTGAAGCCGGCTACTTTGAGCCTATCCTCGTAGGGGACTTCCAGCAGCAGCAGGCGCCTCTTATCCTGCTTTTTCCGGTCTTTGTAGGCCACAACCCTGCCTTTGCCGACCTGGTTGCCTTCCATATCGGTGGTGATAACTTCCTGCCCTAGAGGGATGGCCTCATCGTTAAATTCAAAGGGCAGCATCAATAAACCTTTCTTTTTCTCCGGATCATAATCATTAATCACCAGGGTTATGGCCAGGCCGGGGCAGACCAGGACACACCGCCCGCAGCCGATGCATTCACCGGCAAAGCGGGGCAAGCAGAGGATTGAATCCTCCATGGTGATACAGTTCTGCGGGCATACTTCAGTGCAGGGGTTGCAGGGTATTTCCTGCACGCAGCGGATCAGGGGAAATACCGGGGCTTCCCTGTCTTCCGGGATAAAGGTCTTGCTTTCTCCCGCCCGGTGTTTAAGCAGGGCGCCAAAGGCTTCCCAGTCAGCGGGGATCGGCAAATCCAGGCCCAGGTCCTGCGCCATTTTGCGCCCGGTAATCTTGCCTGAGAAGATCGCCGCGGAAGCCTCCGCTATTTCTTCGGCATCACCGGCGGCATAAGCTTTAATGCCGTACTCTTTTGCTTTTTGCAGCAGTTCATTAACCGGGCTTAAGCCTACAGCCACGAGGACCGTATCCACTTCAAAACTGCGTTCCGTTCCCGGCACAGGTTTAAACTGATCATCAACGGCGGCAATAACAACCCGCTCCACCTTTTCTTTCCCTTCAATACGCAACACGGTATGTGATGTCCACACCGGGACCCCCAGGCGCTTAATTTTGTCTTCGTGAACCTTGTAACCGCCGCAGCGCGGTAGCGCCTCGACCAGGCCCACCACGTCAATGCCGGCTTGAAGGGCATGGTAAGCACCAATCAGGCCCACATTGCCGCCGCCGATAATAAAGAGTCTCTCCGCGCAGCGCACTAAATCCCGGTTGACCAGTGTCTGGAAAGCACCGGCGCCGTAAACACCGGGCAGGTCGCAGCCGGGGAAGGAGAGGCTCTTTTCCCGTGCGCCGGTAGCGAAAAGAACCTGTTTGGGCCTGACCAGCCGGTAAGCGCCGTTTTGGGATACGCCAAAGACCCCGTCGCTGAAAACGCCAATCACGGTAGCATTGAGCCAGGTTTTCACCGAGGGCAGCTTCTCCAGGCGCTCCGCCAGGAGGCGGCCAATCTGGACCCCCCGGGTGCCGGCGTAGCAGCCTGTTACCGAGCCAAAGAAGTTATGGGTCTGCAGGCTCAACTTGCCGCCCAGTTCTTGCTTGTCATCGACAAGGAGCACCTCTACACCGGCGCTGCCCAGCTCTATGGCTGCGCATATGCCGGCCGGGCCGCCGCCGACAATTAATACATCAACTACGGTTTCCGGCGGCTCTACCTGCACATTCTCTAGCGGGGCGTCATCGGACAGGGCCGGCAGGGTTTCCATGCTCTGGACCTGCATGCCCTCTTTTACCGGAGTCATGCATGCTTTGACCGGTTTACCGTCGGCAAGGACCATGCACTGTGAACATTGCCCGTTGGCGCAGAAGATCCCCTGGGCGCCACCGTCCTTGTGGTGGTGGCCAAAGATAGTAATACCGGCGGCATAGAGGGCCGAGGAGATGACCTCGCCTGCAAAGGCGGTTAGTTCCTGATCATTAAACGTAAACTTGAGTTTCGGGCGCGCCCGGGGCAGTAAAATGGGATGGGCGGTCACCCGGTGAGGCTCTCTCGCCATCTGCTGCGGCTCGCTGTCCGGCAGTGCGGCAGCAAAGCGCATGGCCGGGGGTTTGTGCAGGGATTGCCGCCAGGCGCCGCGGCGCAGCAGCAGCGCATACTGCAGGTGCTGCTCCGGGGTGGCACACAGTTGCGCCTCAACCTGTTGATGGTTTTCCATTAAAGCCTTGCGTTGTCTGGCCTCAAGGCGGAACACAAACGGTGCTTCGGCGTCAAGATCTGCTTTTACTCCGGCCAGGTCATTGATCGTGTTATAGGGTATACCCGCAGGAATCGCTGAGCCCTCGGCCGGGCTGAAACCTATAATTCTCTCTACTTTCCCCTGCTGCAGCTCCTTTGGCGAAACGGCGCAGCGAACTTTAATATTCAACTTTTGGAGCAGCCGGGAGGCTTCTTTTAAAATTTCTAAGACCGCTGCTTCTTCCATGGTTTGCGACAAGAGCAGATGCAACTCTGGCAGCCTTTCCAGGTAGAGAACTGTAGTGCTGCCTGCCTCCTGTTCAAACAGTGACTGTATTTCTTGCGGAAGAACGGGCTTTAACGCCGGCCGCTCCTTAAACCACCGCACTAGATCCAGGGCCAGGTCCATGCCGCGCCCCAGGCCGGCAGCCGGAATATACACTGAATCCAGCACTCCCGGATGGTCCTGCCAGCCGGAGGCAAATTCCCGCCAGGCCCGGTAAGGCCCTTCCGGCCCGGGATAGGATTTTAAAAACGCCAGCCGGCCCTTTTCCAGCCCGCATAGTTCGAGCAGGGCCCCGGCGGCGGAAATCTTGCCCTGACCAAGCTCACTGCCCTGCTGGAACGGGCAGGTTAAAGGATCGCGGCACATCAAAGCAACAGCCTTCGCCCCCGCGGCCAGACAATAGAGCAGGGTAGAAATATCAACTCTGCCGATGCAGCTTACCCGGATCAAGATCCCTTCTGTATCAGCGGGCATGGGCGAGCGGGGGCAGGCAAAAACTATCTCCTTATCTTTTAACTGGACCTGCGGCAGTTGCCCTTCAAAGTCGTCCAGCATGCCGCTTTTCTTCTGCTTTATAGCCCCGGCTGGGCATGAGCCGGCACAGATGCCGCAGCCGGTGCAGGCTTCCGGTGCGATCCGGGAAACCGTAAGGCCGTTGGGCAAGAGGGTTACCCGGGGCACGCTGAAAGGACAAACCTCTTCACAGATGCCGCAACCGCGGCATAGCTCGGGCTGGACAGAGCAAACCGGTATGTCGAAACTGCGCTTCCAGATCTTGAGAAGCTGGCCCTCCTGCTTAAACGGTATGGCCCCGGTGGGGCAGAGGTAAGCGCAAGCGCGGCAGCCAGTACAATCATCGGCAATGCCCTCCGGGTTGGGGCCGATATATTTTTCCGGACCCCGGGCTAGCGTGGCAATGGCTCCTGGCCCGTAATCCTGGCAAACCCGGGTGCAGAGGCCGCAGAGAATACACCGGTTGGCATCGCTCACAGGTGTAAAAGGTGTTGTTTCGATCCCCTCAGCCCGGGCCAGGTCCCTGATCACTTCCGAATCGGGACACTGGGCCAGGTATAGCTCCAAAAGGCCACGGCGGGTGCGGAGCACCTCCCGGGAGCGGGTTGATACGATCAGCCCGTCTTCAACCGGGTAGAGGCAGGAAGTGACAATTCTTGATTTTCCATGCCACTCTTTTTTAGTTATCTCAACCACGCAGAGCCTGCAGGCACCGCTTGGCGCCAGGGACGGGTGGCTGCACAAGTGGGGCACCTCAATGCCGTGCTCAGAGAACAGCTCCAGCAACATGATCTCCCGGTCAGTTTCAATGACCCGTCCATCCACCGTGATACGCATCATTTTGCCCATAGCCATCCCTTTCAACCTTTAATCGCTTTGTACTATGATCAGAAATCGTCCCACCCTGCGGGTGCTGCACGCTGCGCTCCTAATTAAGCCATGTCTAAACAGGCGCAACGGCACCCCGGCTTGGAGGGTATTGAATACTTGTGCTCTTAAATCTTTTCAATCAACTGTCTAACTTCTACCGTCTACTGGCCAGCTAACTACCGGGCCACAATGGCGCCATATCTGCAGGTGGCCTTGCAAATGCCACAGCGGTTGCACAGCGCCTGATCGATGCGATGTATCTCTTTTTTCGTTCCGCTGATGGCCTGCCGGGGACAGGCTTTGGCACAGAGGCCGCAGCCGGTACACTGATCCGTAATTTCATAGGTAATCAGCGCCCGGCATACCCCGGCCGGACATTTTTTATCAATAATGTGAGCCAGGTACTCGTCCCGAAAATGGGTCAGGGTGCTGCGCACCGGATTAGGGGCCGATTTCCCCAGGCCGCACAGCGAAGCGTTTTCCAGAAGGAATAGCAGCTTCTCCATCTTTTCAAGGTCATCCACTTCGCCTTCGCCGCGACAGATGCGCTCCAGTATGGTGTGCAGGTTTTTTATACCCATTCTGCAGGCCGCACATTTGCCGCAAGACTCGCCGGTTAAAAAGCCGGTAAAATAGCGGGCCACGTCAACCATACAGGTGTCTTCGTCCATGACGATCATCCCGCCGGAGCCCATCATGGACCCTTCCCGGGTTAGAGTGTCAAAATCAACGGGCAGGTCGAGTTTGTGGCCGGGCAGGCAACCCCCCGAGGGCCCTCCGGTCTGAACCGCTTTAAACGCTTTATCCTCGAGGATGCCGCCGCAAATATCGTAGATAATGCTCCTTAAGGTTGTGCCCATGGGCACCTCCACCAGGCCGGTATTTTTTACTTTTCCCACCACAGAAAAGACCTTGGTCCCCTTGCTGCCGGCAGTGCCCGTGGCGGCAAATTTAGCGGCTCCTTCCCCGATTATCACCGGAATGTTGACAAAAGTTTCGACATTGTTGAGCACCGTCGGCTTGCCGTAAAGGCCGCGTTCAGCGGAGCGGATATACTTGGCCCGCGGTTCACCCACCTTCCCTTCAATGGATTGCATCAACGCGGTGGACTCGCCGCAGACAAAGGCGCCGGTGCCGCGATTAATCCTGATATCAAAGGAAAAGGAGGTGCCGCCAATATTCTCGCCGAGCAGGCCGACCTGCCGCGCCTGATCGATGGCTGCTTGCAGGTGCTTCAATGCGCGGGGATATTCTTCACGCACATAGATATAGCCCTCTGAGGCACCGATCGCATAGGCACAGATAATCATGCCTTCAATGATGGAATGGGGATCGCCCTCCATGATACTGCGGTCCATGAAAGCTCCCGGATCCCCTTCGTCTCCGTTGCAAATAACATAACGCACGTCAGAGGGGATAGAAGCTGCGGTGCGCCATTTCCTTCCTGTTGAAAAACCGCCGCCTCCCCTGCCGCGCAGACCCGATTGCTCCACCTCGTCGATAACCTGCTCCGGCCTCATGGCATAAAGGGCTTTAAAGAGGGAGCTGTAACCGCCGCGGACAACGTAGTCTTCGATGTCCAGCGGATTGATGGAGCCCACATTGCGCAGGGCTGTACGCTTCTGCCCTGAGAAAAACGGAATCTCCGTATATTTTTCGATTCCTCTCTCTTCTCCCGGCTCATGGTAAAGCAACCGGTCAATAACCTTCTTCTCGATTACCGTTTGTTGAATAATCTGCGCGGCGTCTTCCGCTGAAACTTTGGTATAAAAAATGTTTTCGGGATGAAGGATTACCAGGGGGCCCTTTTCACAGAAGCCCTGGCAGCCCACCGTTTTGATGCCTAAATGGACGGGCCGATCGATCGCCGCAACGGCAAGTTCTCTCGATAAAGCTTCGGCCAGGGCCAGGCTCCCTTTGGCTACGCAGCCGGTTCCACAGCACACCAGAATGCGGGGCTGATCCTGCGGTTTTTCCTTCTGAAGGCGGGCTTGCCACTGCTCGAATTTCTGCAGCGAATCGATATACTCTGAAACTGGGGCCATGTCTTCACCGCCGGCCTGCAGATTTGTCCCTGCAGAGCAAATGCATTCTTTTTCTTTCTGACCGGTGCATTTTTCAATTTCCCGGGTCAATTTGGCTGCGGTTAGATTGCCGTGATAGACCCCGTCAATAACGACAACCGGCCCCATGGCGCAGGCTCCGACGCAATGGACCGATTCGAGTGTGAATTCCCCGTCGGCTGTCGTTTCGCCCGCCTTGATGCCCAGTTTGCTGGACGCCTGGTTCATTAAAATTGAAGCTCCCCGGATATGGCAGGCCGTGCCCTCACAGACTTCAATTTTATGCCTGCCGCGCGGTTTAAGCGAAAAAGATTTGTAAAACGTGGCTACCGCATAGACCCCTGCTTTCGGCACGCGCAGCTTCTCGGAAACAAGCGCAATCGCTTCTGCGGGCAGGTATTTAAACACCGCCTGAAGATCCTGTAAAATCATAATCAGGTTCGCCGCGTCACAATCATACCGCTTAACAATTTTTTCAACCAGCGCCTGCATGTGGATCATTAAGCTTCCTTTCTATCGCTCTTATTCGCTCTTATTAGCCTCCGGCAATCTGATGGAGCGCCTGCACTTTTGCTCCCCTTGGCACCGGGTAAGTATCCCATTCTTCTTTATTAACCGCCTCACCGTTAACCCGGACAATAATCATGGGGAAAGTATAATTCATAATTTCCAACAGCCTTTTAACGGTCATACCTTCTTCCCATTTCACCAGGTGGCCGTTAATCTCAACCATAGAATCTCCCCCGTACCTTGCTGAAAAATAAAACATAGTTTGCCGGGGGGCGGCATGCCGCGCCCCCGCAGCTTATATTCATGCTAACTTTTTAGCTAAAGATGTTTTTCCACCACGGCGACAACCTCCGGGAAGTCAATACCCAGTCTGCGCAGCGTTTCCAGGCGGGGAATGCCGTTTTTGGTCCAGCCGCGGCGCTGATAGACCACATCAACCAATTTTTCATACATCTCTTCCCGGTGTTTGCGCAAAGCTTTCAGTTTTTCCCCGGTACTCATCTCCTCCACGTTCAGGCCCAGTTCTTTCAACTGGCTGTCATACCGTTCGGCCCTGGATTCGTATTCTTCCACTGTTACCGGCCCCAGAGAACGATAGGGCACGGCATCATCTTTGCGGGTGCCAAAACCCATGCGCAGATTGAAAACACGCTGAAAATTATAAACACGCTCGGACTGGAGAATCAGCTCATCTTTGTCAATGTTTTGCCCGGTTACACCGTTATAGATATCCACATAGTTCTGCACATGGGCCGGAACTTTGGCCGGCTCATCAGTCTGCTTGTTATCTTCCGGTTCAATGTCATTCCAGGGCAGCTTGCAGAGGCCCTGCAGCCCGAACCAGGTCCGGAACATGGGGAAATAGTGCAGGGCTTCAGCCTTATCTTCGAATGTGGGGAGCTGCTTGTTAACCATGTCCATGAAAATCAGCCAGGCTTCATCATGCTGGGGGCCCTTGTTGGCCAGTCCGTAGCCGCCCTGCTGGGCCAGGGATTCCTTGCTCAGGTACTGGGAATATTCCAGGCCTTTGGCCTCCATGCCGATATCCTGCAAAAAATTAGAGTCCGCCCCATACTGTTCGCTAAATATTTTCTTCATGCGGCGCACTCCCAGGCCGGCAATCTTGCCAAAACCTTCGCCGCGGCCCATCTGGTGGATTAACTCCATGAAGGCCTCCTTGTTGCCGAAATTAAGTTCCAGCCCTCCGGTTATCTCTTTGTTGATAATCCCCCGTTCATAGCATTCCATGATAAAGGCAACAAGGGTACCGGTGGAAATAGTATCGATGCCGTAAGTGTCGCAGTAAAAGTTGGCCTCGATAATGCAATCCGGGTCAAAAATACCGCAATTGGACCCGAGACCGGCGGCGTTTTCATATTCCGGACCGTCCACTACGACCTTTTCGCCTTTAAAAGGTCCTGTCTTCAACTCAAAACCATCCACCGCCTTGCAACAGGAAAGAGTGCAGCCGTGCCAGCAGCCGTCAAACACGTTCTGGGTAAAGCGGCTCCTGAAAACCTCGGTGGATATTTTGGGTCCGTCGACATGGGAGCCGTACTGGAAATTATGCACCGGAAGAAGATCATAGTCGTTCATTACTGTGAGCAGGCTGGCCGTCCCCACCTGCCGCATGCGGTTTTGAACATCATCCAGTTCGCGAATTTCCCGGTTGATCCTTTTTCCGGCGGCCACAATCCTTTCAAAATCAGCGGGATTGTTGCTCTTAGCTTTTAAACCCGAGAAACGCACTACCAGGGCCCGCAGCTTTTTATCCCGGAATACTGTACCCGTTCCTCCCCGGCCGGCCTGTTTTAGCCGCACTACTTTGCGGTGCGGGTCATAAAAAGAAAAGTTGAGTATACCGATTAAGGTATGGTCGGCCCCACTGCCGGCGGAGACCACCGAAATGTTCTTTTTATCAGATTCCGAATGGGCAAAAGCTTCGGTCAAGATTTCACTGATGAGATGGCAGGCGGTAGTATCCAAAACGGCTTCCTCGATGGTCACCTTTCCGGAGTCGCCGTCAATGATAATGAAAACGTCTTTATCTGACTTACCATAGATCTCCAGGGCATCCCAGCCGGAAAACTTCAGATAAGGGCCGAAATGGCCTCCCACGTTGCTGTCTATAACAGAATTGGTGAGAGGAGAGAGAGTAACCACCAGAGACTTGCCGGCGCCGGGATACTGGGTAATGCCGCCGACGGGTCCCGAAGAAATGATAATCTCATTTTCCGGATCGTTCCACTTTGTCTGCGGGTTAACAGCCTGCCACAGGTACCACAGGCCAAAGCCTCTGCCGCCAATAAAAATATCTTTCATCGTCCGGGTTACTTCTTTAGATTTGATTAACCCCGTGGAAAGATCAACGAAGAGAGTTTTCCCTGTATAACCACGAACTAGGGCTGCAGGTTCGTAGGTATATTCGGCCAGCACTTTGCGTGACTGTTTAAATCTGTTAACCGCGCTTTCCATAACTACAATCCTCCTCAGTAAAAATATTCAGGATCCAGGCCGCGCTGCCCGAGGGATTAAATAACAGGGGCGAGGCCAGAATTTTTTTTATACGATAATAGCTCATTAAAATATTGTGCAAATTTCGTGCCAAGGCGGTAAAGGAGCAATCTGCAGAAAATAGAAGCTATTTTGGCCGTTGATGTGTCCGTTTTTCGACAGTTTCGTCTAATATCCGCCATCCGGCTGGAGGTATTCCTGCTCTTGAATACCCAGCTTTTTAATGCGGTAGTAGAGGGAACTGCGGGGTACGCCCAGCCGCAAGGCCGCCCGGGCTTTATTCCCCCCACATTCAGCCAGAGTGTTTACGATTAACTCCTTCTCCAGAATACACTTGCTTTCACTGAGGGATCTGGCGGAGGTTAATAGATCCCGGAAGTTGGCTTTGTTATGCTTTAATTCGGGAGGCATGGTTTCCATGGTCAGGCAATCGCCTTCGGTCAAAACAACCATGCGCTCGATAATATTGCGCAGCTCCCTGACATTTCCGGGCCAATGATAGCGCAGAAAGAAGGTCATGACCGCAGGATCAATGTCCGACACTTTCTTTTGATATGCTGCGGCGAATTCTGCCAGAAAGTAATAAGCCAGCTCGGGAATATCTTTTTTCCGCTCTCTTAAGGGAGGGAGGTGAAGACTGACTACATTGAGACGGTAGTACAGATCCTCACGAAAGCGCCCTTCTTCCACCAGTTGCGCCAGGTCTTTATTGGTGGCCGCGATAATACGCACGTCAACACTACATGGCTTTGTCCCACCAACCGGGTAATAAACCTGCTCCTGTAACACCCTCAGCAGTTTCACCTGCAAATCCAGGTTAAGTTCGGAAATTTCATCCAGGAACAGAGTTCCGCCGTGGGCCAGGGCGAATTTGCCCGGCTTGCCTTTTTTTTCCGCCCCGGTAAAAGCACCTCCCTCGTACCCGAAAAGTTCGCTTTCAAATAAGTGATATGGTATAGCACCGCAGTTAATGGGAATAAAGGGTTTGTCTTTGCGCGGTCCCCCGCGGTGCAGGGCCCGCGCCAGTATCTCTTTGCCCGTTCCGCTCTCTCCGTGCAGGAGCACTACAGCATCCGTAGCCGCCACCTTGCGCGCCATGGCCAGCACTTCTCTAAAGTTGTCGCTGCGGCCGCGAATTTCGGCAAAGGGATTGCTGTCCTGGCCAATTTTCAACATCTCTTTTTCCAGAAAACTGGCCCGCTTGTTGGCCTTTACCAGCTCGCGGTTTAGCAGAACCATGTCGGTAATATCTTTTTCTACCGATACACTGCCGATAACGCGATTATGGAGCAGGACAGGATAAGCATTAATGAGAACATAAGTGCCGGGACGCGGTTGGTGAAATGCTCCCAGGACAGGAACTTTGCTTTTTAGCACCTCTGTCACAATTAGATTGTCAAAAAATTGACGGATATCTTTACCGGCTATATCAGCCGCCTTGATGCCGTAAAGGTTTTCTGCCTGGCTGTTCCAGAAAATAACATTTCCGGCTTCATCAATCATACATACGGCGTCATAGGAACTCTGCAAGAGACTGTCCATCCTGGCGTCGGCTACCTGTACGCTCGTTACTAGAAACTGCAGGAAACCCTGCCGGTCAATCACCCCCTTAAAGCCCTTTCTGTTTTCTACATCTTCATAGACGGCAACCATTTCCGCGCCTTCGAAAAAAAACTGCTTCAACCGGCCCAGATCACTGGCAGCAGATATGGCCGGGCAGGCGGTATTTTCGCTACCTTCAAGAAAGTAGGTAGACGGTAATTGATTAAGTGTTAGTTTAAAAATACTGGGGTGGTGCACTTTAGACAAAATCACCCCTTTAAGATCAAGGATAAACTGCCGGGATCATGGGTTCCCCGATTGCTCCTGTTATGTAAATATTCGCGGAAATTATACTTATCCCTTCATGCAAAAGCCGTCCGGCATGTAAACGCCGTGAAGGCCGTCATACAGGGAATACCGTTCCCGCTGTCGAATTAAGATGCATCCATGCAGAGGAGGTGCCGTCCCATGCAAACCCGCTTAACAGAAACCCTGCTTCGCGAAGGCGCCGCGGCAGTCGGCTTCGCCGATATAAGCGAACTGCCTGAGGAAGAGCGGCATGGATTTAAATATGCCGTCTCCATTGTGGTCACGCTTAAACCTGAAATTGTTCGCTCTATTGCCGGCGGGCCAAACCATGCCTACTGCCAGGAATATAAAAGGACAAACAACTTGCTGTCGGAACTGGGAAGATGCGCTGTGCATTATTTGGAGCAGCATGGGTATAGCGCCATGCCCCTAAAGCCTACCGGAGAAGATTTTGACAAAAAAACCCTCTCTGCCGGCCTATCACATAAGGCTGTTGCCACCAGGGCAGGGTTGGGGTGGATTGGCAAGTCAGCCCTGCTGATAACTGAACAGTTCGGCGCAGCTTTTCGCCTGAATTCAGTGCTCACCGAGGCGCCCTTTGAAAGCGCCGGCCCGGTCAATGAATCCCGCTGCGCAGAATGTGTTGCCTGCGTCAAGGCCTGCCCCGGCCAGGCTATCTTGAACCGGAACTGGCAGGCGGGGCTGGCCCGGGAGGCCTTGCTTGACGCAGGCCGCTGCTATCAAACGGCTAATAATTATGCAAAAAGTTTACAGATCGATTCAACTATCTGCGGCGTCTGTATCGCCGCCTGCCCGTGGACGAAAAAATTTCTCTCCCGGGAAAACCGGTTTTAAACTTAAGCTATCTTTTGCTAAACAGGAGCTCGAAGCGGGGCGCTTTAAGCCGGCGCCCCAGTTTTGGCGCGTAATTCATCTCTGCGGCCAGAATTACCTGGAGGCGGCGCACCCGTTCCGCCAGCCGTTCAAGAAAACGGGGGAAATTTTGGGCGGCCTGCTCCGAGTCAAAACGCAGCCCCTCGGCATTAATCACCAGGTGGAAACAGCACCTGGGTAAAAGGGCCTTTAAAGTCTTATTCAATTCAAGCAGGGCAATCCGGTTCACGGCGCCGCGCAAGCGTAAGTAAAGCGTACCTCTTACTTCAGTCAATGATATTTTTAAAGCCACCCCGGAAGCCGGTTTCAACAAACGGTAAAGCAAAGGCACCGGCCGCGGATCCTGGTTCTGCAACTGTTTCAGTTGCCGGGAGTACCACTGGTTTTTCCTTTCAAAGCTGCGTACCAGCCACCACCCAAGACCCCTGTACAAAACAGTCCCCCACCCGGTTACAGCGTGATTTTTAAACAGGTTGCGCAGCGAATAAAACCTTTTAAAAGCCAATAATGTTTCTTCCTGCAGCTGTTCCGGGGTCATCTGCGCCGGTTGGAAAACCGCATGGTGGCCGTCATACAGCTCCCATTCTTTGGTCAGCAAACGTCCTTCCCTCTCCAGTTGAGCGAAAAGGGGCGTCCCCGGAAGCGGCGTCAGCGTTAGAAACTGAACGCTGTCCACCCCGGCTTCCAGGGCGAAATCGACAGTATCCCGGATGGTTTGGACTGTATCGCTATCCCCGCCGAAGACGAACATGCCGTGCACACGTATGCCATACTCATGGAAGCGCTGGATGGCGTAGATGATATCGTCAACTGTTTGCTGCTTGTTGTATTGCTCCAGAGTCGCCGGGTTAATGGATTCCAGGCCAATGTAGACAATGTTTGCTCCGGCTTGCCGCATCAGTGCAAGCAACTCTTCATCCCGGGCTGCATCCACCCTGACCTGGGCGCCCCAGCCTTTCAGGCCAATTTTTTCACTGATCATGCCGCGCAACAACTGTTTGCTGCGGGCCGGATTTGCGGTGAAATTGTCGTCACAAAAAAAGACACTACGACCCCGATACAATGCTAGCTCTTCCAGTATTTTATCCGGATCACGGAAACGATAGCGCCTGCCGAACATGGGAGTAACGCTGCAGAAAGTACAATTGAAGGGACAGCCCCGGGAGGTCATCACGGGGATAGTGCGCAACGGTTTCTGGCCTTCAGATAGGGTCAGGTCAGGAAGAGGCAGCTCATTTAAATCTACCTGGTAGGGTTCTGCACAGGGATTGTGCCGGGGAACATCATCCTGCCAGTAAGAAACACCGGGAATATCCCCGGGTAAAGCGCCGGATAATATGGCGTTAACCAGGGGTAAAAAGCTCCGATCCGCTTCACCGCGAACCACATAATCGGCATAACACATTGCTTCGTCAGGCATATAGGTGGCATGGATGCCTCCCAGGACTACCGGGATATTTAAAGAGCGAAGGTAACCGGCCATACGATAAGCTTCACGGCTGGTGGAAGTTGTAGTCGAAATCCCGACCAGGTCTGCATCGATAATCTTCGCCCAGGGCAAAGAGGCACCCTGGCCCATGTAAAAGCTGACACTGTAGCCTGCTGCTTTCAACTGCGCCCCCAATAAAGGCAGCCCCAACCTGGGCATGCGCACACTTTTATAGACATGGTCTGCGCGGGACTGCGGTTCAATCAATACAATTTTTGCCAACAATAACGCTCCTTTATACATTTATTACTTAGATTGTATCACACAGGAATAATTATTCCAGGCAAAAATTCTGCTGCGGATAGCAGTGCTGGAAATATTAAAATGGTCAGGTTATTATATTAGGAGAAAAGGGGTGGTATCAATGAGTTACCTGCTGGCCATATCATCGAGCCCGCGCCGTAACGGTAACAGCGAACTTTTATTAAATTCATTTGGTGAAGGCGCCAAAGAAGCAGGAAGGCGGGTTGAAACCGTGCGCCTGAACGATTTGCGTTTTAGGCCGTGCCAGGCCTGTGACCGCTGCTCATCCACCGGAAAATGCGTGATTAAAGATGATATGCAAAACCTTTACCCGATGGTGGAAACGGCCGGTGGTATCGTTCTGGCCACGCCAATTCATTTCGGCAGCATCTCCGCCCAGTTGAAAATGTTTATTGATCGTTTTCAATGCTGGTGGCATGCCAAGTATACCCTGAAAAGTCCGTTTGTTCGCCTGGAAGAAAACCGTCCCGGTTTTTTAATCTGCTGCGGTGCCCTGAAAAATAAAGAATACTGTGCCAACGCTCTGCAGATTGGCAAAGTATTTTTTCATAACATCAATTATAGCTATGCTGGTTTTTTGTGCAAACAAGGTTTTGATTTAAAGGGTAGTATCGCCGAAAATCCGGCCAACCTGAAAGAAGCCTGGCAGGCAGGCTTCGATTTTGGCAGCAAAAAAATGCGCTAGATTACATTTTAGAAATAAATGGGGACGTCCTGGTTTAACCTGAACGCCCCCGTTTTTTTATCTTACGGATACCGCCAGATAGCTAAAGATCCAAAAACCGGCGCGATCAATACGGATGGTCTTGCCGGCCAGCTCCCTGGCCACGTAAATGGTTATCCCCCCGCTCTCAAGCGACTCGTACCCATCCATGGCATTTGGCTTTCCCGCGCGCACGGCGCTTTTCAGGGTATAGCCGCTTCAGCCGCCGCAGTAAGCCTGGTAGACGGTATAGACGCGGGAGCGGTTCAGCATGTACTCCCGGGCCCTGTCGCTTATTTCAAGCGTAGTCATTGCCGAAGACCTCCTCAAGGAGTAATAGTACCGACCGCCGGATATGTTAGCGGTTCAATATCTTCTCCGCCCGGCGAACAATATTTTCAACGGTAATACCCATTTTCTCCAGCACCACTTTTCCCGGGGCGGAAGCACCAAACCCGCTGATCCCGATGACCCGGTCCGGCCCCCCGGTAAAACGCTCCCACCCGGCCGGCAGAGCCGCTTCTACCGCAAGCCTTGCCGCCACGGCCGGTGGAAGCACCAAGTCCCGGTAAGCCTGGCTCTGCTCCAGGAAAAGCTCAAGGCAGGGCATACTCACTACCCTGACTCCGATTCCTTTTTCCTGTAAATGCGATTGGGCCTCCAGGGCCAGCGCTGTTTCCGAGCCTGAAGCCATAAGAATAAAATCAAGTTTGCTTCCGGTTTCAGGAGACAAAATATAACCGCCCTTTAAGGCTTCTTCCCCTGTTCCCGGCAGTTGGGGCAGGTCCTGGCGTGATAAAATTAACGCTGTCGGACCGCTTTTTCTGCGCAGCGCGTGCAGCCATGCCGCCGCTGTTTCACGGCCGTCCGCGGGCCTGAAGACATGCAGGTTGGGAATAGCGCGAAGGTGGGCCAGTTGTTCAACCGGCTGGTGGGTGGGGCCGTCCTCCCCAACGGCAATGCTGTCGTGGGTAAAGACATAGACGACAGGAAGCCCCATCAGCGCCGCCAGCCTTACCGCGGGCTTCATATAATCAAGAAATACAAAAAACGTGGAACCGAAACAGCGAAAGCCGCCGTGCAGGGCGATTCCCGAAAGAATTGCCCCCATGGCATGCTCCCTTACCCCGAAATTAATATTATTGCCCCGGCGGTTGTCTGCCTGGAAATCGCCCAGACCTTTCAGGTATGTTTTCGTGGAGGCATTCAAGTCGGCTGAACCGCCCATCATGTTGGGCAGATAGCGAGCTAACACTTGCATTACCTGCCCCGAAGCGGAGCGTGTGGCCATGGGCTTTTCAAAATGCCAAAGATCCGGATCACCGGCCAGCGCTTTGTCAATTTCACCGGAAAGCCAGGAATCAAAACGGGCAGCCGGTTCAGGGTAACTGTCTCTGTAGCGGGCCATCAGAAGATCCCACTCTTCTTTGGCCCGGGTCAGTTCATTTTTAAGTTTCTCGAAATGCTCCCGGACATCATCCGGCACATAGAAAGTCCGGTCCGCAGGCCATTGCAGGAATTCCTTCGCCAGCCGGCTTTCTTCAGGGCCCAGGGGTGCGCCGTGCGCCTCAGCGCTGCCTTGCTTGTTCGGGGAGCCGAAGCCAATTTCGGTACGCACAATAATTAAACTGGGGCGCTTATCCTCTTTGGCCCGGGCCAGCGCACCCGCTACAGCGGCGATATCGTTGCCGTCCTCAACCTTTAAAACCTGCCAGCCGTAGGCTTCAAAACGGCGTCCCACATCCTCGGTAAAGCATATGTCGGTGCTGCCGTCAATGGTAATGTTATTGTCGTCATAGAGGCAAATCAGCTTTCCCAGTTTCAGGTGCCCCGCCAGGGAAGCCGCTTCGGCGCTTACCCCTTCCATCATGCACCCATCACCGGCATAAATATATGTATAGTGATCCACAACCTTGAAGCCGGGCCGGTTAAATTCAGCCGCCAGGCGCGCTTCAGCCAGGGCCATGCCGACGGCGTTGGCAAACCCTTGCCCCAGGGGGCCGGTAGTGGTCTCCACCCCCGGGGTATGCCCGTACTCGGGATGGCCGGGAGTCTTGCTGCCCCACTGCCTGAATTGTTTTAAATCATCCAAGGACAGGTCATAACCGAAAAGGTGCAGCAGCGCATAGAGCAGGGCCGACCCGTGTCCTGCAGAAAGGACAAAGCGGTCCCGGTCAGGCCAGTCAGGCGCGCCGGGGCAGTGCTTCAAACAGCGGGACCATAAGGCATAAGCCATGGCCGCCCCACCCATGGGCAGACCGGGGTGGCCCGACCGGGCCTTTTCAATCATATCCACCGCCAGAAAGCGAATGGTATTTACAACTTTTTCCTCTAAGGACTGCATGGCTGGGTTCAACTCCTTTAGTTATTCTAAGGGTTTAAGATATGTTATCCTTGATATAACTTAAAGGTAATCCGACGGGGCGCCCCCGTAGGTTCATGGCTGAAAACCAGTTGTGTCTCGTTTTTCTGATATCGCCCCTGTGATATCGCCCCTGTTTTGATGAAGCATAGGCATCTTTTCCCTATTGTATACAAAAATTGCTCTGCTGAAAACCTGATGAAAAATATATGGCAGTGGTGCCGGGCAGGCAGGTTTGTTTTTTTGCTGTTAAAAAGTCGTTCTGTTCCGTAATTGCCGGCGTGAAAAACCCTGCTGGTAAAAACTGTTTCCTGCATTCTCAACATAAGCAGGCGGCTCGCTTACCTGATAAACAGCAGATACCAGATCACATAAAACCAGCCCAAAACACCGTGAAACAAGGCCAGCAGCACCGATTGATGGAGACTCCAGGAGATAATCATGGCCAGGCAGCATCCAAAGCCGATGCCGGTTTTCACTACTGTAGAAGAACTCCCGCGCATAATCCTGCCTCCCTGTTTTCAATATACTGCACTAAGGTTTAATGTTCGACTCAACTGCGCAAGATTCCTTGAAAAAATTGATTTGCAGGTATATTCTGGCCTTCGACAGTTAGTAGATAAAAGAAAAGCTGAAACCCTTACCACACCGGACTTGCCGGGCACCCGGTCAAAACAGGCGTGTAACTACAGCCGTAACCTTAAGAATGATCGGTGATAATTTTGAAGAACCGCGGTGGTTGCTCCAGTTTCAGCGCCTTAAAGTAGCTGATTTGCTTATTCGTAAGCTCTGTTCTTTGACAAACAAAACCCTTGGGACTTTTAAACTCGCCAATATGGATCCGCTCAAGGTTTTCCC
>JAKPEE010000121.1 GCA_029552125.1 Bacillota bacterium | reverse complement strand
CAAAGAATGGGGAACCAAGCGTTATATGAGTATGAGACATCTTGAGGAACTGAGTGCCATGGATGGTTCAAAAGTAACTGCTGGTTAACTGATGCCTACCAGGCGGGTAAATGAATTTGCGAAAAATTATTGACGGTACCTAAAATTAAGGTGGTGAAAGTTGTGGATCCTGAAAAACTTAAAACAATGACTTTAAGCGAGCTGCACCGCCTGGCCCGGGAGCATGAAATAAAAGGGCACTCGACCATGCGCAAGCAGGAACTGCTGGACACACTGACTGCATTATTTTCCAACCAAGCTGAACAGCATACCGCGTCCGGCCTTCTGGAAATTATGAATGACGGCTTCGGTTTTTTAAGGCGTCAAAAATACTATTATTCGGACGACGACATCTATATTTCCGCTTCACAAATCCGGCGTTTTAATCTGCGCAACGGAGATATGGTCACCGGCCGCATCCGCCCTCCCAAAGATAATGAGCGTTATTATGCTCTTTTGCAGGTTGAACAAATAAACGGAGAAGATCCGGACAATTTTATCCGCCGGAAGTCTTTTACTTCTCTGGTTCCGGTTCATCCCCGGGAGATGCTGCGGATGGAAACAGAGCCCCATATTTTATCCACGCGTATAATTGATTTGCTTATCCCCGTGGGCAAAGGACAGCGAGGTCTCATTGTTTCACCGCCCAAAGCCGGCAAAACACTCTTGCTGAAGCAAATTGCCAATAGTATCTCTACCAATCACCCCGAGGTGGAGTTGATTATTTTACTGGTGGATGAACGCCCCGAAGAAGTGACCGACATGGAGCGCAGTGTTAAGGCCGATGTGGCCAGCTCTACCTTTGACCAGAAACCGGAAAATCATATCCGCATCTCCGAGCTGGTTTTAGAGCGGGCCCAGCGCCTGGTGGAGCAGGGGCGTGATGTGGCCATATTGCTTGACAGTATTACTCGCCTGGCCAGGGCTTATAACCTGGTCATTCCGCCCAGCGGTCGCACTCTTTCCGGAGGAATTGATCCCGCTGCCTTTTACAAGCCAAAGCGCTTTTTCGGCGCGGCCCGGAATATTGACGGTGGAGGCAGCCTGACTATTATTGCCACATCGCTGGTTGATACCGGAAGTAGAATGGACGATGTCATTTATGAAGAATTTAAAGGCACCGGCAACATGGAGTTGCATCTGGACCGCCGTATTGCCGAGCGGCGCATCTTCCCGGCCATCGATATTTCACGCTCAGGGACCCGCCGCGAGGAGCTGCTTCTGGATGAACGCAAGCTGGAATTGATGTGGGCTTTGCGCCGGGCCATGGGTAATACGCCCAATATCGAGTTTTTAGAGATGTTGCTGGATAAACTTAGACAAACAAAAAATAATGAGGAGTTTCTGGATAATATGCATCTTTTATGATCCTCCCTGGTTAAACAACCTGCCAATCCACGTATTGCGCCCGCCAGCGATTGCCATGGTTGAAGGTAAAATGTATAATCTATCCTTTCAAACAGCAAAATAAGTAATATCTTCTTGCGGTAAAGGAGTAGATTTAAATGACGGGTTTAATTAAAGCGGCAACCGTGGTGCTGGCAGCCGGGCTTATCTGCATCGGGCAGCCTTGGAGCGCTGCAGCCGAACAGGAAGGGGAGTCTGACCGATCCGGTGAGGTGCCGTTATATTATTTGGAGCTGCGCGAATTCAGCGCAGCCCGGGATGAAGCCGCTGAGAGCAAACCGGGACTTTTCAAATATACCATCGAACCGGGCGACAGTCTCTCAAGCATTGCCGCCCGCTTTAACACTGATGTTAGCACTCTGGTGAGCTTGAATAACATCAGCAACCCGCATCATATCGTGGCCGGTGAGGTCATTGAAGTAGTAAATGTTGTCGGAGCGGTACACAATGCTGAAGATGGTGACACGATATCCGATATCGCGAAATTGTATGGCGTTGGAGAAGAGGTCATTATTGCCGCCAACGATCTGAACAGTAAGGATACCTTGACCCGGGGTGTGCGGGTAATCGTTCCGGGAGCGACCAGATCCAGGGGCGGGCAGGTTAAGCAATTTATCTGGCCCCTTCAGGGGACCATAACTTCAGGATATGGCTGGAGAAACGGCAAGTTTCATTACGCTATTGATATTGCGGCCCCTTTAGGCACTCCTTTTTTTGCCGCTGCAGCGGGCCGGGTTACTTATGCCGATTACCTGGGCGCTTACGGGATTATGGTTGAACTGGATCATGGAGACGGTTTTTTAACCCGTTATGGACATGCCGGCAAGGTCGCGGTTTCTGCCGGCCAGCAGGTAGCACCGGGGCAGACCATCGCTTATGTCGGATTGACGGGTAATACCACCGGGCCGCATTTACATTTTGAGGTTCTGCATAACGGGAACAAGGTAAATCCCCTTGATTACCTCCCTTAAAGCCAGGATGTTTAATCTAGGAAATATGGTCCGGGATCACCCGGCATTTTATTTTCTACAATCTATGAGTAAAATGTTAGCGGGGGGAGAGGATCGAAAAAACCTGCTTTAAGCAGGAAAAGAGAGACCTCGTTCCAGAAGGTATAGGTTTGAGAAACAACACCCAGGAAAGAGGCCTCTCAAGAATGAACGATAAGATTAA
>JAKPEE010000114.1 GCA_029552125.1 Bacillota bacterium | reverse complement strand
TCTCAGACCGCTTACGGGGTGACAATATCACAGACCGATCACATTCCCGGGATAAATGTGTTGACAAAAAAATATTCTATAAATATAATAATCTTGTAATAGTAAGAAGATTGTGTGGTTGCCTGTTGTGAGACCAACAGTCTCACAGTAGCAGTCAAGCCTAGCACTTTCTTGATTTGTTCAAGACGGCTAGGCATTTTGTTTTATTGGAGCATTGTTAGGATGTTTGATTTTATTAATTTCTGTAGTGACTCGAAAACCAATTCTAGTTCACAAAGATGTCATAGCAAGGCTTCGCGAAGCGGGCAATCTCGAATTTGAAAAAGGAATAAGACGGTTTTTGGGTTTCCGATATTTTACATATCTTTTTGTGGAGGTAAGGTATGCAAAACGACTGTGAAAAGAAAAGCAAAGTTATGGATTTGTACACAGCAGTAAAAAAGTTTATTCACAACGGAGATACAATTTATCTTGCAGGTTTTACCCATTTGATCCCTTTCGGAGTGGCACATGAAATTATTCGCCAGGGGATTAAAGACTTGATCTTGTGCCGTGCTACGCCTGACCTGATTTACGATCAAATGATTTTTGCCGGCTGTGCCAGGAAAATAATTTTCAGCTGGAGCGGTAATCCCGGTGTGGGGATGCTCCAGGGATTCCGAAAAAGGGTGGAAGAAGGAAAACTTGAGATCGAAGAATATACTCATTTTGGATTGGCCACACGTTTACTGGCCGGAGCTCATGGTATGAGTTTTTATCCTTTGAAAAGCATCCGCGGCTCCGATCTACCTTTGTATAACCACTACATTAAAACCATCAACTGCCCCTATACGGGGGAAGAGGTTACCGTGGTGCCAGCTTTGAACCCGGATGTTGGGGTGATCCATGCGCAGCGAGCCGATCAAGAAGGAAATGTTCACCTCTGGGGGATCATGGGAGAGCAGCAAGAGGTGGCCTTTGCTTCCAAGAAGTTGATCGTCACAGTGGAAGAGATCGTAGATGAAAGTGTTATTCGCAGCGATCCCAACCGTACCCTTATTCCCGGTTTTTTGGTGGATGCGGTAGTTGAACTTCCCTGGGGAGCGCATCCCTCATACGCCCAGGGATACTACGATAGGGATAATGCCTTCTACATTAAATGGGACGAGATTAGCAGAGACGAAGAGCAGGTAAGGCAGTGGTTGGGGGAGTGGGTTTTTGGCGTGGCCAACCGCCAGGAATACATTCAGAAACTGGGTGCTGAAAACATACTGAGACTTTTACCGCGAAATTCCTTTAGTAATCCCGTAAACTTCGGGATATACCTGTAAAGGAGTTGAAAACTATGTCTTATACATCGGCTGAAACGATGATAGCTGTGGCCGCCAGGTCGCTTCCAAACCACGCACGGATTTTTGTAGGAATCGGCCTGCCAAACCTTGCGGCAAACCTGGCACGAAAACTCTATACGCCCGACAACATCCTGATTTACGAAGCAGGAGTAATCGGCGCGGAACCCTTGCGTCTGCCTATCTCCATCGGGGATCCCTGCCTGGTCACCGGCTCACTGGCTGTTTGTTCATTTCATAATATTTTTGCCAACTACCTGCAACGTGGTCTCATCGATGTCGGTTTCCTGGGAGGAGCTCAGATTGACCGCTATGGCAATATCAATACGACGGTAGTAGGTGATTACCGGAATCCCAAGGTTCGCTTGGGGGGCAGCGGCGGCGGTTGCGAGATTGCTATTTTTGCTAAAAAAATTATTACCATTATCCCCCATGACTTAAGGCATTTCCCGGCGAAAGTTGATTTTATCACCAGCCCTGGTTTTGTCGGAGGCCGACAAAACCGGACTGCTTTAAAGTTGCCAGGCGGGGGCCCGGAAAAGGTGATTACCAACCTGGGGGTGCTGGAATTTGATGCCGACGGCGAGATGATCCTGACGCATGTGCATCCGGGAGTAACGGTGGAAAAAGTACGTGAAAATACCGGATGGGATTTGAATGTTGCTTCCGAGGTTAAAGAAACGGACCCGCCTACTCCCGAAGAGCTGCGGGTAATGCGTGAAGAGTTGGATCCCGACGGGGTTTACTTGGGTCGCCGCAAGAGCAAAACAGCTTAAGTAGTGCGATGCACTGTAAGCGTTCGTAATACTGCTGCATTTGGGAGAGGGAAGGGAGCCGGTGTAGAAACTTGCCATAGATAGAACGGGAGGCTGACCTTTTAATGAGAAAAGTTATGATCATAGAGGCTGTGCGTACCGCCATTGGGAGAATGGGGGGGGCTTTAAAGGAGATCGAATGCGATTACCTGGCCGCCATTCCGATCAAGGAGTGTATTAACCGGGTGAACATTCCCGCGGACATGATTGACGAAGTAATCATGGGGCAGGCTAAAATGACTACTGACGCGGCCAATCTCGCCCGGGTAGCCGCGTTAAGAGCGGGTGTGCCCATTGAAGTGCCCGCTTATACTGTTATGAGGCAGTGCGGCTCAGGTCTGGAGGCGGTTAACGGTGCTGCCAGGCAGATCATGTGCGGCCTTGCCGACATTATCGTCGCTGGTGGCGTCGAAAGCATGAGTACTGCGCCTTATTACCTGAGGAGGGCGCGCTACGGTTATATCGCGGGCAACGGTGTTCTGGTCGATTCCAACACCGAGAGCCAGCCGCGTTCCCAGCCGGAAGAAATCTTTGGCCGAATTGAATCCATGGGACTGACTGCCGAAAATTTGGCCGAAAAGTATGGCATCAGCCGCGAGGAGCAGGATCGCTTCGCCCTGTTCAGCCAGGAGAAGGCGGCCCTAGCCATTGAAAAAGGTTACTTTAAAGAACAGATTGTTCCCGTCGAAGTAAAGAGTAAAAAAGAAACTATTATGTTTACAACCGATGAGCATCCCCGGAAAGTGACCATGGAGATGCTGGCCAAACTGCCGCCCGCCTTTAAGGAAGGTGGAACGGTAACAGCCGGCAATTCCAGCGGTCGCAACGACGGAGCTGCCGCGCTCATGCTCATGTCGGAGGAAAAAGCTCGGGAGATGGGCTTAAAACCTATGGCGCGCCTGGTAGCTCATGCCACCTGCGGTGTTGATCCAAGAATAATGGGTATTGGCCCGGTACCGGCAACCAAAAAAGCCCTGCAGATGGCAAACCTTGAACTCGCGGATATAGATTTAATTGAACTTAATGAGGCTTTCGCTGCGCAGGCTTTAGCCTGTATCAAGGAGCTTGGTCTTGAAAAAGAGCTGCATAAAATAAATATTAACGGGGGAGCAATTGCGTTGGGGCATCCGCTGGGAGCTACAGGCGCCATCATATTAACCAAGCTGATTTATGACCTGATCAGACTGAATAAACGATATGGGCTGGCCACCCTCTGTATTGCGGGAGGGCAGGGTATAACTACAATTATAGAAAATTTATGTCTCTAAAGACTAGATAAAAATCGTAACGAACTGAAGGATATAGGAGGTTTTGCTTTGCCAAAGCTTATTACAGTTTCGGTTAAATCGCACGGGTGGCTGAGTAAATATTTTCCTCAAGGCGATACGCAAAGTATGCTTCTTCCTGAAGACAGTCAGGTCAAAGATATAGTTGAACGTTTCTCCCTACCGGTGGAGGCGACTAGTGTTATTGTTAACGGCAAGAAAAGTGTTTTGGAACAACCTTTAAAAGATGGCGATTTTGTATCATTATACCCAATCGTATTTGGAGGATAGTCAGAACAATTTTTAATTAAGATTTCTTATATTGACAAATTCCAATTTTAACACTAAAATTAAAATAGAAAAATAAAAAATATTCTAAGATTGTGTGGCTGTCTGTTGTGGGGGTTCATAACCCTCAGGGACGCAGGTATGTCTAGCACTCTCTTGAGTTTCGGGGGGCTAGACATTTTTGTTTTTTTGCCTTTATGAGGAATGAGAATTTTATTGAATGCTCCAAACCAATAGGCTAAGAGAAAGGGAGGAGGGAGCAAGAAATAAAGTTGTAGTTGATGCACGTGGGGTGGGTTAAAAAGTAAAAAAATAGGAGGGATAATAAGCATGCTGAAAAGATTGGCTATTGCTTCGTTGCTTGTCGTTTTTTGCCTTGCGCTGCTAAGCGGATGTGCGCCCCAGACCGCGCCGGAAGAGGATGGTCAGCCAATTGAGCAAGAGGGTGTTACACCAATTAAGATCGGGCACCTGATGGCCAAAACCGGCCTCTTCGGCCCGTATGGCATCCGTACCGCCAGGGGCTCAGAGCTGGCTGTGGAAGAGATCAACGCTGCAGGTGGTATTCTCGGCCGGCCGGTGGAGATCCTTTATGAAGACAGTGAAGCAAATACTTCAGTGGGTGTAGAAAAAGCCAGGCGGTTGATCGACGAAGCAGAAGTAAAATTCATCATGGGCTCTGTCTCCAGTTCCGTCAGTAATGCCTTGGCGGCGGAAGCAACGGCTGCAGAAGTAGTTTTTATAAATGTTGGGGGCTACTCTCCTGAACTGAGTGGTCCAGAAGTCGGAAGCGATTATGTCTTTACAGCCCTGTGGAACAATATTCAGGTGCAGAGAGCCTGTGCCCGCCTGGTCAAGGATCAGCCCTGGGAAAAAATGTACAACATATCCCCTGACTATGTGTTTGGCCATGAAGCGTGGGAAATATTTTCTGAAGCATACCAGGAATTGCGGGGGGACAACCCCATTGAGATTGTAGGCTCAGATTTCCCCAGTTTCGGCACTGCAGATTTTGCCGATTATATTGCCAAGATCAAAGCGGCCAAGCCTGATGTTATCTTTAGCTCCCTTTGGGCTACGGATGAGATTACCTTCCTGCGGCAAGGGCTTGAATTTGGTCTTTTTGACGAAGTGAAACACTACATCTCCGCGGCGGCGGTTCCTGACGAAATGGCACTGGCGTTCGGTCCGGAAGGTATGCAGCCATTTGCCGATAAAGGTGTCACCATCTGGGCTATGACTATCTATGATCCCAACTGGCCTGACAATGAAGCTAATAAACGGTTTATTGAAGCATATCACAAGAAATTCAATGATTATCCGTATGCTAAAACCTGGGCGGACTATGCCGCTGTTTATCTGTTAAAAGCGGGTATAGAAAAAGCCGGCTCAGACAACCCGGCTGACGTGGCGGCTGCTCTGAGCGGTTTGACCTGGGAGAACGAACAGGGAACATGGCAAATTCGGGCAGATGATCACATGGTTATTCCCGAGTATCTTGTGGGAGGTAAACTCCAGAGTGGTAGCTTCCCTGTTTGGACTTTAGGGGATATTCAATTGTTCCCTGGGGAAGAAGTAACTCCTCCTCCATTACGGTAAATAAGTTAGTAAGTTGTTAGCCTATTACCTTTTAATCTGTTATGAGGAGGATTGACGGGCAGGAGCGGCGATGGTATTGCCGCGCCGCTCCTGCTTTCAACGCAAAATGACAATATTATTGGAAACTACCGGTCTGACTAAGGATTTCGGCAAGTTTAGAGCGTTGGATAATGTGAGCTTTAGCATAGAAAAGGGAGTATTAACGTCACTGATCGGCCCTAATGGAGCAGGGAAAACCACTTTTTACAACTGTATAACGGGGAAATTTCCTCCTACCAGCGGAAAAATATTCTTTAAGGAAGAGAATATTACCGGCTTACCCGCCCATACAATTCAACAAAAAGGTCTCAGTCGTTCCTTTCAGATCGTCAGTATCTTTCCAGAGTTGAGTGTGCTGGACAACATTAAAGCGGCTTTGATTGCTAAAGCAAAAAAAAACTGGCGCATGTTGAGCTTCTTATCGAGAGATCGGGTTATCCACGAAGAAGCAATGAACATGGTTGAGCTCATAGGCATGATTGATCGAGCAAACTGGCTTTGCCACACCTTGTCCCACGGAGACCGCCGCAGAGTTGATATCGGCATAGCCTTGGCCGCCCGGCCCGACCTGATTCTTCTTGATGAACCCACAGCGGGGATGAATCCTAAAGAAACAGAAGAAGTAATACAGTTGATTAATTACTTGCGCGGCAAGACAGAGACTACATTTTTCATTACCGAACATGATATGGAAGTTGTGTTCTCTATTTCGGAGCGCATCATCGTCTTACACCAGGGGAAGGTTCTGGCCGATGGGACTCCCTCCGAAATTCAGGAAAATCCCTCTGTTCAAGAAGTATACCTGGGAGGGGTGCTGTAATGCTGAAAGTCGATACTATTAACACCTATTACGGCAGCAGTCATATTCTGCAAGACGTCTCCCTCACAGTAAACCAGGGTGAAGTAGTTGCACTTCTAGGGCGCAATGGTGTCGGCAAGACCACAACCATGCGCAGCATTATGGGCCTAACACCACCGCGTAGCGGAGAAGTATATTACTGTGGTCATAAGATCAATACATTGCCGCCTTATCGTATTAATCGGCTTGGTATCGGGTATGTTCCGGAAGATCGCCAGGTTTTTCCTGATTTGACCGTGGAAGAGAATCTTCTTGTGGCTCAGCGTAGCCGTAATAGTAAAAAGGGAGAGGAATGGACCCGGGAGAAGGTATATGAACTGTTTCCAGAGCTGGCGAAGATGCCTAACAGGCTAGCCGGCCGCATGAGCGGCGGCGAGCAGCAGATGCTCACCATAGCCAGAACCCTTGTAGGTAACCCAGACCTGCTTTTGTTGGATGAGCCCTCCGAAGGCCTGGCACCAAAAGTTGTGCTCAATCTCCTCGATGTCCTTAAGGTCATCAAAAAAAGTATAAGTATTCTTTTAGCGGAACAAAACGCTGTTTTTGCTCTTTCCTTGGCTGATCGCTGCTATATTATGGAAAAAGGCAAAACGGTTTATGAAGCTGCGGCTGAGGAGATACGTGAAAATAAAGATATACAAAAGAAATATCTAATCTTTTAATAGTGGGGAGGTAAACCATGGAAGACCAGTTCCTGATCTTGCTGAACGGCTTATCTTTCGCCATGCTTTTATTTCTGGTATCTGTCGGATTTACGTTGCAATTCAGCGTTCTAGGAGTGCTAAACCTCGCCCACGGTTCTTTTTACATGCTGGGTGTTTTCTTGGCCATTACGGTGGCCATGTTTATGGGAAATTATGCAGGGAATTTTTGGATCGGACTTCTGCTTGCGCCACTTTTGGTAGCCGCATTTGGCGCGTTTTTAGAGTGGTCACTCCTGCGCAGAATCTATATCCGCGATGTTCTATTCCAATACTTGTTCACTTACACCTGGATTTTGATCATCGATGATCTGGTATTGATGATCTGGGGAGCCAGGTATAGCATCATCTCCTTGCCCCCCATTTTTTCCGCACCTGTTAATTTTTTGGGAGTGACTTTTTCCAGCTATCGCCTTTTTATTATACTCTTGGGACTGCTGGTGGCAGGACTACTATGGTTTTTCCTGCAGAAAACCAAGGCGGGCATGATTGTGCGTGCTGCCTCTGTTAACAGAGAGATGGTTGGAGCTCTAGGCGTAAATACACCCCTTTTATTTACTGCTGTTTTTGCTTTGGGTGCCTGGTTGGCCGGTGTAGGCGGCGTGCTGGTTGCCCCCTTGCAAACGGCTTATGCGGGCATGGGTTTGGACATCATTGTGGATTGTTTTATCGTGGTAGTGATCGGCGGGATGGGCAGCATTAAAGGTGCTTTTTGGGCCGCCTTGACGTTGGGCATGCTCAGGGCATTCGGCATCGCCTACGTACCACAAGTGGAAATGGCCTTGAGCTACCTGTTGATGGCTGTAATTTTAATCATACGCCCTCGCGGCTTTTTCGGCAGAGAGGAGGCTTAAAATGAAAAAAGCAATTCATTCACCGGCTTGCGGCGAAGTGAAAGACAGCCTTTACAGTTGGGGCTTCGTGATTGCAGTGACTACCGTGGCTATACCATTAATTTTTAGTCAATTTCCACCTTACTATATTAAGCTCGCCTCCTCCATCATGATTATGATTTTATATGGGGTAAGCTTTAACCTGCTTTACGGATATACCGGTTACCTCTCTTTCGGCCAGGCTGCTTATTTTGGGAGCGGGGTTTATGTTTCAGCCCTCATACTCAGAAGCACTTCATCCCTACCCCTGGCCTTACTTGGCGGTTCAATCGCTCCGGCGCTGCTGGCCATAGTTTTCGGTTATTTTTGCGTCAAGCGCTCCAAGCTTTACTTCGCCATGTTGACTTTGGCTTTTGCCCAGCTAATTTATACCCTGATTTTCAAATGGCGCAGTCTGACGGGCGGGGACGACGGTATAGTTGTGCCTCGAATACCTTACCTGCACAACCCCCTTACTTTTTATTTCTTTATCTTGGCTCTGGTGCTGGTGTCTGTTTTTATCCACTGGGTTATTGTCCACTCTCCTTTCGGACACATGCTTAAATCAATCTGCCAAAACCAGGAGAGGACTGAATTCATTGGGGTTCCCGTGGAAAAACAGGTGCTTGTTGCTTTTATCATCGCTGGTTTTTTTGGAGGTCTTGCCGGCGCTATTTATGCGCCTTTTATCGGCGTTATTTCGCCGAAACTTGTCCATTGGACCATGTCACTGACTCCGGTGATCATGGTAGTTTTTGGCGGCGCCAAGCATTTTTGGGGGCCTGCCATAGGGGCGATTGTTTACATTGTCTTAAAGGATATCATAACCCTTTATACCGATAACTGGTTGCTGGTTTTCGGATTAATGCTCTTAATTATCGTGCTCATTTCACCCCGGGGTGTAATGGGTGTGCTGGAGAATATAGGAACTTACATTAAAAAGAATATAACGAAGGCCAACTTAATGAAGGAACGAATCAATTAATGGTGGTGAAAGGCAAGTTGAAAAGTGGTCGTGTTTTTTACCGTTCTTTGCATAAAAACTATCCCGTAATACAGCGCGGAAAAGGTGTTTTTGTCTGGGATACCACGGGTAAACGTTACCTTGATGCTGCCTCGGGGTGCCTGGTAACCAATATTGGCTACGGTGTGGCCGCAGTAGCCGATGCATTGCGAGAAGAAGCGCTGCAAGCCGGTTTTTCCCATGGTAGTATTTTTACTAGCGCGCCCCAGGAAGAATTTGCTCGATTGATCACGGAACAGGCGCCCGCAGGTCTGGATTACGCTTACTTCGTCTCCGGCGGAACGGAGGCAAATGAAACCGCCTTCAGCCTTGCCCTGCAATACCACCAGCAAAAAGGGAATACGCGGAAATGGAAAATTATCGGCCGACGATTAAGCTACCACGGCAGCTCCTTTGCCACTCTATCCGCTGCCGGTAATAGACAGAGGCGTACCATGTATTCACCCCTGGTGATGCCGTTTCCCCTGGTGCCGGCACCGCATTGTTATCGTTGCTACTATGACCTTTCTTATCCCTCTTGCGGGGTTCGCTGTGCCCGGGAGTTGGAACAGACCATCCTTTCTGAAGGCGCAGAAAATATCGCCGCCTTTATCTGCGAACCGGTTATCGGCACTTCGGCGGCAGCCAGTGTGCCTCCGCCGGAGTACTTCCCCATGGTTCGGGATATTTGTGATCGTTACGATGTTTTGTTGATTGCCGATGAAGTGCTCTGCGGTTACGGCAGAGCCGGCCGCTACCTGGCCCTGGAGCACTGGAATGTTACCGCGGATCTGGTCACCCTGGGCAAAGGTCTGGGCGGAGGTTACACGCCTATTGCAGTAGTATTAATTCACGAAAAAATCCACCGGGTTTTTCTTGAAAACTGGGGTAAGTTTATACATGGTTACACTTACCAGGGCAACCCAGTCAGTTGCGCTGGGGGGATAGCTGTAAATCGTTACCTCCGCGAAAATAATCTTTTTGCACAGGTCGAACTGAAGGGGGCGCTGCTGCGCGACAAACTGGTGGATTTATTCAACCGCTACGACATCGTTGGGGACGTGCGGGGTATCGGTTTGCTGATGGGGTTGGAATTAGTAAAAGACCGTAACACTAAAGAATCGTTTAGTGCTTCTCTGGGTGTAGCGGAAAGGGCTCGCGAAGCAGCTATGGAAGAAGGGTTGGTGGTATACACTGGCGTTGGGGGAACGGCTGATGTTGTACCCCGGGATTACCTGATCATCGCTCCTCCTTTTATCATCAACGAGGACGAGATAGAACTACTGGTGCAAGCCCTTGAGCGCACCTTGCAGAAAATTACCCGTGAACTCCGGGGTTAGTGAATAGTTTTATTAAATATTAAAGATAAGGAGGTTGATCCGGATGTACGGCTTTTACGGCAAACTGTTGCGCATTAACCTGACGGATCAGACAGTAAAGGAAGAAGCTATCCCCGACGATGTTCTAAAAAAATACCTGGGCGGGAAAGGCCTGGGCGCGTACTTGCTGTTACAGTACTTGCCGGCTAAAATTGATCCTCTTTCTCCGGAAAATAAGATTATCTTTACTACCGGACCTGCTACAGACACATCAATCCCCGCCGCAGGCCGCCACGGTGTTTTTGCCAAATCACCGCAGACAGGTTTTTTCGGCGAATCTTTTGCCGGCGGGCATACTGCGCCGGCCATGAAGCGTACAGGATACGATGCGTTTATCATTGAAGGTGCAGCCGTGGAGCCGACTTATTTGCATATTTCCGATCAAGGAGTAGTGTTTGGCTGCGCTGCCGATCTATGGGGGCAGGATTCTTATCCCAGTGAAGAAGCGCTATTGCAAAGAGTAAACGTAAAAGGCGCCCAAGCCATGGTGATCGGACGGGCTGGCGAAAACCTGGTCAAGTTTGCTTGCATTAAGAATAATCGCTGGCGTTCGGCGGGACGTACCGGTTTGGGAGCGGTGATGGGTTCCAAGAAGCTAAAGGGGATAGTTTTTAGCGGTTCCCAAAAAGCGCCATTGGCCGATGAAGCCATGCTGGACAGATATGTAAAGGATTTAATTGAAAAATACCGCTACAGTGACCGGGCAAAAATGTTAAGGCAAAAAGGGACGCCTTGGATGGTGACTACCGCCAATGAATCTTCCGCCTTTCCCACCCGCTACTGGATGGAGGGTACTTTGGAAAACTGGCAGGGGATCAGTTTTAACGCCATGGAGGAAAGATTGGTAGTTAAACCTAAATCCTGCCACCGCTGCTTTATCTCCTGCGGCAGATTTAGCAAAGTTAAAAGCGGACGCCACCAGGGTCTGGTTCTTGAAGGTCCCGAATATGAGAGCATCTATGCCTTGGGCGGACTTCTGGGCGTCGACCAGATTGAGGAAGTTGTATACTTGAATGACCTGTGCGACCGGCTGGGCATGGATACCATTACCGCCGGTAATGTGTTATCTTTTGCCGTTGAAGCAGGGAAGAGGGGCAAACTAAAGGGCATGCCCGACTACGGGGACGTGGATGCCTTTGCCGGGCTGCTCTACCAGATCGCAAATAAAGAAGGTCCTGGCCAATTATTAGCCGGGGGTGTAAAGGAAGCTGCTGAAGAATTGGGGCTGGAAGAACTGGCTATACACGTAAAAGGGTTAGAACCCGCTGGCTATGACCCCCGGGCGGTGCCTGGTATGAGTCTGGGTTATGCTGTTTCTGATCGGGGCGCCTGCCACCTGCGTTCGAGTTTCTACATGTCAGAGCTTAGAGGAGATATTCCCAGGGACATGGTAGAGGGGAAAGCAAAATATTTCATTGAACATGAAAATCGGAACACCGTTGAAGACAGCCTGATCATTTGCCGCTTCTACTACCAGTTTATTGGGATGGAAGGGATGAGAAAGATCATCCAGTCCACCACGGGTATGGATCTGTCCCTGGACGATCTCTCCGCTCTGGCTTCCAGTATTACTACCCTGACCAGGCGCTTTAATATTCGTGAGGGCTGGAAAAGGGCGGACGACACCTTACCGGACCGCTTCTTTAAAGAAGCAATCGGCCCGCAAAAAAATTTAATACTTCGTAAAAAGGACATGGATACCATGATCCAGGAATATTACAGCCTCCACGGTTGGGATGAGAACGGCATTCCCGCAAGCTTATAATATCGGGATGCTTCAATATAATTTTGGGGGATGACTATATTTTTTAAGGAGAGAAGCTGCTTGATCGAAAAAGAGAGCAAAACCGTACTGGTAACCGGTTATGCTAAGGCTCCTCAAGGTACGGCCATGCAGCAGTTGTATAGTTTTATCGGTGTCATCCTGGAAGTCGATCCCCGGACAGATAGTGTTGTAGACGCCGAATTCACTCTGGTTACAAATGTTGCCCGGCGTTTTTTTGAAAACCTTATCGTGGGCAGTGATCTAAAAGACATTAATAGGATAGTTGAGGAAATTCGAGAACGTTATCTTGCTCCTTCTCGCGAGGCGATGATTAACGCTATCCAAAAAGCTGTCCAGAGATATTGGGAAGCAAAAAAACACTAGAGGCTTGCTGCTTTCGGAAGCATAGCGGACCTGGACAGTGTATATCTCCAGGCGATCCTGCGCTGATCTAAAACATGCTGCTCCATTTCCGCTACTGGACGCCTTCCAGGAAGGATTTTCAACATATTGCTCTTTGCAGAAGCGGCGGATCTCTGGTGGAGCAGGCGGCTTTACTCGGTACAGAGTTATATATCTTAAGCGATTTCCCCTACCATGATTAAACAAGTTGAAGCGGTGGGGAAAAGCCTGGTTGATGCAGAGCATTACGGCACAGAGTGCCCCGCAGTTGAGTCCAGGGGCGCACTGTTTGGCCGGGACGGTTACCGGGCCGCCGGGCTGGAGGCGGACTTGCCTCCCGCGGTTGGAGCTATATCTGGGGGCGGGATTAACCCCGCCCTCTTTGTGGCTCCATTTTGTTGCCCTTGACACGGATGGTGCATAGTGCTAAAATACTACTGCGCCATGCGCCCGTAGCTCAGGGGGAGAGCGCCTGCTTGACACGCAGGAGGTCACAAGTTCAAATCTTGTCGGGCGCACCATGAAACCAACGACGGCAAGTTGACTACCGTCGTTTTTTTATTCCCCGGCAAAGCCGCCTTTTGCTGCTTGATCTTTATGGCCGGGTTTTCTACAATAAATCTAAGAGAGCTGACCGGGAGGGGTTTTTGTGCCGGCCAACTTGACCCAGCAGTATCACCATGCCGAAGAGCGCTACCGCCAGGCTAAGACCACGGAAGAGAAGCTTAAGGCTCTTCAGGAAATGATGGCCGTTATCCCTAAACATAAAGGGACGGAGAAGCTGCAGGCCGATATAAAGAGGCGGATCGCCCGGTTAAAAGAAGAAGGTCAGAAGAAAAAGCAATCCAAGGGCGGCTACAACCCATTCGGCGTGGAAAAGCAGGGCGCCGGGCAGATTGTGCTGGCCGGTTATCCCAATTGCGGCAAATCAGCCCTGGTAGGCGCCCTTACCCGGGCCAAGGTAAAGGTGGCAGACTATCCTTTTTCTACACCACTGCCCGTTTCGGGGATGATGCCTTACGAGGACATTTACATTCAACTGGTAGATACGCCCCCCCTGACTTCCGACAATGTCCCTCCCGGCCTGCTCGGCACCTTCCGGGAGGCTGACGCCCTGCTGCTGGTGATCGACTGTTCTACTCCGGAATGCCTGGATCAACTGGAAGGGCTGCTGGAGGTCCTGCAAGAACGGGAAGTGATTGACCTGTCCGAGGAAGGTGAAATTATCGCCCCGGTGCCGTTCATGGTCCTGGCTGCCAAGATCGATAAGGCAGGCAGCGAGGATAACCTGGAGGTTTTACGGCAGTTAAGGCCTGAACTGGAGATCGCGCCCGTATCGGCTTACCGCAGCGACACTTTAGAGCCGTTGAAAGAAAAGCTGTTTGCCCTGCTTAATATTATCCGGATTTACGGCAAAGCTCCGGGACGCCCGGCGGAGATGGAGCAACCTTTTATTTTAAGAAAGGGCAGCACGGTGCTCGATTTTGCCGGCATGGTGCACAAAGATTTTCCGCAAAGGTTAAAAAGCGCCCTGGTCTGGGGCTCTTCCCGCTTCGACGGCCAGGCGGTGCCCCGGGATTATGTGCTGGAAGACCGCGATGTGGTGGAGCTGCAGCTTTAAAAGGAAGGCCGTTTGCGGTGCATATCACTACTTTTTTTTACCCCGGCATATTATAAAAGGAAGCCGGGGTTTTTCATGGCAGGATATATCCGCTGGCATTGCGAATAAATAATCTAATGGGAAATATTTTTAATCTGACCATTCAATTGACAGTTGTGTTACACAAAGGAGGCTAAACTTAATGGGTTGGATTATCGGCGGGCTTGTCTTAGTCATTGTTATTGCCTTGATCGCCATCTACAACCGGCTGGTTACCTTAAGGCAAAGGCTGAAAAACGCCTGGGCGCAAATTGAGGTGCAGTTAAAGCGGCGTTACGATCTGATCCCGAACCTGGTTTCCACGGTGAAGGGTTATGCCGCGCATGAGAAAGAGACCTTAGAGCGGGTAACGGAGGCACGGAATGCGGCCATCAACGCGAAAAACGTGCAGGAGCAGGCCGGGGCGGAAAATATGCTTACCGGTGCCCTGCGGCAGCTTTTTGCCCTGGCGGAAAACTACCCTGACCTGAAAGCAAACACAAACTTTTTGCAGCTCCAGGAAGAGTTGACCAATACGGAGAGCAAGATTGCTTTTTCCCGCCAGTTTTATAACGATACAGTGCTCAAGTACAATTCGGCCATTCAGCGTTTCCCGGCGATGCTGGTAGCCGGCATGTTCGGGTTTAGCCAGGAGGCCTATTTCAACCTGGACGACGAGGCGGAAGCCCGCCAGGCCGTCAAGGTGGAATTTTAAGAGCGGCCATGGATCAAAAAAACCGCAAAAAGGGAAGTTGCCGCGGGGTGGCGTCCAGGATGGCGCCGCTGTTTTTGGGCCTGGTTATGGTTGTGGGGGTGCTGTTTGCGCTGCCGGTAGAGGCCAGGTCCTATTACTTCCCCCGGGTGCTCATCGAGGCGGAGATTCACCCTGACGGATCCATGAGCGTCGTGGAAGAGCGCACCTTTAGCTTTGACGGTGAATATCACGGGGCCTGGCAATATATCTATTTAAAGCACAACCAGTCGATTAAGGATGTTATGGTCAGCGAACAGGGCCGGCCTTACCGGGAAATGCCGCCGGGGACGAGGGATATCCCGGGCATTTTTTACGTGGAGCAGTATCCCGATTATGTCTATATTGATTGGAGTTATGACGCATACAGCGAAGAGCGCACCTTTACCGTCTCCTACACCGTGGAAAACGCGGTACTGGTCCACCAGGACATAGCCGAGCTTTACTACCAGTTTATCGGCGATGAGTGGGAACAGCGCACCGACTACGCCAGGGTGATTTTGACCCTGCCCGCGGGCGCTCCCATCGAAGATTTGCGCGTCTGGGGACACGGTCCGCTCCAGGGCGAGGTGCGCAAGGAAGACGAAACCCGGGTGGTTTGGGAAGTGGAGGGCATGCCGCCCAATACTTACCTGGAAGGAAGGGTAACTTTTCCGGTCGCACTGGTCCCTCAGGCTTCCAATTTCACCGGGAAAGAAGCTTTGCCGGGCATTCTGGCTGAGGAAGAGGAGTGGGCCAGTCAGGCCAACAGGCAAAGGTTGCTTTCCCGGTCAGATTTTATCCTCGGCCCGGTGATCTTGCTGGCTTCGTTCATCCTGATGCTGGTTACCCGCAGGCGCTCCGTCAGGCACCCCGACGCTTATGCCGGAGACTATTACCGGGAGCTGCCCGGGAATTATGCTCCGGCGGTGGCAGGCTACCTTTACCGCCTGGGCAACCACCGGCCTGAAGATTTTACGGCTACTGTTTTAGACCTGGCCCGGCGGGGGCACCTGCGGTTGGAGGAATACCAGGCAGTAAGCGGGTTGATCAGGAAAAAGCGGTTTGCCGATTACCGCATTTTCCCCGGGGAAGGTAATGACCGCCTGACCGGGCACGAAGATAGCCTGTTGCGTTTTTTCTTTAACCAGGTTGGGGAGGGAGTAAACGGCGTCAGCTTTAAAGAGATCGAAAAGTATGCCCGCCAGTTTGCCGTTAACACCCGCATCTTTTATAAACTTTGGAACGAACAGATCAAGGGCCTGGCCGAAAACGAAGGCTTCTTTGCCGGCAATAACGTGCCTGCCCTGGTGGTCGGTATAATTTTGCCTTTTATGGGTGTGGGGCTGCTCATCCTGACCAGTATGTATTTGACCGGCTTTTTATCCTTTATCAGCGGCCTAGTGCTTTTGTTTGGAGCGGCAACGAGAAAAAAATTGTCGGCCTTGGGAGCGGATCACTATGCCAAGTGGCGGGCTTTCAGGCGATTTTTACTGCACTTTTCAGAGATGGAGCGCTCTACCATTCCCGCCCTGGAAATATGGGAGCATTACCTGGTCTATGCGGTAGAACTGGGTGTGGCCAAGCAGGTCATGGAGCAGCTCATGGTGGTCTATCCGCAGCTTAATGATCATAGCTTCATTGCCGGTACGGCCTGGTCGCGCATGGCCATGAACAATCCGGCGCGCTTTAACGACGTCGCTTCGTCGATGCAGCGGTCCTTCCGCACCGCTTTCAGCTCTTCATCTTCCGGTTCCGGAGGGGGAGGCGGCTTTTCCGGCGGCGGTGGAGGCGGCGGCGGAGGTGGCGGCGGCGCGCGCTAATTGGATGTTTGAGGTTGGAAGTAGGAAGTTGGAATAAGTTCGGTTGAGAGCATTATGGATCTGTGCCGGGCAGGGGATTGATGCTCTGACCGGAAAAGGACAATAACGTGAGGGATAAACGGCGCTGCAACAGGCTGGATGGAAAGACCTGGACCCGTTATAGTATCAGCGTGTGGAGTGATATCCGCAAAGCAGCCGCGGAGGTGAAGTCAGGTCACCCGGCTGCTTTTCCCCTGCAACTGGCGGAGCGGTGTATTGAGATTTTTACAGCGGGGCCGGGGGAAGTGGTGTTGGATCCTTTTGCCGGCAGCGGCACTACGCTGATCGCCGCCAGCAACCTGGGCCGCCGCGGCTTCGGCCTGGAACTATACCCGCACTATCTCCCTCTTTTTGAAGAGCGGTTGCGCGAAGAGGCGCGGGAGAGCGGCGAGCGCCCGGGGTTAAAGCCACAGCTCATCCAGGGTGACGCCCGGCAGTTAAACCGGCTTCTTCCCGTCACTGCTGTTGATTTTGTTCTCACTTCGCCGCCGTACTGGGATGTGCTTCTGGCCCGGCGCTCCGCTGACCGCCGCGAGAGGCGCTTTTACGGCGAAGATCCGGCCGACCTGGGACAAAGCAAGGATTACGGGGCATTTCTGAAGGAGTTGCAGTCTGTATTCGGCCAGGTTTTTCAGATACTTAAACCTGGCCGTTACTGCGTCGTGGTAGTGATGGACCTGCGCAAGAAAAATTTGTTCTACCCCCTGCATATGGACCTAGCAGCCTGTGTGAGAATTCTTCCCAAACAGGCAAGATTTAGGATCTCGATGTCGAATTAAATAGTATGAAAAAGTTTAAAGACTATCAACCTAACCAACTAATGCTTGTTCCGATTTGCATGAATGAATGGCTACCC
>JAKPEE010000113.1 GCA_029552125.1 Bacillota bacterium | reverse complement strand
TCTCAGACCGCTTACGGGGTGACAATATCACAGACCGATCACATTCCCGGGATAAATGTGTTGACAAAAAAATATTCTATAAATATAATAATCTTGTAATAGTAAGAAGATTGTGTGGTTGCCTGTTGTGAGACCAACAGTTTCACAGTAAGCCAAGCCCGGCTTGTTTTTGTAATTACCGTTAGAAAAGAGGCGAGGAAGGTCAAGCTCAAGGCAGCATTAAAAGAGAACCATATCTTCAAGTCGATCTTAAACCTGGCCGATGTAGCCGTACACCTGGTTGACTGCGCCGGAATAACCCGTTTTTATAATAATGTTGCCGCTGAAATGGACGGGATGGAACCGGAGGAGGTCCTGGGCCGGCATATCCTTGAGGTTTACCCGTCTTTGACCCTTGAATCCAGCTCCCTGTTAAAGGTCCTGGAAACCGGAAAGCCGGTCCTGAACCAGCAGCAGACAGTAGTGAACCGCAAAGGTCACACTGTAACCATGTCTTATTCGACTTACCCGATTTTTTACCAGAATGAAATTGTGGGTGCATGCGATATTTCCCGGGACATTACCCTGGTAAAAGAGCTTTCTGAAAGGTTGCTGGACCTGCAGGCCCAGTTGCTGGGGAAAAAGTTAAATCAACCCCTGAAAGGGGCCGGTGCCAGGGAGAGTTTAACCGGTGCGCTCTACACCTTTAACGATTTTATCGGGCAGGATGAAAAAATAATAGAGCTAAAGATTTTTGCCCAGAGAGTAGCGCGCAGCGACTCTCCGGTGCTGGTATACGGCGAAACGGGAACCGGCAAAGAGCTGCTGGTCCAGGCGATTCACAACACCGGACCCCGCCGGAATGGCCCTTTTATCGCCCAGAATTGCGCCGCACTGCCGGCCACGCTCCTGGAAAGTATTCTTTTCGGCACTGTCCGGGGCAGTTTTACCGGGGCGGAAGACAGGCCCGGTTTGTTTGAAATGGCCGACGGCGGCACTCTTTTTTTTGACGAGATCAATTCTATGCCCGTGGAGCTGCAGGGAAAGCTGCTGCGCGTGCTACAGGATGGGGCTTTACGCCGTATCGGGGACAGTAAATTAAAAAAAGTCAATGTCCGGGTTATCGCTTCAACCAATATTGAGCCCCTTGAAGCGGTCAGGCAAAAGCAGTTGCGCCTGGATCTGTATTACCGCTTGAACGTGGTCTATTTGTTTATTCCTCCACTGCGGGAGCGCCCGGAGGATATCGATTTGCTGGTAAGGCGCTTTATCGATTACTATAATGAAAAATTTGGGCTGCAGGTGCAGGGAATCGATAGCGGTGTAAAGAACATTTTTGAAAGCTATAGCTGGCCGGGTAATGTGCGGGAGTTGAAACATTGCCTGGAACATGCCATGAACATCGTGGAAGGGCCGCTGATTACAGTGAAGCACCTCCCGGCTCATATCACCCGCGGGCCGGCCGGGCTGGCCAGCCCGCCAGGTGCGCGGCCGGGGATCAACCTGAGCAGGGGGCTTAGCGGTGCCTTAAAACAGTTGGAAAAAGAAATTATCACCGAAGCGCTGGAGCTATGTTCCGGAAATATCACCCGCGCCGCGCGACGGTTGCAAATACCCCGGCAAACTTTACAATATAAATTGCAAGTTTACGGGTTGGATCGCCTGCAGGCCGGCAAAAAACGGGGTCTTGAACGCCGAAAATTAGGCATCACCGCTGATTTTTCAGCGCCGGGAGAAATACTCCCGGCGGCGGAGCAGCGTAAATAAAAAAACGCGGGGGGATCAATTTTCATCTAAATGGTATAATATTTGCAATTATAATTTAATTATGATGGTAGAAAGAATTACCTGAATCTACAGTAATTGCGGGAAGGAGGGAACCATTTCACGTAATAAGCTTGTAAAAGGACTTCAGCTCAAGGACTCTTAAGGACTATTTTAAAAGGAGGTATTGTTGTGGATTACGGATTTTTATCCGTCCTGCCGCCGCTGGTGGCGATTATTCTGGCCATTGCCACGCGCCAGGTCCTGATCTCGCTATTCATCGCGGTCTGGTTGGGCGCCACATTCGTAGCAAACTATAATCCCTTTACCGGCTTGCTGCGGTCTCTGGACACGTATATTATCGGCAGCGTCGGTGATACCTGGTATGCATCAGTTTTAATCTTTACCATGATTATCGCCGCGATGATCGGGCTGGTTACCCGGTCAGGGGGGGCCAACGGCATCGCCGAAGCCCTGGCCCGCAGGGCGAAGACACCGCGCACCGGGATGCTTGCTGCGTGGTTAATCGGGATGATTATTTTCTTCGACGATTATGGCAGCTGCCTCATCACCGGGAACACCGCCCGCCCGTTGACTGACAGATTGAGGATCTCACGGGAGAAGCTCTCCTATATCGTCGACTCAACAGCCGCCCCCATTACCACCATTGCCGTGGTCTCGACCTGGATTGGCTATGAACTGGGAGTAATCGGTGATGCTTTTGAAAAGATTGGCATCGAAAGCAGCCCCTATATTATTTTCCTGCAAAGCATTCCTTATCGTTTTTACAGCCTTTTTGCCCTTTCCCTGGTCGTGATTATCTCCCTGTTCATGCGGGACTTCGGGCCGATGTACCAAGCGGAAATGAGAGCCCGCACTACGGGCAAAGTAATCCGGGACGGCGGCGTCCCCCTGGCCGCGGCCGACACCAGCGAGCTGCAGGCGAAAGAAGGGGTGCCCTATCGGTCCATCAATTTCATCCTGCCCATCCTTACTGTTGTGGCTACCACTTTCTACGGGCTGTACTGGCACGGTGTAAACGTGGGCGGAGCCGACCCCTCCAATGTAATTGAAGCGCTGGGCGCGGCCGACTCAATCCAGGTTCTGCTCTGGTCTTCCACGGCCGGCGTGGTCGTGGCCGCGGCCCTGGTATTAATTCAACGGTTGATGAACTTCAGCGAGGTTATCGAGACTATGATTACGGGGGCCAAGTCTGTGTTTATGGCCCTGATCATTTTGATCCTGGCCTGGTCGCTCAGCACTATCTCCGGTGAACTGGGCGCCGATGCTTACCTGGTCAACCTGGTTGAACAGTCAAATCTGCCTTACCAGTTCCTGCCGTTAATCATTTTCTTGATCTCTTGCCTGATGTCCTTTGCCATGGGCACCTCGTGGGGAACCATGGGTATCGTCACCCCCCTGGCCATCCCCGTGGCCTACGCCGTGGCGCCGGAATATCTGCTGGTTCCCACGCTTGCTTCGGTGTTGACGGGGGCTATCTTCGGCGATCACTGCTCGCCGTTGTCCGACACGACAATCCTGTCCTCTACCGGCTCCGGATCGGACCATATCGACCATGTGCGCACCCAGTTGCCCTATTCAGTGCTGGCGGCAGCGGTGGGTGCCATCAGCTTTATCATGGTTGGTTTCGGCGTGCATCCAGCCATTCCGATTGCCCTGGGCCTGGCCATCATGATCCTCTTTGTCCGCTTTGTCGGTAAGAGTACTGCCATGGTCAGCGTCCCAGAGGATAAAAGCGTCAAGGCTTAGTTTTCGGCGCAATGGAAACGGGCGCCGGCGTTACGCCGGCGCCTTGTTGTATTCCTGGCACGAAAATTGCAATATGTTTTATTGGGTTTTTATGCTTTCTGATACTGCCCGCAACTAGAAAGGGGCCACCTGCTGTGCACCAACTGAAAAAAACTCTGACGCTAAAAGACGTGATCAGCCTGACCATCGGCTCCATCGTCGGCTCGGGGCTGCTCGCCCTGCCGGGCCTGGCCTATGCGACCGCGGGGGCCGATGCTTTGCTGGCCTGGATATTCATGGTCATCCTGGTGATCCCTCTGGTGATTATCTTTGGTGACCTAAGCGTGCGCTATCCCTCCGCCGGCGGGATTGTCGGCTTTACCGCCATAGCCTTCGGCCCAGGATGGGCCCGGAGCATGGCTTTTCTCATGGCTGGCACTTTCCCGGTGGGCATTCCGGCGCTGGCCATCATCGGCGCCAACTACCTGGCTTATGCCCTGGGTCTGGGCCGCACCGCCACCCTGGTGACTGCATTTTTAATCTTGGCCCTGGTTACCGCCGTGCACCTGCGGGGCAGCAAAACAGGCAGCGGCTTTCAAAATTTAACGGCACTGCTTTTAACCCTGATCCTGGTGGCCATTTCAGTAGTGGTGCTGCCCAAATCAATCGCCCAGGCTGCTTCCCTGGAATTCAGTTACCGGCCCGCCTTAGTCTGGTCCAGCATGGGCCTGCTCTTCTGGGCGTTCACCGGTTGGGAGAATATGTCCTTTACTTCTGAAGAATTTGTCAACCCCAGGCGGGACTTTCCCTTGGGCCTTGGCTTAAGCTTTATCCTGATTAGTATCCTTTACCTGGTGCTCAGCTTTAACGTGGTGGCGCTTTTGGAACGGAATCACCCCATGACTGTCCAGGCGCCTATCGCCGAAATTGTGCGGGTGGCTATCGGCCCGACGGCGGGTACCGTTGTGGCGGCCCTAAGCTTGTTGATCATCCTGGTCAACGCCAGCGCCTGGGTTTGGGGCGGCTCGCGGCTTATTTTCGGCGGGGCCCGGGAAGGATACCTGCCATCATATTTTAATCATCTCCATCCCGGGAGCGGTGCACCGGATCGTTCCCTGCTTTTTATGCTCCTGGCTTACGGCCTGGTTATTATCCTGGTCTGGGCGCTGCACATAGACCTGGAGCTTTTAATCATGCTGGTAAATGTTAATTTGCTAATCGGGTATCTTGCCAGTATAGCGGCCTTCATCAAAATCAATCATAAAAATCCGGTCAGGGTCATCTTAGGCCTTTTCTCTTTCCTCTTATGTTTGGTGTTTATGGCAGTGTTCAGCTATGTTATTATATATGCATTAGTCCTGATGCTGCTGCCCGTAGTTTTGGACTTACTGCAGCAAAAACGCCGGAGCTTAAGAGGAGAAATAAGGAGGGCAAAATAATGGAAATACGGCCGGCAGCGCCGCAAGATGAGGCGGCAGTTTGCGCACTGTGGGGGCAGTTGGTCTCCTGTTATAAAAAAAAAGTAGAGCCAGATGTTTTACAGCGCAGTTTCCGTTATGCCATCGCCCATCCGGAACAGGTCCGGGTTTTCGTGGCCTTAATCGAGGGGGTTACGGCCGGAACAGCCAGCCTGCACCAGGGACACTATTCTACCTGGAACGACAACTGGTACGGGCACATTGAAGATGTCGTCGTGGCCCCCGCTTACCGCCGCCTTGGGGTGGGAGAGGCGCTGGTGCGCCACATCGTGGCCCTGGCCCGTGAACTGGGCTTAAGCAGGCTGGAACTGAACGCCTTAAATGATAATACCCCGGCACGCCGCATGTATGAAAAGATTGGCTTTAAGACGGACTCTGTAGTGTACGAGTTGAAGTTGAGGTAAGCTTAAGCCAAAACAGAGGAGAAAATAAGGATCCGGCAGCCGGCAGGTAGTAAAGATAAGTTGGCAAATGGTAGTTCCATGGATACAGTAGAATATAAAAAGCGTTGCAGGTCTAATGATGATCCGGGCATTGGGAATCAGGATGCATTACTATAAATTTTGGGAAAGGGGAGATTATGATGCGTGATTACCGCGAGATAGAGCTATGGAAAGATGTGACTCCGGAGCAGTGGAACGATTGGCACTGGCAGGTGAGCAACCGCATTACCACGCTGGAGCAGTTGAAACAGGTGATCGATCTAACACCAGAGGAAGAGGAGGGGGTGCGCCAGTGCCTCAAAACTTTACGGATGGCCATAACCCCTTATTACGCTACCCTTATTGACCCTGAAGACAGGAATTGTCCCGTCCGCAAGCAGGCCGTGCCTACAGCACACGAATTGCACCGGGCCGGATCAGATCTGGCCGACCCCTTGCATGAAGATGTGGATTCGCCGGTGGAAGGGCTAACCCACCGCTACCCTGACCGGGTGCTGCTCCTGGTGACTGACCAGTGCTCGATGTACTGCCGCCACTGTACCCGCCGCCGCCTGGCCGGGGTCACGGACAAGGCCCGCACCAGGGAACAGATCGACCGGGCCATTGATTATGTGCGTAATAACCCCGTGGTCAGAGATGTGCTCTTGTCGGGAGGCGACGGGCTTTTAATATCCGATAAAACCATCGAATATGCCCTGCAAAAACTGCGGGAAATCCCCCATGTGGAGATTATCCGCTTCGGCAGCCGGGCGCCGGTGGTGATGCCCCAGCGGATTACCCCGGAGCTGTGCCGCCTGTTGGCAAAATACCATCCCATTTATGTGAACGTGCACTTCAACCACCCCAAGGAAATTACGCCCGAATCGAAAGCGGCATGCGAGCGCCTGGCCGACGCGGGGATACCCCTGGGCAACCAGACCGTTTTATTGAGGGGAATTAACGATTGCCCCCAGGTTCTCAAAGAGCTGTTCCAGGGGCTGCTTAAAATCAGGGTGCGCCCATACTACCTCTACCAGTGCGACCTCTCACAGGGAATTGAACATTTTCGCACCCCCGTGGCTGCAGGCTTGCAGGCTATCGAATACCTGCGCGGCCATACCTCCGGCCTGGCTGTTCCCACTTATTGCATCGATGCGCCCGGCGGTGGAGGCAAAATTCCGGTTATGCCTCAATACCTGATTTCCCAGGCACCGGGACGGGTCGTACTGCGTAACTTTGAAGGCGGTATTTACGCTTACACTGAGCCGCAGTACATGATTGCTCCAGACCAGCCCTGCTCTCTCTGCGGCGGTAAACATGAGCAGAGCGGTATCGGGGTGGCGAGGATGCTCGGCGGCCAGGTTGTGGCCATGGAGCCGGAAATCAAGCAAGAAAGGTAGTTTATTGCCCATTATTGGGCAACGCCGGCAAACGGGCATACTAAAGTATACTGCTAAATGCGCCTTTTTCTGGGCTTGTAGTTGGCATAATTATTGCTATGCCATAATGTGCTGCCGATGCGGCAATATGCATTCAACAGGTTAAAGGAGGAAAGTACAGATGCTCAGAAGGAAATTTCAGCCTGTAAGGTCGCAGCTCGAATTTCGCCTCTTGAGTGCTCGCGATATTAAAAAAATCCATGAGGCGGCCCTGGAAGTAATGGAGGAGGTTGGGGTCCGTTTCCCCTCGAATCTGGCCCTGGATGTCCTGGAGCAGGCCGGCTGCCAGGTTAACCGGGAAACCATGGTGGCCAAACTGCCGTCGAAACTGGTAGTGGAATCGCTGCGGCAGGCACCGTCGCAGTACCTGCTGGCCGGTCGCGACCCCAAGGATGATATGTGGATCGATGATAAAACCTCTTATCTTTCCACTGACGGCTGCGCGGTAGAAGTTTACGACATTGAAACCGGCAAGCTGCGCACATCAACGAAACAGGATATCACCGATGCCTGTAAAGTGGCAGATTACCTGCCTGAAATATCGTATGTCTGGGGTCCACCGGTCAGCGCCCAGGATGTCCCGGCGATAACCCGCCCGCTGCATGAAATCGAAGCAAGCATGGACGGAACAACCATGCACATCCAGCCGGAAACGGTTATTTCGCGCAAAATAGCCGAGTACGCCCTGGAGATGGCCGCCGTAGTGGCCGGAGGCAAAGAAGAGCTGCGCAAGCGGCCCATTTTCTCCTTCATGCAGTGCGCCATGGATCCGCTGGGACAGGACGGGGGCAGCCTGGAGGCTTCCATGGTCGCCGCCGAGTGGGGTATCCCCACCGGGTTCATGCCCATGCCCATGTCTTGCGCCACCGCGCCGGCGACCCTGGCCGGAAACCTGGTGGTAACCACCGTGGACGCAGTCAGCCCGCTGGTACTGATGCAACTGGTCAATCCCGGCACTCCCGTGTACTTTGCTGCGGCTCCCACGGCCATTGACCTGCAGACAGGGGGCTACACCGGCGGCGGCCCCGAAGACTTTCTCCTGGCCGCTGCGTTCAGCGAAATATGCCACTTCTACCAGATCCCCCTGGCCATGGGCGCATTTGCCACCGGGGCCAAGGAGCCCGACTGGCAGGCCGCGGTGGACAACAGCTTTGCCGGGCTGATGCCGGTGCTGACCAGGACAGCCATTCTCAACGGGGCGGGTACTTTGAACGGCTCCAAGATCTTCTCGCTGCAGCAGTTGATCATGGACGCGGAAATTTACAGCATGATCGCCAAGGTAGCGGAGGGGATTGAGGTGAACGATGAGACCCTGGCCGTGGATGTGATTAAAAAAATCGGCCCGGGCGGCAATTACCTCTCGGATAAGCATACCCGCCGGCACATGAAAGAGATCTGGCGGCCGACGGTTTACGACCGCAAACCTTACGGTGCCTGGCTGGAAAGCGGCAAGAAAGGCGCTTTTGAGGAAGCAACGGAGAAGGCCCGCTGGATCCTTAAAAATCATGAAGTTAAACCGCTGGATCCCAAGGTGAAAGAAGAATTCGCCAGGATTATCAAGGCAGCGGAGAAGGAGTTATCCAAGTAAAGGAGGCACAGGCATGGACAAGCAACAACTTTTTGATGAGATGAAGACGGCGGTACTGGAAGGCGAAATTGAGGCCGCCGAAGAGATTGCGCGCAAAGCGCTGGAGATGGGGATTCCTCCCCTGGAATGCATCGAAGAGGGCTTTGTGGCCGGCATCAATGAAGTGGGGCGACTCTTTGAAGAAGGCGAAATGTTTCTCCCCGAGCTGGTTGCCGCGGCCGAAGTAATGAAGGCGGCCCTGGCCGTTTTAGAGCCGGAGTTGCAAAAGCAGCAGGTTACCCGCGACATCCCGGGGAAAGTAGTCATCGGCACCATGTATAATGATATTCACGATATCGGCAAAGACATGGTCGCCTCTATGCTTACTGCCGCCGGGTTTGAAGTTCATAATCTGGGGGTCAACGTGCCCTGCGAAACTTTTATCGGCAAAGTAAAAGAACTTAAGCCCGATATACTCGGCCTCTCCGCCCTGCTGACCACGACCATGCCCGAGCAGAAAAAAGTAATTGAAGCCCTGGAAAAAGAGGGGCTGCGCCAGAGCGTAAAAGTCATGGTGGGCGGCGCGCCCATCAACCAGGAGTGGGCCGACTCCATCGGGGCGGACGGATTTGCCGAGAATGCCATCGAGGCGGTTAAAGTGGCGCGCAGCCTGGTAAATGAGAAGTGAGAGGTTGGAGGTTGAAGTGAGAAAACTCATTTTCCAGCCTGGCGCCTGTTGTCAGTAGAAAGAGTAGTATCATCATGAGGTTGAGAGCTGTTCCCCCTGTCCTCTATCCCGGCGCCACCAGGCGGGCGCCGGGATAGAGGACACCGGAAATATTTCCTTCAACCCGGTTTGCATAAACTTGCTACATATAACAGGAGGGATAAAATGGAGAAGTTTACCTTTGAGGGCCAGCCGAAGTTGCGCCTTTTAAGCAACGATCAGATCCGGTTGATCCATGAAAAAGCGCTGCATGTCCTGGAGCATGCCGGTGTAAAATTTGAATCGGAGGAGGCCCTGAAAATTTTGCAGGAGCACGGGGCTACAGTTGACTTTGACAAGCATGTGGTTAAATTCAAGCCCGACATGGTTAACGACGCGATCAAGAAAGCGCCTTCCTCGATCCAGCTCTATAATCGCGAGGGTGAGCCGGCTGCATTATTAAGCGGTACAAACGTTTATTTTGATCCCGGTTCCGCGGCCATTAAGTTCATGGAATCCGACGGGAAGACGGTCCGCCAGTCGGAAGCGCGCGACCTGGCCGCCATTTCCAAAGTAAACGATGCCCTGGACAACATCGCCCTGCAGTCAACCTCCGTGGTCTGCTACGATGTACCCAAGCTGATTGGCGATAGCTACCGCCTCTATGTATTGTTGAAGAACTCGCCCAAGGCAATCATTACCGGGGCTTTCAGTGTGCACGGCATTAAGCATATGCGGGAGATGCTGGCCGTAATAGCCGGCGGTTACGATCAGTTAAAAGAGAAGCCTATGGCGGTGTTTGATATCTGCCCCTCGCCGCCGCTGAAGTGGACCCATATCAGTTCGCAGAATATCATTGACTGCGCCCGCTACGGCCTCCCCCTGGAGACGGTCTCCATGCCCATGCCCGGCGCCGCCTCTCCGGCGACCCTGTCCGGCTCCATCGTGGTTCATACCGCTGAAACCTTAAGCGGCATCGTCCTGGCCCAGTGCGTCAACCCCGGCGCGCAGGTGGTCTACGGCGGCGCCCCGGTGCACTTCGATATGCGCTTCGGCACCACTCCCTTAAGCGCCATGGAGGCGACGATGATTGCCTCCGCTTATTCCCAGATGGGCAAGTATTTCGGCCTGCCGACCCACACCTACGCGGGCTTAAGCGACGCCAAGGTGGTTGATGCCCAGGCCGGCCTGGAGACCGGCATGAGCGGCGTGGTAGCCCTGCTGGCCGGGATTAACATGATTTCCGGCGCCGGCGCCCTGGACTTTGTCAGTTGCATCAGCCTGGAGAAGCTGGTCGTTGACAACGAGATCTGCGGCATGGCCCTGCGCCTGGATCGCGGCGTGGACTGCTCCGATGACGCCCTGGCCGTGGATCTGATTACCCAACTGGGACCGGGCGGTGACTACCTGACCACGGATCACACCATGGCCTGGTTCAAGAAAGAGCCCTACACCCCGTCGCAGGTGATCGACCGGCGCGACCGCAACAACTGGGTCGCTGCCGGCAGCAAAGACACCTTCGCCCGGGCCCAGGAGCGGGTTAAAGAAATCCTGGAAACCCACCAGCCTAAACCCCTGGATGACGCCAGGGCCAAAGAACTGGATCGGGTCACCGCGGCCATTGCCGGTGAATTCGGCATCACCGGTCTGCCCCTGGGGCCGTGCTAAAAGAAATCAAGTTTTGCCCGGGAGGGACTGCCGCCAGTTTCGGCACCCCTTCTGCTGCATAGTCAATGCCCCGGGGCGTACAACCCCGGGGCATTGGTTTTACTCCCATTTACATAACAACCTTCTGGCTTCACTAATGATGTTTTCTTCTTCGAGATTCCGGGGCAATAACGCTGTATGTAGAAAACAACAACGCGCAAACTAAGAACGATTACCGGCAAGGCGGTGAAGGTTATGGCTTTTTGGGAAAACCAGTCTGCTTTAACGGTGCTGCAGTGGGTGTTGCGTGCCCTGGTCATCTATCTTTGGCTCCTGGTATGGACGAAGCTTATGGCCAGCGGGTAATGGGCCGGCTCAACGCTTTTGATTTCGTGGTTCTGGTTACCTTTGGCAGCGTGGCTGCCGGGGTTTTAAACAACCCCGAGCTGAATATGCTGGGGGTCGTGATTACAGTAGGGACACTGGGCCTCCTCAATATTATTTTTGCTTACCTGGCCCTGAAAAGCAACCGTTTTCGCCGCAATATTTTTTATACTTGCACTACATTTCGTAGGTATTTGGGCAAACGTATAGAATATTGGCAAAGGCAATACGACGGAGAAAGGAGCGGTTTTGAAGCGATTATGAATAGACACTATTTTTCGACCAATTGGCAGCGCGAGCTTTTCTGGCGCCGCCTGATCTGGGTGGCGGCGGTGCTGCTGGCCCTGGCCCTGATAGTGTTATGGGAACCGCTGCGCCACAATGAATTTATTGTCCGGCTGAACGCATGGACACGCCACACCGCGGTGTACTATCTCTTCCGCGCCTTCACTTTTATTGGAGAAGATGAAGGGCATGTACTCTTAATCACGGCCATCTACTGGTGTATGAATAAATCCCTCGGTTTTCGTGCCATGCTGGTGCTCCTCTTTGCGGGGATTTATACCCATTTTCTCAAGGAAGCGTTCGCCGAACCCCGGCCAGATGTACCCGGCGTGGAACTGCTGGACAGCCACTCCTTTCCCAGCGGGCACACCCTTTCCGTGATGGCTGTGTGGGGCTACCTGGCGGTGCGTCTTCAACACAGGATCTTCTGGATCTGTGCCGCTGCGGCGGTGGCGCTGGTAGGTCTATCGCGCATGGTGCTGGGGGTGCATTTCCCCGGAGATATCATCGGCGGCCTGCTTTTCGGCTTCCTCTTTTTGGTCCTGGTTTTCGGGCTCAGGGCCATGTTCGGCTCTCGCGGTTTTCGGCCGCACCTGCCGTTCCCGGTTCTGCTGGGAGCCCTGGCTGCCATTTTTGCCCTGGCCGCCCTGCTGGCGGCCCGCCATATCCCCGGTGAAGACCCCCTGAAGGTGGTCGGATTTCTGGCCGGCACCTCTCTCGGTTACGTCATGCAAAATGAATGGATCCGCTTTAACCCGCAAGGGCGGTGGTATCAGCATGCGCTCAAACTAGCGATCGGGCTGGTAGTGCTGCTCGTCATAGTTAATCCACTCAAGGCAATCCTGCCGCCGGGGAGCGGGTGGGATCTGGCCCGCTACACCCTGGCCGGCCTGTGGGCTACCTGCCTGGCGCCGTTAATTTTTACTCTGACAGGGCTGGCCGCAAGGGAACCGCGGCCTGATCTACCGGAGAAGAAAGCGGAATACCAATCTCCATGAAAAATTGTCCTGCCTTGGAGTTGCCAGCCTGGCATGATCAAATTGACAATAGTTAACAATTGTTGTAAACTTAAATCAAGCGGAGGTGGGAATATTGGGCCGCAGCGAAGAATTGATTACAGCCCAAGAGTTAGCCGACGCTCTCAGCCTTTCCGTGGATACGATCTGGAGATATACCCGGGAAAAGAGAATTCCCTTTGTTGAGATTGGCAGAAGGCAGTACCGCTATAACAAAGAAAAGGTTTTGAAGGCCCTCTCCGGGGATGCCGCTGTTTTTGCCAGGGAAGAACCTACTTCATACCGGCCCCATAAGAAGCTTACCTATCGGGATTATGTTGCCCTACCCGAAGAACCCGGATTTCGTTATGAAATTATTGACGGAATGTTGACACGGGACCCTTCCCCTTCCCTGCACCATCAACGGGTTTCCAAAAGAATGTATCGCCTCCTGGAGGATTATTTTAATGAGGTAGATCCCGGGGGCGAGGTATTTTATGCTCCCCTGGATCTATCTTTAAGCGAGTATTATGTGGTGCAACCGGATCTGCTTTACTGGCCCGGCAACCGCCTGGCCCAACATGCACCCGTTGATGTCCTGCCTGAACTAATCGTAGAGATTGTCTCACCTTCTACCAGCAGAAAGGATCGGGTGATGAAGCTAAACCATTACCAGGCCGCGGGAGTTCCCCATTACTGGATCTTAGACCCGGAAGGCGGATTTATTGAAGCATATGAGTTGAAAGATGGGCTCTATGTATCGGTAGCCCGAACTGACGCGGGCCACTTCAGCCATCCCGGCTTCCCGGGGCTTTCATTTAATATTGAAAAGTTATTTGCTATTCCTTAGCTTCGGGTCTGCCACATCTTTTTTTTAATCCTCCTTTGCTCTCTTTTCAAAGGAGAAACAGTATGGAGTGAAAACCAGAAAGGGGCTGCCCCAACCAACTTTTGGGACAGCCCCTTAGAGGATTTAAAAGATTAAATGTTACTAATCGTCTAAGGAGTGGCGTGGCTGGGTACTAGCTATTATTGCCTGCAAGCTCCCATCCTGCCGCGAAGGATTGGGCGTTGATTTCCTGCAGCTTCGGCGGAATTAGCTCCCCCATTACATTAAGCCAGCGTTCCCGGGGGAAGGGCAGCAGGGAAGCAAGGATGCCCAGCAGCATAGTGTTGACGGTGCGGGGGTTGCGCCGCACCGGTTCCTGCGCCAGGGCGTCCACGGCAATGAGCCGTCCGGCCTTGCTTTTGATTTCTTCAAGGATGCCCTCCGGGTACGCGGCCTGGCCGGTCAGGACCGGCAGAGGCTCCAGAACTTGCGTATTAACGATAACCGTACCCCTGGGAGAGAGAAGGGGAAGCCAGCGCAGCGCCTCAAGCTGCTCGAACGAGAGCAGGAAGCCGGCGTCGCCGGGCGGAATCAAGGGTGAGTAAACTTTTTCCGCCAGGCGGACATGGGTGATGACGCTGCCGCCTCTCTGGGCCATGCCGTGGGTTTCAGCGGTTTTCACTTCCAGGTTTTCCGCCAGGCCAACCGCAGCGATAACTTTTCCGGCCAGGATAGTGCCCTGGCCGCCCACGCCGCAGATTAAAATATCGGCTTTAGGCATCCGCTGCACCTTCTTTCTTTCCCGCCCGGGGTTGGATGGCTTCAAAACGGCAGAGCTGCCGGCAAAGTTCGCAGCCGGTGCAGATGTTTTCGTTAATGACCGCTTTGCCGTCCTGCCGGCTTAGGGCCGGGCAGCCCAGGCGCAGGCAGCTTCCACAGTCGTTGCATGACTCCGGGTCTACCTGCAGCGGTTCCTTAAAAGCGCGGTTGAGCAGGGCGCAGGGGTGACGGGCGATAATTACCGACACCTCGCCGGCGGCCAGCTCTTCTTTGACAATTTCCCGGAACCGCTTCAGGTCAAAGGGATCGGCGGTAACCACGCGGCGCACACCCAGGCCTTTGCACAGTGCTTCCAGGTCTACCGCCGGCGCGGGCTCTCCCTGCAGGGTAAAGCCGGTGCCGGGGTGGTGCTGGTGCCCGGTCATGGCGGTGGTGCCGTTGTCCAGGATCAACACGGTAATGGCGGCGCCGTTATAGACCGCGTCCAGAAGGGGCGTCATCCCCGAGTGAAGGAAGGTGGAGTCGCCGATGACCGCCACTGTTTTTTGCGACGCAGCGGGATCGGCTTTTTCCATGCCTAAGGCGGTACCGATACTGGCGCCCATGCAGATGCATGAATCAATGGCTTCCAGGGGCGGCAGGGCCCCCAGGGTGTAGCAGCCGATATCGCCCATTACATTTAACTTTAACCGGTTCAGGGTATAAAAAACACCGCGGTGCGAACAGCCGGGGCACATCACCGGGGGGCGGCCCGGGATTTCCTCCCGCACGGTAATCAGTTCCGGTTTTTGTCCCCCTAGCTGCTCTCGCACCTGTTCCGCGCCCAGCTCTCCCAGCAGGGAAAAGAGCGCTTTTCCTTTTACCGGTACATCCAGGTGCAGGGCCTGGAGCTGCTCCTCCAGGAACGGATCCAGCTCTTCCACCACCACTATTTCTTTGACCATGGCGGCGAAGCGGCGGACCAACCGGTGCGGCAGGGGATGGACAAAGCCCAGCTTGAGCACGGAAACACCGGGGAGCGCTTCGCGCACATACTGGTAGGCGATGCCGGAGCAGACGACACCCAGGGAGGAATCGCCGGGCTCGATGCGGTTAAGGGGGCTTTCTTCCGCCTCGCGGCGCAGCGCTTCCAGGCGCTGCTCCACCAGGGGGTGGCGCCTGCGGGCAAAGCCCGGCAGCATGACATACTTGGCCGGATTCTTTTTAAACCCGTTCACCGGCAGCTCCACCCGCTCGCCAAGGGTGACGATACTGCGCGAATGGGAGATGCGGGTAGTGGTACGCAGCATTACCGGAGTATCGAAGCGCTCGCTCAAGCCAAGCGCGGCTATAACATAATCCTTGGCTTCCTGGCTGTCCGCCGGTTCCAGCAGGGGGATCTTGGCGAAGCGGGCGTAGTGGCGGTTATCCTGCTCGTTCTGGGAGCTGTGCATGCCCGGATCATCGGCTGAGACCAAGACCAATCCGCCGCCCACGCCGGTGTAAGAGAGGGTCATTAATGGATCCGCGGCTACGTTGACCCCCACGTGCTTCATCGCCACCAGCACGCGCGCTCCTTCCATGGAAGCGCCTGCGGCCACCTCCAGCGCCACTTTTTCATTGGGAGACCAGTTGCACTTCAACCCCGGATAGCGCGACAGGTTTTCCAGAATTTCTGTGCTCGGCGTGCCCGGGTAGGCGGCACCCACCCGGACCCCGCCCTCATAGGCGCCCCGGGCTATGGCCTCGTTGCCGGTCATAATTGCCCGGCCGCTCATGGCCAACCACCTCGCTTTCCAGAATGCACCGTGCAGGGCTGTTGTTGGGGCGGGCCTGGTTTTCGGCCTGCTTCAGGGGCCTGATCTGCAGGGCGCAGCGCTGCTCTGCCGTGAAATAGCCTGCCTGGCAAGTTCGACTCAGCAGTCCAGGCCTCTTTCCCTGGCGGCACTACAGGGTATAAATACGCTCGCCGTCAATTACCGGGACATTATTTTCTTGCAGGACCCGCAGCGCCTCGTCGATATTTTCCACGCGCATAAGGATAAGAGCGTCTTTGGCCGGCTTTTCCAGAAAAGAGTAGAGATATTCAATGTTAATCGAGGCCTGCTCCAGGTAGGAAAGGACGGTAGCCAGGCCGCCGGGAATGTCCGGCACTTCCACGGCGATTACTTGCGTGACCGTGGCCATGAAACCTTTATCTTTGAGGATCTCCAGGGCCCTGTCAGGCTGGTCCACGATCAGGCGCAGGATCCCGAAATCAGATGTGTCGGCGATGGAAAGAGCGCGTATGTTGATGCCTGCTTCGCCCAGGGCCTGGGTCACCCGGACCAGCCGGCCGCACTTATTCTCCAGGAAGATAGAGATTTGTTTGACCATACCGGTTTCCTCCTTTGCTGATTGCCTGCCGGCGGCGGCTGTTTTAACCGCGCCGGGCGCTACAACTTTCTTTTATCGATGACCCGCTGGGCCTTGCCCTCGCTGCGCGGAATGGTCTTCGGCTCCACCAGTTTAATGGTGGCGGAAACGCCCAGCACATTGTCTATTTCGGTTTTAATCGCTTTTTCTAGCTGCTCCAGGCCCTTAACCTTATCTGAAAACATCTGCTCCGATACCTCAACCCATATTTCCAGGGTATCCAGGGAACCTTTGCGGTCGACAATAAGCTGGTAATGGGGGGCGGTCTGGCCAATCTCCAGCAAGATGCTTTCCACCTGCGAGGGAAAGACATTAACACCGCGGATGATCAGCATATCGTCGGAGCGGCCGCTGACTTTAGCCATCCGGGTATGGGTGCGGCCGCAGGGACAGGGCTGCCGGTTGAGAGAAGTAATATCCCGGGTCCGGTAACGCACCAGCGGCAGCGCCTCTTTGGTTATGGTGGTAATGACCAGCTCGCCGGTGGCCCCTTCCGGCAGCACTTCTCCGGTGGCGGGGTCAATAATTTCGGGCATAAAATGGTCTTCACTGAAGTGCAGGCCATTTTTAGCCGGGCACTCGTAAGCCACGCCGGGACCGATAATTTCACTCAAGCCGTAGATGTCGTAGGCGTTGATGCCCAGCTTTTCTTCGATAACGTGGCGCATATTTTCCGACCAGGGTTCGGCCCCGAAAATGCCCGAGCGAAGTTTCAGATCCCCGGGGGTTAAACCCATCTCGGCCATGGTTTCGGCGATATAAAGAGCGTAGGAGGGAGTGCAGGCTAACAGGGTCGTGCCCAGGTCTTTCATCATCCGCACCTGGCGCCTGGTCTGGCCTCCCGAAATGGGCACCACCGTGGCGCCGATTTTTTCCGCCCCGTAATGCACTCCCAGCCCCCCGGTAAAAAGCCCGTAACCGTAGGCGATGTGCACCACCGAATCCCGTCCTCCACCGCCGGCGGTAAGGGTGCGCGCCATCAGCTCCGACCAGATTTCCAGGTCGGTGCGGGTGTAGCCGACTACCGTGGGGATGCCGGTGGTGCCTGAAGAGGAATGAATCCGCACCACTTCTCCCAGCCTGGTGGCAAAGAGCCCGTAGGGGTAGTTGTCCCGCAGGTCGTCCTTCACGGTAAAGGGAAGCTTGGCCAGATCTTCCAGGCAGCGGATATCTCCCGGCTCCAGGCCCGCCCGTTTAAAACTGTTGCGGTAATGGGGTACCAGCTGGTAGACCCGCTCCAGGGTATGCTTTAACCTCAAGTATTGCAGTTTTTGCAACTCTTCTCTATCCATGGCCTCATATTCCGGGTTCCACATAGGCTAACCTCCAGGTCTGCTGTTCATAAATTTGTTTAACCTATAGAATTCCATATAAAAAGCCTTATCCCTGCATTCAGTCGAAATTAGAGTCCGGTACCCGGGGGACACAGTTTCTCTGTATGTTTGTGTCCTTTTTCAGGAAGAATATTGTTACCGGAAACCTTAGGAGGCCGCCAGCGGTGCTTTCCCTCAGTGCTGCCGCCGATCCGCTGTTGCAGCAGGTGGATCAGCTAATTAAGGATGCTCTAACCACCTCGTTCCCCCATTTACAGGAAATGGTGGATCATTTGCTGCTGGCCGGCGGGAAAAAAATCAGGCCCCTTTTGGTCCTTCTCTCTGGAAGGGTTTCCGGTGAACAGAGAAATCCTTCGCAACGCCGGTCTTTGGTCAGTGTGGCGGCAGCAGTTGAGCTGATTCATACCGCTTCACTGGTTCACGACGATATTATCGACAGGGCGGACAGGCGGCGCGGCCAGGCTACCCTGCATAGCCGCTGGGGTAACCGGTCAGCCACCCTGGTGGGAGATTTTCTGCTATCCCGGGCCTTTGACCTGATCAGCGATCTGGAGCAGAACTGGAACCTGCTGCCCCTGATGTCTCGCTCGGTGATGCTGCTGTGCCGGGGAGAAGTGCTGCAACTCGAGAAATCTTATGATTATAGCATCAGTGAACAGGAATATTTTCGCTGCAATTATCTTAAAACCTCGCAATTTCTGGCGGCCTGCTGCGAGGCCGGAGGGAGGATAGGCGCGGCTGCGCCGGCGCATATCAGGGCGTTGCGTGAATACGGTTTTAATCTGGGCCAGGCTTTTCAGATTGTCGATGATATTCTTGATTTTAAAGACGATCCGGAGAAGCTGGGGAAGCCGGTGGGGGCTGACCTGGATCAGGGAGTGATGACGCTGCCTCTAATTTACCTGGCTCGCCGGCAAGAACGCTTCCGCCTGATACTGGAAGCCCTTAAAACCCGGCGGATGTCATTATCTCCGGGGCTGCGAGAAAGTATTCGCCGCGCGGTCAGAGAAAGCGGCGCCCTGGAATATTCTGCGCGAAGGGCTGATCAGGCCAGGAGAGCGGCCCTGCAAGCCCTGCAGGTTTTGCCGCAAACCCCGGCCCGCACCCGTCTCAGCCACATTGCGGAAGCTATAATGGCCCGGGCCGGTGAGGTTTTTTAACAGGGCAGGCGGTATTATCACCGGAGAATACAGGTTTTAAGAATTTATTTCCGTCAGCAGTTGATCCATGCCACACCCTGGTATACAATGGCATTGTGTTCAAGATAAAATTTTGTAGTGGAGTGATGAAAGTTGGCCGAAGTAAAAGAAATAGACGAATCGCTCTTTGCGGTTGAGGTGGAACAATCTTCTATGCCGGTACTGGTCGATTTCTGGGCGCCGTGGTGCGGGCCCTGTAAAATGATCGCTCCGGCGTTGAAAGAACTTGCCGAAGAGTACGCTAACCGTCTGAAAGTGGTCAAGGTCAATGTAGATGAAAATCCCGGCCTGGTTTCCCGTTTTGATATCATGGGCATACCCACTATGATTTTGTTTAAAAACGGGGAGGCTGTGGACAGCTTTTCCGGGGCCATGTCCAAACAGGCGCTGGCTGACAAGGTTTCGCCTTACTTATAAAAGGTTGGCCGGCGGGAAAATAATTACATACAGGCGGAGGCCTCAAAATGGAGCCCCCGTTTTTTTTGCCGTAAAACAGAGTTTCATAAAAGTAAGCTGCCGGCAGTGCTGAGTTCTTTTAAGAAGGGCGGCTACAGGATTCCGGCCCGGCGCAGGAGCTGGCAGAGGCGGTAAAAAAACTTGGTTTCCGCGCCGGCGGCATCGAGAAGGGAGCGGGCGGTTGGCCCGAACCCCTGCCGGGCCACCTTGGGATCGGAAAGATAGACGGCCAGCAGGCCGCGGATGATGGTGCGGTGGAAGGAGGGGTGCGGCAGGCGGGAAGCCCCTTCCAGCGATTTTTTTAAGAAAAGGTGCAGCCGCAGCGCCGCCAGCTCGGGGGAAGGATAGCAGGCGGCAAAATTAAAGTCGCCGCCTTTGCGGTCCTCTTCCTGATCGATCCAGTAATCCAGAAGAATATGCAGGCCGCAAATCCAGGGGAAATAGGCCCGTATCAGGCGGCGCACATCTTCAGGCGTTGTTTGCGGCGAAGCCGCAGCGCCGAGCAGGGCGAAAACGGCCAGGGTTGAGCCTGACGAGGCGGCGAATTCCCAGAAGTAGATGGCCGGGGAGAAAGCGGTGCCCTTTTCGCGGAACCAGCGCTTGAGGCGGGTCTGGCGTACCTGGGGGTGCAGGTGTTTATAAACCTGCAAGTCATTGTACAGGGCAATCAGCCGCAACACCTCGCCCTGCACCACGGGGTAGGAGGGAAGGGTGGAGACGATGCTTTGGCATTCTTCGATCAGCGCCTGCAGGTAACCGCCGTCATTGCGGGCATGGTAGAAACGGTAGTAATCACGTTTTGGAGGCGGCCCGGTGCTCAGGGCGTCCAGCATGGCATGATGCAGGCAGCGAAAGGCTGCTTCATCATAGATGCCGCCCCGGTCGCAGAGGTTGTCCAGGTAATCACTAATGGTTTGCAGGGCTACGATCAGCTTTACCAGTTGCCTGGAATAGCGGGGGTTGTAAAGGGCATAAAAACAACCTCCTTGCGAATGGAACTTTTTATGCCGCAGGCTGAGGACGGCCTGCCTGAGCAGGGACCAGTCGCTGCAATCATCAAGCTTTTTGCCCCAGCGTTTAAGCTCCCGCGATACCTGGGGGAGGACCGCTGTCAGAAAACGCCTTACCGAGGGATCGGGCGGTGTTTCCGGCTCCATAACAGCCGGGCGCCCGTTATTTTGTTTCTGATCATTGCTCTTCATAGCTGCTCCTTGTCAGGTGCCGGACCGGTACCGGCTTAAATCTTCTCCAGTCTTTCCATCGACCAGGGTGAAGTAAATAGCCGCACCGGCGCCGGATGCGGCTATCGTGATCCGGAGCGGACTAAAGTCCGCCCATTATCCTTCACTCCCGGGGTTGTCCGGTTGGTCCTGGTGTTCTTGGGGCTGGTCACCTTCTGCACCCGGGTTTCCTTCTTCTTCATTTCCCGGGGCCGGTTCCCCTAAGAATTCCGCAAATGAGCTGAAATCTTCACCTTCCGTGGCCGGTGTGACTTCACTGCGCGCGTAACGGAAGTAAAACCACTCGGCCACACCGATTACCGCCGAGGCGGCCAGGATTGTGCCCGTGGTCACAGGTTCACGAACAAACGCATTGGCCAGGGAAAATATAACCGCCGCGATAACAAAATTGGCTATGGCGGAAGCCACTGTGCCAAAGCGCGGCAGCAGAAACCGATCTCCGGCAAAGTAAAGCGCCAGAGCAATAAACACGGAGAGGATCAGGGAAGTGCCCAGGGCGACGGAGGGAACCTGCAGATAGGTCAAGAAAATTATGGTTATAGCAGCGATGTAAATATATTTGATAATAAGCGGTCTAGCGGTTTCCACTGGTTCACCCCCTTTCTCAACCTATACTTTTCCCTCGATTGGATTGGATCATTCTCGCAAAGGTAAATATTTTTACCTTCTCCAGGCAGGATATATCTGGTATCCGTAGAATCACTTCCATGAGATTAATCATCAAAGCGGGGAGTGTGATGTAGGCCATGGAATGGGAAGAGATTGGACGGGTTAACCATTATTACAGCAAAATAGCGGTGGCCATTCTGGAACTGTCAGCCGAACTGAAAGTAGGGGAGCTGATCAAAATTGTCGGCCCCAAAACAGAGACAGAGCAGGTGGTTAAATCCATGCAGGTGGATCACCGTAATATTGATGTGGCCAAACCTGGCGATCTGGTCGGTTTGAAGGTAGAGGAAAAGGTCAGACAGGGTGACATTGTCTATAAGCAAGCCTGATCCAGTGGCATAACATCTTACCGCCAAGCACTTACCATCAAGCACTAACCGCGATTGTTCAGTGTGGATCTTTCCATTTCTTCTGCAGCAAATTGCATAGACCGGAAAGCTGCTTCTGTTTGCCCGTGGTGCGCTGAAGTAGGGGCAGGAATATTGCGTTTAAGCCTGACCCTTTTAATGCACAACATCGGAAGGTTTTTTTCAGTTCTCTGGTGATGTCCCGTTTTGAGATCAAGGGGGCGCCCAGGCCCGACTCAACCGCCGCTTTTATTGCTTCAAGGCTGCAAAATTCAGCTATAACGATCAACTTCTCCAGAGCAACCCCATTTCAGCAAGTGCTTCTGCCACACCTCTGCGGTTGGCCGGGCCCTTTTTCTGCAAAATTAAAGATGCTCCGGCAGCCAGTTCGCATACACCTGTTGTGGAGGACCAAAGCACTTCCATTTACCGTGGCCGCCCTGGCGGGAATGCTGCCGGTGCCTTGATCGGGGCCGGCCCACTTCGGGGAGGCGGTGCGTTTGCGGCCAGGCGAGATCCCGGTTTACCGTTCTATTTAGTTAAAGGAATTTTGCCGGCCCCGGCGAATTATTTTTTTTATATTTTCAGCAATCTACCGGGAGGAACCAGAAAAGATTTCTGCTCAGAGACGGGCCCTGGAAAAATCAACAGTTTTCAAACCGGCCTTGCAGGGGATTGCCGCCGCGCTTCCCATTATCATGGGCTATTTTCCCATTGGCTTTGCCTTCGGTGTCCTGGCCGCCACCGCCGGGCTGGGCACAGGCAGCGCCGCGGCCATGTCTGTTTTTGTTTTTGCCGGATCGGCCCAGCTCATCTCTGTAGGCCTGATTGAAGGAGGAGCGGGACCGCTGACCCTGGCGGCTACCGTTTTCCTGGTCAACCTGCGCCACCTGTTAATGAGCGCTTACCTGGCCCCATACCTGGGCCGGTTGAAACGCTGGCAGCAGGTCCTTTTTTGCTACGAGTTAACCGACGAAACCTTTGCGGTACACAGCACCTATTTCAGGCGCCACGGCACCCCGCCGGTTGCCTATCTCGTAGCCCTTAATCTATCGTCCCATCTGTCCTGGGTAGTCAGCACCCTGGCCGGGGCCTGGATTTGCGGCCGCCTTCCGGTGGATACTAAACTTTTTGGCCTCGATTATGCCCTGCCGGCCATGTTTATCGCCTTATTAATCATGCAACTGGAAAGCTGGAACCGGGCGGTGATCGCCCTTCTGGCTGCCGCCCTCTCCATGGCCTTTTTTGCGGGCGGCCTGGGGCACTGGCACGTAATCCTGGCTACCCTGATCGCGGCAAGCGCAGGGGCTTTTCTTGAAACAAAGCAGCAGAAGGGAGCGAAAACTCAATGACAGCGGCACAGTACGCTTTGGCTGTTTTTTTAATGTCCCTGGTGACTTTTCTGCCGCGCCTGCTGCCGGTACTGCTTTTAGCCAGGCGCAGCCTGCCCGCGCCGCTGGTTCGCTGGCTTTCATATATCCCCGCCGCTGTTCTGGCCGCGCTGCTCGGCCCGGCGCTGCTGGCCCCGGCGGGAAAAATGGAGTTGAGCTTTACCGCCAACCCCGGGCTGTGGATATCGCTCCCGGTATTCCTGGTGGCCTATCTCTCCCGCAGTCTTTTTATAACCGTCCTCACCGGAATGGGATTGATGGCCCTGTGGCGATTCCTGCTGTAACCTTAAATTTTTCCATGCAGCTATTTGGTCACCTTATTTTCTGATTGAAGATTGGGGAGGCCCGTGGCTGTTCAGGCGTCGAAGAACCTTTGGTTTTGGCGAATCATTGACATTTATCGCTGAAAATTGTTATAATTATTTTCAGAATAAGGCCACTCATTGATCCAATTGCCGCTGCAGCCTGATGTAATAGTGATCTTGACAGCAGTGCATATTTAAGTTAGGATCAATATTGAAGAAAAATTTAAATATTATTTTGCTATTCTGCTGCTGCTCATAGTTACTAGACATGAGGGAGCACCGGTGAAAATTCCGCGTGCTTTTTTCTGTCTCCGGGTGAAAATTGTCTTTTAAATTTAAATTTTTTATTATAGAGTTAGATCTGGTAAGGTTGCAGATAAAAGGGGGTGAACGCAGCCCGTTAGCGTTAAAAGGTTCGCTTGTATACCCAAAAGAAGCAATAAAAGGAGGGCAAGATTTTGGTTAAAAGAAGTGTTTTATTAGTGGTGCTACTGTTGTTGGCCGGCCTGTTGCTCACTTCTTGCGGGCCGAAAGAGCCGGAAGGCGAGCAGGTAGGGGAGGAAGAGGGCTCCAAGTACGGCGGCATACTCAGGTTTGCCTATTATGCGCCGACCAACACGGACCCGGCATTCCTGAGCACCGTGGCCGACGAACACATCGCCCGGCAATGGGCTGAGTACCTCGTCTTTGTCGACGAAGAAAACAGGCCGGATCCCAACCGCAGCGTGGCCGAGAGCTGGGATGTTAGTGAAGATGGCCTACTTTGGACTTTTAAGCTGCGCCAGGGGATCAAATTCCACGACGGCAAAGAGATGACTTCGCGGGATGTTAAGTTTACTTTTGACCGCCTGCGCGACCCCGAAATAGGCGCAGCCACCGTGACCACCTACGCCAACATTGTAGACATTACCACCCCGGATGATTATACTGTTGTTTTTCAACTGGAAAACCCCAACCCCGACTTCTTGATGGACCTCTTCGACTACCATGCTTTAATCGTTGATGCCGATCAAACCGACTTCAACACCACGTTCAACGGCACCGGTCCCTTCATCGTGGATCGTTATATTCCAGAGGATCGCATTGTCTTCAAGCGGGTACCGTCAATAATTTTTCGCAAATTCATTTACCCGCCTGGTAGGCATCAGTTAACCAGCAGTTACTTTTGAACCATCCATGGCACTCAGTTCCTCAAGATGTCTCATACTCATATAACGCTTGGTTCCCCATTCTTTG
>JAKPEE010000104.1 GCA_029552125.1 Bacillota bacterium | reverse complement strand
AAAGAGAGTGTGGCCGGGCTGATTAAGCTGATCATGAACTGCAGCTACGACGGGATTTTGCGCAAGAGCTACCCGGATCAATATGACGAAAGATTAAGGGGCATTGAGCGGCTGGCTGAAAATGCCGCTCACTACGCCTCGCTTGGCGCATTCTTGGAGTCGCTGGCCCTGGATGAATCGCTATTTAACGGCGGCGCTGCATTAGAAGATGCCGGCGGCGATTCTCTAACCCTCTCTACAGTACACAGCGCCAAGGGGAAGGAGTGGGAGGCGGTTTTTGTGATCGGCCTTAACGATGGCGTCTTCCCCAGCTACCGCGCCGAATATGAGGACCTGGACGAAGAGCGCCGCCTTTTCTACGTGGCGGTGACGCGGGCAAAGCGCTATCTTTGCCTGAGCACCTACTGGGAGAACAACCGCAGCTACGGCCTGCAGTCCGGAGGCCCCTCCCTCTTCTTGAAAGAGCTGCCGCAGGAATGCTTCACCCCGGTTTTGGCAGAAGAGGCTTTATGGGGCTTCTAATTTATTCTTTAAAATGGGACAAACAGGTACGTCCCCGGTGTCCCAATTTTCTGCCGGCGGGGCGGGGGCTGGAGTATAGATGAAAATCATAGGCGATAATCCCAGAAAGGGTGGTGAAAGATATGACCAATGGTGCTGCGGCTGCGGCGGCCATTGCCCAGGCGATCAAGGCCAGCGGGGCCATCGTCAGGGTTGTGCCGGAAGATTTTTGTAAAATCGTCGACAAGGTGGATAAGCCCCTGGTGGTCATCTCCGTGAGCAGATTCCTGGGGACAAGATGCCATTACTTGACCAGCTACAAGGGGCTCATATTTTACACCAAGAGCCCGGAGCAGCTTCTCCTGAAGGGAAGCACCGAATATGTGCACGCCAGAAGCATTTACATTCCGCAATAGCCGGCTTCATTAACCGGCCGGCCAGCCGGAAGCCTGCTTTCTTTAACAGTTTAAGGAGAAGATAATGTTAAGGGGGTGCGAGATGTCGCTGAAAAAGCTCTATGGACGGGCCACAGGGATCGGGAGCATGCCTCATTCCGGCCCCGATGCCGCCCTGGATTTAATCTTTACATATTTTAAGGAGATACCTCACTGGCCCCAGCTGCCCCGGCGGGGCGACGCGGAGGGGCTGGTTTCGCAATACCTGGCGCCCCTTTTGTCGCGAGGCCTGGTGGCGCTCCGGCCCAACGGAATTCCCTATTTTTGTCTCGACGAGCCCCACTGGGAGAAGCGCTGTCTCGAATACTACGAGCTGCTGCTCGCTGCCGAGGATTCAGATGAAGTTGCTGAATTTGCCTTCACGGAAGAGAGCGCCGCCGGATTTTACGCGTTTATGGAGCGCTGCGCGCGGCAGCCCCTGGAAGCCCTTTACCTTAAAGGACAGTTGACCGGGCCCATTACTGCCGGCTTCAGAATTACCGATCCGGAAGGCAAGCCTTCCTTTTATGATCCCGCTTTAAGGGAAATTATTGTTAAAACATTGGCTGCGGCGGCCCGCTGGCAGCTGCGGCAGCTGCAGGAACTGGGCCGTCCGGTGATTATATTCGTCGACGAACCGGGCCTCTACAATTACGGCAGCTCCACGGCGGTGGCCCTGGGCCGCCCGGAGATCGAGTCTTCGCTGGAGGAAATCTTCACGGCAATCCGCGCCACCGGAGGAATTACCGGGCTGCACAGCTGTGCCGGAACGGACTGGTCGCTCCTGACCGGGCTGTCGCTGGATCTGATTAACTTTGATGCTTACGAATATTTTTCTTCGCTGCTGGTTTACGCAAATCTTTTAAATCCCTTTTTCGCCCGGGGGGGCGCCCTGGCCTGGGGCATCGTTCCCTCTTCGGATAAAGTCCTGCAGGAAGATCTCGCATCGCTGCAAAGGCTTCTTGATTCACAGATGAAGGCGCTGGTGAAGCAGGGCGCCGAGGAGGATTATGTCCGGAGCCGTTACCTGGTTACACCCTCCTGTGGGATGGGGACACTAACCGAAGCGCTGGCGGAAAGGATTTACCGGTTAACCGCGACCCTCGAGGAAAGAATATTTTAAAGGGAGTTGGCTTGATGAAAGAAGAAGAGGTAAAAGAATTGGTCATGGAGCTCTCTTTTGCTGTCGGTATATCCGGAAGCGAGGAGAGCGCCACTGCGGCGGCTTCCCGCCACCTGGAGCGCTATGTCACCCGGGTGTGGCGGGATCGCCTGGGCAACCTGATTGCTTTCAAAGAGGGAGACAAGCCCGGCGAGGAGCCCTTCTCGCTGGCCCTGGTGGCTCATATCGACGAGATCGGCGCCATGGTCACCAAGATTGAAGAAGGGGGCGCGCTGCGCTTTACCGGCGTCGGCGGAATTGACCCCCGGATTCTACCCGGGCAGCCTGTAGAGGTCCACGGCAGGACTCTTCTCAAGGGGGTTGTCGGCGCCAAGGCGCCGCACCTGCTCTCGGAGAAGGAACGCCGGGAGGCGTCGAAGTTTGAGGATCTCTTTATCGACATCGGTTTGACCAAAGAGCAGGCGGAGAAGCAGGTGCGCATCGGCGACCTGGTCTCTTTTGACGCGCCGCCGCTGGCCATGACCGCCGGGAAAAATATCGCCGGAAAGTCTCTCGACGACCGCGCCGGCGTGGCCGCGCTGGTCATCTGCGCCGCGGAACTTGCCGCTGCCCGCCACCGGGCCAATATCTATTTCGTGGCCAGTGTCCAGGAAGAGGTGGGGCTGCGCGGCGCTACTACCGCCGCCTACGGCCTCGTTCCGGACCTGGCGGTAGCTATTGATGTGACTCACGGCGAAGCCCCCGGGCTGACCCCTCCCGATGTTTTTGAACTGGGTGGGGGGCCGGCAATTGCCGTAGGACCCAATTTCCATCCTGCGTTGACTGCCCGTCTTGAAGAGTTAGCTCGTGATAATCGCTTTTCCATCCAGCGCGAGGCCGATACCGGCGTTCCAGGCACTGACGCCTGGGTTATCCAGGTCTCGCGGGAGGGCATTCCCGCTGCGCTGCTCTCCATACCGCTGCGCTATATGCATACTACGGTGGAGATGCTGAGCCTTGATGACCTTATCAATACCGGGCGGCTGCTGGCCGCTTTTGCCCGCAGCCTGGATCGCCCGTTCGTGGAGGGATTGGCATGCTTCTAGAAAAACTTTCCAACCTGCCCGGGGTTTCTGGCAACGAGAAGGCGGTCCGCGAGGCGATTATTGAGCAGCTGCAGGGCCATGCGCTGGAGTGGCAAACCGACACCCTGGGCAATCTGCTGGTGCGCAAAAAGGGGAGCGGTTCAGGTTCCCGCCGGGTCATGCTTGCCGCGCACATGGATGAGGTCGGCCTCATGGTCACCTCCATTGAAAAAAGCGGCCATCTCAAATTCCGCCCCGTGGGCGGCATCGACAGCCGGGTCCTGGTCTCCAAAAGGGTGCGCGTCGGCGATGATAGGATACCCGGCGTGATCGGCTCCAAGGCCATTCACCTGCAGAAACCGGAGGAGCGTCTAAAGCCCTTCGAACTGGATCAACTTTATATCGATATTGGGGCCAGGAACAAGGATGAAGCCGAAAAACACGTGCAGATCGGAACTTATGTTTCCTTTGACACTGCCTGCACTCCCTTCGGCGACGGCTGCCTGCGCGGCAAGGCTTTCGACGACCGCGCCGGCTGCGCCGTTCTTCTGGAGCTGCTGCTGGAAAAAGGCGGTCCGGCCTTTGACGCCGCTTTCACGGTGCAGGAGGAAGTAGGCTTGCGGGGAGCGCGGGTGGCATCCTATACCCTGCAGCCCCAGTATGCTCTTGCCGTAGAGGCTACCGCCGCCGCGGATACTCCCGACACGGAGAAGGAGCGCAGCGCCACGATGCTGGGCTCCGGTCCGGCAATCAGCTTCATGGATCGCAGCATTATCGTCAACCGGGAGATCTTCAAGGGCTTGATCGAGGCCGGCGAAAAGGCCAAGATTCCCTTTCAGTTCCGCCGCTTTACCGGCGGGGGCACCGATGCCGGAGCCATTGCTCTCAGCAGGGAAGGTGTCAAGGCCGGTGTGGTGGCGGTGCCCTGCCGCTATATTCACTCGCCCTGCAGCGTGCTGAAAAAAAGCGACCTGCAGCATACTGTCTCGCTGGTGCGGGCCTGGCTTGAAGCGACGGCATGAAAAAATTTAACGAGGTGGCGATAAATAAAATGGAGACATTGATTAAGGAGTTGGTTGAGGCCTACGGCCCTTCCGGAGAAGAGGCGGCCGTTAGAGAGTTGATTGAAGAGAAGATCAAAGACAGCGTTGACCGCACCTTTACCGACAACCTGGGAAACCTTTTTGCCATCCGGGAAGGAGCGGCCCCGCTGCTGATGTTCTCCGCGCACATGGATGAGATCGGGGTGATTGTGACCCATATCGACGACAACGGCTTCCTGCGCATTGCCCCCATAGGCGGCGTCGCCCCGCACCTGCTGGTGGGGCAGCGGTTGAGCTTTAAAAACGGTGTCACCGGCACTGTTTACCATGAGAAGATCAAGGCATTGAAAGAACTGGATTGGCCCAAACTCTATCTCGATATCGGAGCGGCCGGAGCCGCTGCAGCAAGGGAGCATATCCGCATCGGCGACATGGCCTGCCTCCATCAGCCCTTTGTGAATCTGGGAGGGCGCTACATGGCCAAAGCCATGGATGACCGCATCGGCTGCGCCGTTCTCGTAGAGGCGGCCCGCCGGCTGCCCGGATCGCTGCCGCAGGGGGTCTGCTTCGTTTTTTCGGTGCAGGAGGAGGTGGGACTGCGCGGTGCCACCACCGCCGCTTACCGGCTCGAGCCAGACTACGGTTTTGCCGTCGATGTAACCCTGGTGGGCGACACCCCGGAGGCGCCGCTGATGGCGGTGAGCCTGGGCCAGGGGCCGGCGATAAAGGTAAAAGACAGGTCTGTGCTCTGCCATCCCCGGGTGCGCGAGCTCATGATTGAGACAGCCGAGAAACATAAAATTCCTTACCAGCTCGAGGTCCTGGAGCGCGGGGGGACCGATGCCGGAGCGATTCACCTTTCCCGTGAAGGGGTCCCCTCCGGGGCCATATCCATCCCCTGCCGTTATGTCCATTCACCCTCAGAGATGGTCGATGCCGGCGATGTGGCCCATGCGGTAGAGCTGATCGAGAAAATTATAATGGTCTCCTGGCCGCTCCCTGATTCCGGGAGCGGGGCATAGCAGCTTTTACAGAATCAAAGGCCAGGTTATCCCCCTGCTTGAGCCCGGCAGGGGGAATTTTTATGTCTACCCGGGAGATATTTTTTTGATTCACCAGAAAATGTATGGTATACTCAAAAAGAATTTAGAAAAGATTAACCGGAGGAGAAAATTACCATGAAGAACAACAGCAGAAAAGCGGCCCTCCGGCGAGCCGAAGAGCTAAAGAAGACTATCCTTAATTATGAACAGGCGCTGCCGGATATTCCCACGGGCTTTGGGCAATGGCGGCGGATCCTGGAAAACCAGGAGCGGATTAAATCGCTTTTGGGCGCCACCGATGAAGATTGGCAGGACTGGCGCTGGCATCTTGAAAAACGTGTTACTACTGCGGCAGAATTGAAAAAATATCTAACTTTAAGTCCGCAGCAGCTGGAAGAGATCGAGCAGACCGGATCAATTTATCGCTGGGCGGTATCGCCATATTATCTCAGCTTGATGGATCCGCAAAATAAAGCCGACCCCATCCGCCGCCAGGCGATCCCGTCGCTGCCGGAATGCGCAGATCATATCGGGACCAGCGATCCCATGGATGAAGAACACACTTCGCCCGCCCCGGCGGTAACGCGGCGCTACCCCGATCGCCTGATTATCAACGTAACCAACCAGTGCGCCATGTACTGCCGGCACTGCCAGAGGCGGCGGAATATCGGTGAAAAAGACCTGGCTACACCGCGCCGCGATCTCATGGCGGCGCTGGACTATGTCAGCAGCAACAAGGAGATCCGGGATGTCCTTCTTACCGGCGGAGATGCCTTCATGCTCGACAACAGCAGCATTGCCTGGCTGCTGGAGCAGCTCGACCAGATTCCCCATGTGGAGATCAAGCGCTTCGGGACGCGCACCCCGGTAACGCTGCCCTTCCGGATCGATGATGAGCTCTGCGAAATTTTGTCCCGCCACCTGCCGCTTTATGTCAACACCCAGTTCAACCACCCTCTTGAAGTAACTCCGGCGGCGCAGGAAGCCTGCTTCAAGCTGGCCCGGGCCGGCGTTTCCCTGGGGAACCAGGCGGTGCTCTTGAAAGGGGTAAACAACGACCCCTTTGTCATGCGCAAGCTAAACCAGGAGCTGCTGAAGATCATGGTCCGCCCCTACTATATTTTTCATCCGAAAAGAGTTAAGGGAACGGCCCATTTTTGGGTAAAGATTGAAGAGGGTTTAAAGGTAATGGAGCATCTCCGGGGGTATACCACCGGAATGGCCATCCCTACCTACATTCTTAACGCGCCAAAGGGCTACGGCAAAGTGCCCCTGTTGCCGCAGTATCTGCTCTGGATAGGCGATGATACTGCCGTGATCCGGACATGGGAAAACCGGATTATCAAGTACAATAACAGAGAAGCGGGGGATTGATCCGGAAAGCATCGTTCAAGGCACCCGTCCTATTCCGGCTGCAATACCGGTTTCAACAGGAACGGCATCTTGAAAAGATTATGGAAGAGGAATTGATTTATCTAAATGCTCTGAACAGGGTTTCTTTTTTAGGCCCGGTGCGCATTGCAGCTTTGCTGAAACGCTGCGGTTCTTCCAGGGAAGCCTGGCATGCCGCAGCGGCCGGGCTTGTTGATATCCCCGAGCTGAAGGGCTTTGTGGAGCGTCTGCTCGAAGAGAGCCGCCGCATCGACCCGCTGCGGGAGTGGCGGCGGCTGCAGCAGCTAAATATTGTCTGCCTTTCATTAAATTCTCCGGAATATCCCCCTTTGCTGAAGGAGATCCCCCAGCCTCCGCCGCTGCTTTACTGCCGTGGCCGGTGGCTTGAAAGAGACAGCCAGGCTGTGGCCATTGTGGGAAGCAGGCGCTGTACTTTTTACGGCAGGGAGGTGGCCTCACGCCTGGCGGCGGACCTGGCTTCCGCCGGCTTTACCGTAGTCAGCGGAATGGCCCTGGGCATCGATACGGCGGCGCATGAGGGGGCCCTGGAAGCAGGGGGGCGTACTATCGCCGTTCTCGGCTGCAGCGTGGAGCGCAGTTATCCTGCCGCCAACAGGGATTTGATGGAGCAGATCATTAATAGCGGGGCGGTCATAAGCGAGTTTTCCCTCGACACCCCGCCCCTGCCCCAGCATTTTCCCCGGCGAAACCGGATCATCAGCGGCCTGGCCCTGGGCACCGTCGTGGTCGAAGCCTCGCAGAAGAGCGGCGCCCTGATCACCGCCTTTTACGCCCTGGATCAGAATCGCGAAGTTTTTGCTGTCCCCGGAAACGTGGGCAGCCCGTACAGCCGCGGCTGCCACCGGCTAATCAAAGAGGGGGCCCGCCTGGTTGAAACGGCGGAGGATATCATCGAAGAACTGGGCATCTCAGCAGCAGGCGGCTCCGCTGCAGCAGAGGCGGCGGCGAGTGCAAAAGAGCAAAAAATAGATGCTCTGGAGGACGCTGAAAGGCGTCTTCTGGAGCTAATTCCCTACCATCCATTGCATATTGATGAGATTGTGCGCCTTAGCGGCGCAGATGCGGCCCGGGCCGGGGCGTATCTCATAAGCCTGGAGTTGAAAGGGCTTGTTCGCCAGTTGCCCGGCAAATATTTTATCCGGAGATAGTTTATGATAAGATACACGAGTGATAGCATTGATGTTGAATGGAGGAAGAGCTATGAGCGGTTACCTGGTGATTGTCGAATCACCGGCCAAGGCTCGCACGATAAAAAAATTTCTGGGTTCAAAATACCGGGTGCTGGCTTCACAGGGGCACCTGATCGATCTTCCGAAAAGCAAGCTGGGGATTGACCTGGACAACAATTTTACGCCGCAATATATAACCATTCGCGGCAAGGGGAAGATCTTGCAGCAGCTGAAAGAGGCAGGAAAGAAAGCGGAGCGGATCTACCTGGCTGCGGACCCGGATCGCGAAGGCGAAGCAATCTGCTGGCATATCAGCCAGGCTCTCAATATGGATTTCGCAGATCCCTGCCGGGTTGAGTTCAACGAGATCACCAGGACTGCAGTAAAGGAAGCATTCAAGCAGCCGCGCCGGGTGGACATGAACCGGGTTGATGCCCAGCAGGCTCGCCGCATCCTTGACCGCCTCGTGGGCTACCAGATCAGCCCCCTGCTCTGGCGCAATGTTCGCAGCGGGCTCAGCGCCGGGCGAGTTCAGTCGGTGGCCCTGCGCTTGATCTGCGAACGGCAGAAAGAAATCGATGAGTTTAAGAAAGAAGAATACTGGACGCTGGAGGCGCTCCTGCAGGCCAACGGTCCCGATACCCGCTTTAAGGCCATGCTGGAGCGTTATCGCGGTGAAAAGATAGAACTGGCCGATAAGCAGGCGGCTGATAAGGTCATCGAGGAACTGAGCGGGACCTCTTTTACCGTGGAGCGGATCAAAAAAAGCCGGCGTAAACGGAGGCCCGCGCCGCCCTTTATTACCAGCACCCTGCAGCAGGAAGCTTCTTCTAAGCTGGGCTTTACCGGGCGTAAAACCATGGCCCTGGCCCAACAGCTTTACGAAGGGATCAATCTCGGCGGGGGGCAGACCACGGGTCTAATTACTTATATCCGCACCGATTCCACCCGTATTTCCGCCCAGGCCCAGGCCGAGGCGCGAGAGTTGATTGCCCGGCAGTTCGGAGACGATTATTTGCCTTCCCGGCCTCCGCAATACCGCTCCCGCAAGAGCGCCCAGGAGGCTCACGAGGCCATACGCCCCACAGCGTTGAGCAACACGCCCCAGGCGGTGGCGGCCTACCTGACCCGGGATCAGGCCCGCCTCTACAAATTAATATGGGAAAGGTTCGTGGCCAGCCAGATGGCTCCCGCGATTTATGACCAGGTCCGGGTTGACATAAGCGCCGGGGAATACGGTTTCAAGGCCGCCGGCTCGAGCTTGATTTTTCCTGGATTTCTGAAGGTATACCAAGCTGACGACAAGGAGGAAGAAACCATCCTCCCCCCCATGCAGGAAGGGCAGCAGCTGCTCCTGGTGGAATTTCTACCCGAGCAGCACTTTACTCAACCGCCCCCCCGCTACAACGACGCCTCGCTGATCAAAACCCTGGAAGAGAAGGGGATCGGCCGGCCGAGTACCTATGTGCCGATTATTGAAACAATAATCAACCGCGGCTACGTTGTCAGGGAGAAAAAAGCATTTGCCCCCACGGAGCTGGGCTATGTTGTTGTCGACCTGATGAAGCGGCACTTTCCCGAAATTATCGATGTTGATTTTACCGCCCGCATGGAGGAGCGGCTGGATCTGATTGAAGAGGGCGAACTCGAGCGGAACGAAGTTCTGCATAAATTCTACGAATCATTCAACAAACAGCTCCAGGAAGCGGAGCGGGAGATGGAAAGGGTTGAACTTGCCGCCAGGGTCAGCGAGGAAAGCTGTCCCCGGTGCGGCCAAAACCTGGTTTACAAACACGGCCGGTTCGGGCAGTTCCTGGCCTGCCCGGGCTATCCTGAATGTAAATTTACAAAAAATATTGTTCGCCAAACGGGAGTCCCTTGCCCCCTGGACGGAGGCATGCTGGTCGAGCGGCGCAGTCAGAAGGGCAGGATCTTTTACGGTTGCAGCAATTACCCGCAGTGCAACTTCTCTGTTTGGGATAAGCCTCTGCCGGAAAAATGCCCCAGGTGCGGGTCACTCATGGTGCAGGCCGGCCGGCGCAGTGGCAAGGGGATCCGCTGCTCCAACAAAGAATGCGGTTACAAGGCTGACCGCCCGCAAGAAGCCGCGGCGGAGCAATAAATTTATCTGCCGCCTTCGACCCCAGGCGGAATTTACCTGATAAAATGACAAATAGCACCAATCTTTGAAAAAGGCATTTTGCTTGCATATGTGGAAATGTTATGCTAATATTTACTGAGGGTGCCATTGGTGGATGAACAGCTGGAGCGTTTTCTTGCTTACCTGGAGGTAGAAGTAAATGTTTCACCTCTAACCCTGCAAAGTTATCGACACGATATTATTCAATTTTTATCCCTGGTCACTTCAGGGGACGGCCCGGTCCGGGAAGCAACTCATCACATGCTTCGCCGCTACCTGGCCCGGCTAAAGGAGAACGGTTATACCCGCAGCTCGGCAGCGCGTAAACTTTCGGCGGTGCGTTCTTTTTTGAGTTTTTTACAGCGGGAAGGCGAGTTGGAGAAGGGTACCTGGAGCAATGTTTCCAGGCCCCGGCAGGAGAAGAAGCTGCCGCAGTTTTTCTATTTCCACGAAGTTTTAACTTTGCTGGAGGTGCCTGACTGCAACACCCTTCTCGGCTACCGTGACCGGACCATGCTTGAGCTGCTCTATGCCAGCGGTTTGCGGATCAGCGAACTTACCGGTCTGGATACCTCTTCCTGCAACCTGGAAGAACGCCTGGTTAAGGTAACCGGCAAGGGGAGCAAGGAGCGAATCGTTCCCATGGGAAGGATCGCCGCCGCTTTCTTGAAAGAATATCTAAACCGGGTCCGGCCGCTGCTGCTGGCAGCAGGCGGAGAGTGTGAGGCGAAAACAGAAAAACTGTTTCTCAACCGTCGTGGCGGCCCCTTAACTGACCGCGGGGTGCGCTATATTTTTAGGAAATATGTCCGTAAGGTTTCTCACAAGGTGGGGTTGAGCCCCCACTCGTTACGGCATTCCTTCGCCACTCACTTAATTGAGCAGGGAGCTGACCTGAGAGTAGTCCAGGAGCTTCTTGGGCACGCCAGCGTTTCGACCACGCAGGTATATACACATATTACCAGGGGGCACCTCTGGGAAGTATACCGGAAGACGCACCCGCGCAGTATAATCGAGGGCGATTAAAGAGGTGAATCATGTTCCAGGGGACAACAATAATCGCCGTGAAAAAAGGTGACCGGGTAGCCATTGCCGGTGACGGGCAGATTACCTTCGGCAACAGCACGGTGATTAAGCACGGCGCCAAAAAAGTGCGGCGCCTTTACGAAGACAAGGTTATTGCCGGTTATGCCGGATCGGTGGCCGATGCCTTGACACTATGTGAGAAGCTGGAGGCGAAACTCGAAAGTTTCCAGGGTAATCTTATCCGGGCTGCGGTGGAGCTGGCCAAGGAGTGGCGGACCGACCGGGTGCTTCGCCGGCTGGAAGCGCTTTTGCTGGCGGCCAGCAAGGAAGCGCTGCTGCTCATCTCAGGCACCGGCGAGGTTATCGAGCCCGATGATAATATTGCCGCCGTCGGTTCCGGGGCGCCTTACGCGCTTGCCGCGGCCAGGGCTTTGTCCAGATACAGCGATCTGGAGCCGGGAGAAATTGTTCGGGAGGCTCTTAAAATCGCCTCTGAGATTTGTGTTTTTACAAATGACCGCATCATAGTAGAAGAGCTGTAGAGGAGTTGGCGCATATATGTCCGGGGACAATTTAACCCCCCGCCAGATCGTGGCTGAACTTGATCGCTATATCGTTGGCCAGGAAGATGCGAAGCGCTGCGTTGCGATAGCCTTGCGCAACCGCTACCGCCGTAAGCAGCTGGCCGGAGAGATGCAGGAAGAGATAATCCCGAAAAATATCATCATGATCGGGCCGACGGGAGTAGGCAAGACCGAGATAGCCCGCCGCCTGGCCCGCCTGGTGAATGCTCCTTTTGTAAAAGTCGAGGCGACCAAATTTACCGAAGTCGGTTATGTGGGACGCGATGTGGAATCGATGATCCGGGATCTGGTGGAGACGGCGATCCGGATTGTCCAAAACGAGCGGATGGAGAAAGTGGAGGGAAAAGCGGCCCGGGCGGCTGAAGAGAGGCTGGTGGAACTGCTTGCTCCACTCCCCCGGAAAAAGCGCCGCCAGGTTAATCCCTTGGGATTTTTGTTTTCCTCCACATCTCTTTCTTCCGAAGAGGCAAATGTTGAGGATGCCGATTTCCAGGAGCGCCTGCATCAGGCGAAAGAGCAGCAGAAGCTGGTCTTGGAAAAGCTGAAAAGGGGCGAACTGGAAGAGAAACTGGTGGAAGTAGAGATCGAGGACCGGCGGCCGCCCGTGCTCGAAATATTTACCGGGCAGGGAATGGAGGAAATGGGAGTAAACCTGCAGGATATTCTGGGAAACATGATCCCTTCGCGAAAAATCAAAAGGAAGGTGACAGTGGCCGAAGCCCGGATAATATTGAAGCAAGAGGAGGCTCAGAAGCTTATTGATATGGATGCAGTCATTTCCGAGGCTATAGGGAAAGCCGAACAGCTTGGGATTATCTTCATCGATGAGATTGACAAGATTGCCGGGAAAGAAGGATATACGGCCGGTCCGGATGTATCCCGGGAGGGTGTGCAGCGGGATATTCTTCCCATAGTCGAAGGGTCAACGGTGATGACCAAGTACGGCCCGGTAAAGACCGATCATATACTTTTTATCGCCGCCGGAGCCTTTCATATGAGCAAGCCGTCAGATTTGATTCCGGAGCTGCAAGGACGCTTCCCCATCAGGGTAGAACTGCAAAGTCTATCTGAAGAGGATTTTAAAAGAATCCTTACAGAACCGAGCAATGCCTTATTGAAACAGTATACCGCTCTTATGGAAACCGAGGGGGTGAGGATCACTTTCACCCCGGATTCGATTGAAGAGATCGCCCGGGTAGCCTGCGAACTTAACCAGGAAATGGAAAACATCGGCGCCCGCAGGCTGCACACTATAATGGAGAAAGTCCTGGAAGAGATCTCATTTAATCTTCCAGACGTCGACACCAAAGAAATAATTATCGATCGGGGGTATGTGAGGAATAAAATACTTAAAATTGTTAAAAATAAAGACTTAAGTAAATATATCCTCTAAAAATGCAAGGAAGGTGGGTGAAAGATGTGATTTCTTCTCCCCTGCTTGAGAAGACCCGTCGCATCAACAAAATTCTACAGAAAACAGCAGGTCAGCACGTTGATTTTGGTGAAGTTGCCGAAGTTCTGAAAAATGTGATCCATGCAAACACCTACATTGCTGACCGCCAGGGCGAGATCCTGGGCTACGCGCTCGTGGATGAATTCGAGTGCGAAATGATGGTCAACAATGTCTTGAAGGGGGGGCGTTTCCCCGAAGATTACAATGAGTTTCTGCTCCGGGCCGAGGAATCGCGGGTAAACCTGCGCCAGAAATCGAATGACTGCGTATTCCTTGATGCAGAACGCTGCCTCTTTACAGACAAGATCATCTCCGTGATTCCCATTGTGGGCGGAGGAAAGCGCCTTGGCACCCTGGTCCTGGCCCGCTTCAACGATCTCTTCAACGCTGAAGACCTTGTCCTTGCGGAGACGGGCGCCACCGTAGTGGGCATGGAAATTCTGCGGTCGAAAGCGGAAAAGATTGAAGAGGAAGCGCGCAACAAGGCCGTTGTCCAGCTGGCCATAGCCACTCTATCCTACTCCGAGCTGGAAGCGGTTGAACATATCTTTGAAGAGCTTGGCGGAGACGAGGGACTCCTGGTAGCCAGCAAAATTGCCGATCAACTGGGCATCACCCGCTCGGTGATTGTCAATGCGCTGCGCAAATTTGAGAGCGCCGGGGTAATCGAGTCCCGCTCCCTGGGGATGAAAGGCACCTATATCAAGGTGCTCAATCCGTACCTGCTTGAGCATCTGGCGAAAAAATCAAAAGCCTTCCCCAAATAATACCGCTTGTTTCGCTTGAGAGAAATAGAGTAATTTAGCAATAAATTACTCTATTTTTTTTGCAGTTTCCTCGAAAGGGCCGATTATATGCTAAAATACAAAAGATGCGGTCCTGGAAAGAGATAAGAATATCTATTCATAATTTGGGAGGTTGCAGTCGTTGGGAGAGGGTTCTTTCCAATATGCTCACCTGGCCATAGCGGGGCTGGCCGTCTACATGCTGCTGATGCTCGCAGTGGGCTGGTGGAGCCGCAAGCAAATAAAGAATTCCGTTGACTTTATTATAGCCGGCAGGCGCCTTCCACTGTTCCTAACCGCCGGAACCATTTTTGCGACCTGGTTTTGCGGCGGCACTCTCATGGGAGCCGCGGCGCAGTCTTACCTCTTTGGCAACCAGGGTGTCATTTTTGATCCCTGGGGCTCAACGCTGTCGCTTCTTTTGACCGCCTTAATTTTTGGCCGCTTGATGCGCCGGGGCGGCTATCTTACGATTATCGATTTTTTTGACCTGCGCTATGGAAAAAAGATGGGGCTGCTGGCGGCGCTGGTGCAGGTGATCGCAGAAATCGGCTGGATCGGGGGGCAGCTCGTCGCTTCCGGCGTTGTTTTACAGATATTTGCCGGGATACCCCTGCTCTGGGGAATCGCCATATCCTGCCTGGTCCTGATTGTTTATACCTGGCAGGGAGGGATGTGGTCGGTTGCAGTAACGGATTTTTTACAGGCGGGTTTAATCACAGCCGGAGCGGCTGTACTGCTCTTCACCCTGGTCCGGCAGCTGGGAGGCTGGAGTTATCTGTTCAACAATGCAGGGAGCCAATCCGGGGTTCCGGCAATGGCCTTTTTCCCCACAAGAGAACACGGCTACCTGGGCTATTTTGGCCTGCCGGGCTGGCTTTACTACCTGGCGGCCTGGCTTTCAACAGGCCTTGGAGATATTCCGTCCCAAGATTTGGCCCAGCGCCTGCTGGCGGCCAGGAACGAGAAGATGGCTTCTTACAGCGCTCTTATTGCCGCGCTCCTTTATCTCGTGGTGGGCATGATGCCGGTCCTGCTCGGCACACTGATGTACGAACTAAACCCGCACCTGGCCATCGCCGAGACCGAGATGATCCTGCCCTACCTGGCGATAAATTATCTGCCTCCGGCCGGGACAATCCTCTTTGCCGTGGCCCTGGTAGCGGCCATAATGTCCAGCGCGGACAGCGCCTTGCTGGCCGCTTCATCAGTTCTCGGCCATAATGTCTTGCATTATCTCAAACCCGGCGCCGGTTCAGGATTGACCCTTAAGGTTACGCGGCTGTGTATTCCTGTTATCGCCGCGCTTTCTCTTCTGATTGCCTTGTACGCCCAGACCATTTATATGCTGGCTGTAATCACCTGGTCGCTGATCCTGGTAGGGCTGTTTGCGCCCTATGCTGCCGGTTTCTTCTGGAAGAAATGCAACCAGAGCGGGGCTGTCGCCGCTTTGGCCGGCGGCCTGCTTTCATGGGTTGCCGCGGTGCTTTTTTTTATGAGGCATGCCACCATGGCGGCCAATACAGGTGTGATCGAAGAGGGCGCTGTATACATGGACTGGGCTATCTGGGACGCCGTCTATATGGGTTCAATCCCGGCATTTGCCGTTTCCATCGGGCTAATGATCATTGTCTCGCTGGTAACGCAGAGAAGAGATCCCCCCAGGCCGCTGGTGGATATGAACGGAAATCCTTTCATCCGCCGTTCCGGCGGACGGGTGAAGTGTTTTAACCCAAATTTAGGACCCCAAGCTTAAATGAGGAGGTAAGCAAAATGAACAAGCGGAGTCTCTCGCCTCAACTGCTCTTGGGCCCGATCCCTGCAGCGTTAATCTCTTGCGGCCGCTCCGGAAATGAGTACAACATCATCACCCTGGCCTGGGCCGGAGTGGTTAATTCCGCGCCGCCGATGGTTTCCATCTCGATCCGCCCCTCGCGCTTTTCGCACGGGATGATCATGGAGACCAAAGAATTTGTAATAAATATAGCTGCCGCCGGCCAGGTTGACCTGGCTGACGGATGCGGCACCGTCAGCGGCCGGGATGTTGATAAATTCAAGCATTTTGGATTGACCCCGGTTAAGGGGCTTCTTGAATATGCCCCCCTGATCAAGGAGTGTCCCATAAACCTGGAATGTGTTGTCGAGCATACAATAGATCTGCCCAGTCACACCCTCTTTATTGGAAAAGTGATCGCCGCTCATGCCAATGCTGAGATCCTCGATGAAAAAAACAGGCTTGACCTCAACCGCTGCCGGCCTCTCGGTTTCTGCAGCGGCGCCTACCTGGCAAGCTCGCCGCTGGGGCTCTCTCTGGGATACTCTTTGAAAAAAGAGTAACGCCAATTGGCTGCTTCACAGTAATTAATTGCTGGTATACTCTCTTCTTTAAATGGCCATATTAATGCTATCTTTTAGCAAGAGGAGAGTAGAGAGATGGAAGCGTATGTCAACGAAGAATGTATCTATTGCGGGCTCTGCGCCGACCTATGCCCGGAAGTTTTCCAGTTGGGAGACGAGAGAGCCTTTGTTGCGGTGAAGGAGATCCCGGAGGATATGTGGGACTGCTGCCGGGAAGCATCGGAAGAGTGCCCCACCGAGGCCATCGAGATTATCGAATAGGCTAATACCATCTTCACCATGTTTGTAGGGGCGGCGCATGCCGCCCAAATACTTGCTCGTAAAACATGCAAAACCACTGTTTATACCTCAGTGACATCAGGGCAGGAAAAGATGCTGGCTGCTGCTTTCAGCCTTTTGCATAAAGCAACCGTAAATCTCATCCTGACTGTCCTTTAGTCTCATCCTGGGTTTCTTTTTATGTCATCCTGCGCACCTTTTCTGTCATCCTGAGCATTATTTGCCATCCTGAGCATTTATTGTCATCCTGAGCGAAGCGAAGGATCTCATTTCAAATTCCCATGCAGGAAATCCCTTTCCAAGGTTGAAGAAATCTTTATCCGGCCGGAAGCGACCGCCAAGTTGCCCGGGTGCCAGACAAGTATAATATGCTCAAATTAGCTGGAGCTCCGGGTGAAAATAATACAGCAGGGGAGAGATGGAGTTGGAGCATAAAGATCCGGAAAAATCGAAGCAATGCTGCCGGTCCCGGCAGGAGACGATAGTTGTGGCCCTGGGCGGCAATGCCATCCTGCAGCCCGGACAGAGCGGTACTTTTGAGGAGCAGATGGAAAATGTCCGCAAGACCGCAGCGCAGCTGGCAGAACTGATACTGAGCGGCAAGCGGCTGGTGGTTACGCACGGCAACGGCCCGCAGGTAGGGAGAATATTCCAGCAGCAGGAAATCGGCGCCCGCGAAGGCATCCCTGGGATGCCGCTCTATGTCTGCGGGGCGATGTCCCAGGGGCAAATTGGCTACATGATCCAGCAGGCGCTCTACAATGAACTGCTCAAGGCCGGCTGTCAAAAAACGGTGGTAACGCTGATCTGCCAGTCGCTTGTAGACCCCTCCAGCCCGGCCTTTGAAAATCCCACCAAGCCCATCGGGAGTTTTTACAGCGAAGCGGAGGCCAAGAAGGCGATGGCAGAGAAGGGAGAGGCCTGGAAGGAAGACAGCGGCAGGGGCTGGCGAAAGGTGGTTCCCTCCCCGGAACCGCTGGCCTGTGCAGAGATAGCGGCAATCAGGTCCCTGATTGATGAAGATGTTGTGGTAATCATCTCCGGGGGCGGAGGGATTCCGGTGATCCAGGATTCCTCGGGCACTCTCTCCGGGATAGAAGCGGTTATCGACAAAGACCTGGGGGCGCAGATGATGGCCCGGGAAACGGGGGCGGATGTTCTGCTCATCCTCACCGATGTAGCCAACGTGTCGATCCATTACCGGACACCCGAAGAGAAAAAGCTTGAGCAGGTATCTTTGGATGAGATGAAAGCTTACTACCGGCAGGGACATTTTAGAGCCGGCAGCATGGGGCCGAAGGTCTTGGCGGCAATCCGTTTTGTCGAGAGCGGTGGGATGAGGGCTGTAATTACCTCCCTGGAAAATGCCCTGGCTGGTGCGGAAGGGAAAATTGGCACTGTGATCAAAAGGTGACGGGTGCCGGCGGGCCCGGATTCTATTTTTAAATTAATAGCAGGTTTAATACCCCCTTGTATAGAAGACTAAATTCTCTACCAATACAATATCTTCTGACTAAGGGGGATTATTATGGAAAATCCAAGCGCCCCAACGGGAGGGCAGGGAAGATGCCGCTGCGGCAGGCCGGTCTTTGGTCCCCTGGCAGAGCCGCTGGTGCCGCGCATTTGCCGGGCGGCTGCCGGGCCCCACGCTGTTACATTCATCGGCAGCGCTGCCGGAGGGCCTGAAGCGGCTCCGGTAAGGGTTGCCTGGGAGCAGCTGCACAAGGATGCCCGCGCCGCCGCTGCGGCCCTGCAGGCCCGCGGGGTAGCGCCCGGAGACCACGTGGCCCTCCTGGGTCCTACCTCCCGGGCTCTTGTCACCGCGGTGCAGGCAATCTGGCTGGCCGGGGGCTGCATGATTATGCTGCCCATACCGCTGCGGTTTACCTCCGTCGAAGATTTCATGCAGCAGACGCGATCCCTCTTAAAGAGCGGCAACGTCTCCCTGCTGCTCATCGATCCCGAGATGGCTGCTTTCTACGTGCCCGCCCCGGGCGACCCGCCGGTGGTTCCGCTGAGCGAGATTCAGCCCGGCGGAGAGGGGGCCTTGTCAGAGGATGATTACCGGGCTGTGCCCGATGATCCCTGCCGCCTCGCCGTGCTGCAGTTCACCTCGGGTTCCACCGCGGAGCCGAAAGGGGTCATGCTGCCCCACCATGTCATTGGAGCCAACATTGACGGGATGGTTGAGGCGGCCAAGGTAACCGCGGACGATACCATTGTCAGCTGGCTGCCGCTTTACCACGACATGGGGCTCATTGGGATGCTCACCGTTTCGATGACCGTGGGCTGCTCCCTGGTGCTCGCTTCGCCGCTGGACTTTACGAACCGGCCGGGCGACTGGATGCGCTGGATGAGCGAGTTTCGCGGGACCATTACCGCCGGACCGAATTTTTCCTGGGTCCTGGCCACGCGCGCGTTAAAGCGGATGAACGAGACGGGCGAAAAATTGGACTTATCATTAATTCGTATCGCCCTGAACGGCGCCGAACCGGTGGATCCCCTGGCTGTTGAAAATTTTATAGCGGCGGCTCTGCCCCATGGCTTCAGGCCGGGGGCTGAATTCTGCGCCTTCGGCATGGCCGAAGTGGCTATCGGCGGCAGCTTTCCCCCGCCGATGCGGGGGATGATCTGCGATGCCGTGGACCGGGTGGCCCTGGAAAGAGAAGGCCTAGCCAGGCCCGCTGATCCCGGTCTGCCCACGACCCGCAGATTGCCCCTGCTGGGGCGGCCGGTGCCCGGCCTGGAGATGCGCATCTGCGACCCCGCCACAGGCGATCCCAGGGGCGAGCGCGAAGTGGGCGAGCTTGAAATAAGGGGGGCGTCGGTAACAACCGGCTACTACGGGCGCCCGGATCTTACGGCAGAGCTCTTTCGCAACGAGTGGCTGCGCACCGGAGACCTGGCCTATTTCGCGAAGGGACCGGATGGCGGGGAGCCGGAGCTGGTCATCTGCGGCCGGATTAAAGATGTGATTATCATCTCGGGAAGGAATATATACCCCGAGGACATTGAGCGCGCCGTGGGGATGATCGAAGGAGTGCGGGCGGGAAATGTAATTGCCTTTGGCGTGGAGAGCGCTCGCCGCAAGGAATCGATCGTCGTTGTAGCCGAAGTGCGCGGCGCCGCCTCCCTGGATGAGCTGCGCCGGGCCATTCGCCGCCGCGTAATCGAGATCTGTGAAGTGCCGCCGCGCGATATTGTCCTGGTGCAGCCGGGGACGCTGCCGAAAACCAGCTCGGGAAAACTGCAGCGGAGCCTTTGCCGGAAACAATATCTCGGTAAAGAACTCAGACCAGTAGAATAACCTGCGTCCAGGCAACACAATGGCCAAAAACATTGACAACATGTCCTGATTGGGTCAGAATTGTCACATGAAGACTATACGAAAATTATTCTTAACCGGTTTAGCCTTCTTTCTAATCGCAGCTTCATGCAGCCCGCCGGTTGAACTCGACGTTACCGCGGAATACGACGATCCTTCTTTGACCCTTGCATTAAATGTGCCCGTTGATGAAACGCTGCTGGCGGAGCAGCTAACGCTTGATCCTGCAATCCCGGTATCGGTAATGGGGCAAGAGAAAGGCATCTATGAAATTAGGCCGCTGGACAGCTGGCCTGAAGAGAGCGCCTTTACCCTTACGCTTAAGCCATTTCATATCCCCGGCGCTGTTCTGAGCCGGCCCTTTACTTTTTCATTTCAAACTCCTCCGCCGCCGGGATACGACCTGGTGGCGGTAGGCGATGTTATGCCGGCTTATCTTACTTCCAAAAAGCTGCAGCATTATGATCCCGCCTACCCTTTTTCCCGCATTGCTCCTCTTTTAAAACAGGGGGACCTCGTCTTTGCCAACCTGGAATGCCCCGTTTCGGAGCGAGGCTTGCCGGCGCAGAAAACTTACACCTTTCGCGCGCACCCCTTCGTTATGGAGGCGCTTGCCTCGTCGGGGATAAACATTGTTTCCCTGGCCAATAACCACATCCTGGACTACGGCAGAGATGCCCTTGAGGATACACTGGCCCTTCTGGAGGAACACGGCATTGCTTATGCCGGGGCCGGCCGGAACGAGGCGCATGCCCGCAAGGGGGCGGCTTTTGAAATGAACGGCATTAAAACGGCAGTGTTGGCCTACTCCGGGGTCTTTAATCATGTCTATCCCGCCTGGCGGGCCGGGCCGGAGAGACCGGGGACCGTTTATTATTGTGAGCGAGAACAATTAATTGCCGATATCGAGAAGGTGCGCCGCTGGGCTGATGTGGTGATTGTCTCGCTGCACTGGGGCGATGAATATACCCACCGGGTCAACAGAGAACAGCAGGAGACCGGAAGGCTGGCCGTGGACAGCGGCGCCGACCTGGTGCTGGGGCATCACAGCCATACGCCGCAGGGAATTGAAATTTACAAGGGGAAGCCTATTGTTTACAGCCTCGGAAATTTCCTCTTCTATCCCTTTTCCAATCATATCTGCAATGAAAGCTATATTATAAAGGTTCGCATCGGAAAGCAAGGTGTTGAAAAAATACACCTTCTGCCTGTGCTTCTGGGCGACAGCCGGCCCTACCTGCCAGCGGGCGAAGAAGCGGCCCGCTTGCGCGCTCTACTCACCGGCCTGCTGGACGAGCTCGGTACATCGTGGGAAATTGAGGGCGACGCCATATCCGTTATAACAGATCCTTAATGTTAGATGTCTGACCTAAGAACCAGGAAGTCTTAAAGGCTGCCAATCAAGCTTTTCACTTTGCAAAAAGCAGCTATACTTCCGCCTTTGGAAAAGGGCAATAACCAAACCTTCTCCTCTGAAAAAAGGAAAATAAATACTCCACCATTGAAAAAGAGTAATAAGTACTCCCCCATTGAAAAAGAGTAATAAGTACTCCCCCATTGAAAAAGAGTAATAAATACTCCCCCCTTTGGAAAAGTCAACAAATTCTCCCCCCTTTGGAAAAGGGGGGCCGGGGGGGATTTACAAATTAATACACATCCATCAGAGCATCCGGTAATGCTCGCTTCTCAGTATGCCTGGTGCCTTGCTTTTCAGCAGCGCGTCGAGGGTTGCCAGTAAGGATTCCCGGTCCCGGGATAGAACCGCCTTCAGCGGCAGGTAATTGGATGCATGGTTGGCCCTGAATACACAGTTGCTTAATGATAAATGTTCTACCATCAACCTGATCTCCCGGATCATATCCCAGGGGCCGAGGGGAGTAAATCGGCCCGCTTTAATCTCGCGGTAGAGGCTGGTTCCCGGAATAATCATCAGGCTGAGCAGCCCCAGGTAGTCGGGATCAATCTCGTTTAACAGCCTGGCGCTCTCGCGGGCATGCTCTTCCGTTCCTTCGAGACCGGCCAGTCCGTTAATTAAGGTTACGGATAGCGGGATCCCCGCCTTTTTGACCCGTGCCGAGCCGCGGGCAATCTCTTCAGGTGAAGCTCCTTTCCTTACGGCTTGCAGCACAGAACCGCTGCCGCTTTCAATGCCCAGGTAGATCATTCCCAGCTTAAGGCTGCGCAGCTCCGCCAGCTCAGCAATCTCTTTTTGCAGCAGGTCCTGGGGGTTGGCGTAAACCGCTACCCGCTCCAGCAGGGGAAAGGCTGAGTCCAAGTGCTGCAGGATGGAACGCAGCTTTTCAGTGGTCATAGTCAGGGCGTTTCCGTCGGCCAGGAAGACGCGCCTGGTCTGTGGCCAGAGCCGGCCGGCGGCGTGAATTTCCTCTTTCAGCTCTTCCAGTTCGCGCTCTCGATATTTTTTCTGTTTATACATGGCACAAAAAGTGCACCGGTTATGCGAGCACCCCACTGTCGCCTGCAGGATCAGGCTTCTTGCCTCGCTGGGAGGGCGGTAAATATCTCCTTCGTATTTAAGCGGAAACATGACTAATCACCCGTCTATTCTTTGGTAGTATGGAACTGGTAAACGGCATGTTGTACAGAAAACATAGAATCAAAAGTCCTTTGCGGCAATTGGGTTCCTGCTGTTTTGCCGCATGGTATCCTCCGTGTTTTTCATCGAAGCTTAAATCTTTTAATCCTTTCTCTCCCAGGGGGTCAATCTGGGCAGCCACCTCGGCACATTTTGCTTATAGATTTCGTATTCCTCGCCAAACCTTTTGGCCAGCCCCGGCTCTTCCACCAGCACAAAATAGATGTGGTTAATCAACAAAAAAACGATGAGCCAGGCAAGAAGGTTATATGACCTAAACAAAATTGCCTCGCCCGCCAGGATCAGCGACACACCGCTGATCATCGGGTTCCGCGCGTACCTGTAGGGTCCTTTTACAACCAGCTTCTGTGCAGGTTTCCAAGGCGCCAGTGTCCCCCGCCCAATAACAATGAACAGCCTTATGGTGACGGCCAATAAAAAAATGCCAGTTGATGCTACAGCAACACCTGCAGTAATAATTAGTATATCCCTGGAAGAAACCAGGCTAAGTTTTAACCCTTTCTCTTCTCCAAAAAGCAGCAGGATTAACGGAATGGTAACAGTTGCATTAAACGGGAGCAGTAAAATACTCATGGCCTGGCTTAGAAACTTTGGCTTTTCCATAAATCTCATCTACAGCCTTCAAGTTTTATTGCCACTTCCACGGATACACTTTCCAATTTCCCCGGCGTCCTTCCAACCGCATTCACTGACCAACCGTTCTGCTCTAACTGTGATGCTGAGGTCGCCAAAAAGTCGGCTTACATAAAAACTATTGTTGCTATAAAATTCCCCATTCGAGCAGCATTTCCTTTGTTCCTGCCCGGTGCCGTAATCTAAATTTTACCTTCAACAAATTGACAATTGATAGAGTGTCACATAAAACTCCTACATCTACTACTCCCCCTTTGCAAAAGTCTACATCTACTACTCCCCCCTTTGCAAAAGGGGGGCCGGGGGGGATTTTACTGGTTATTTGTATTGTTTAATAAAAACCGCCAAGTTTCTAACGTTGACACCCTGTTCAGAAAATAGATATAATCAGACGAGATAAAATATTTACCCGGAGGTAAAGAGATGAAGATTTTATTGCTGGGCGGCTGCGCTGAAATGGCTGCGCCGATAATTCCTCGCCTTCTGGCCGAAGAAGATGTAGAGCTGGTCACACTAGGGGATCTGAATGAAGAGAAGGCCCGCCGGCTGGCGGAAAGCGATCCCAGGCTTGCCGCCTCCCGCGTGGACGCCACTGACAGCGCTGCGGTTGCAGAGTTGATGCGTCAGCACGATCTGTCCATCAGTTATATCGGGCCTTTTTACCGCTTTGAGCGCCCCATGGCCCAGGCGTCAATTGAAGCCGGGCGGTCCTATGTTTCCATCTGTGATGACTACGATGCCTACCTTGACGTGATCACCCTCGATGAAGAGGCGCGGGAAAAAGGGGTCAAGATTTTAACCGGCTTCGGCAATTCGCCGGGGATCACCCAGATCCTGGCCAAGAAAGGTTATCTCTCCATGGCTGAGCCGCGGCGCATCAACGTGCACTGGTGTGCCGGATCGGACGAGGCCGTCGGCCCTTCCAACCTGGCCCATCTCTTTCACATATTTAACGGCACCACCCTGCAGTGGCTGGATGGCCGCGAAGTTCGCGTAAAAACCGGCCGCGGCAAAAAGGTGGTCGAATTTCCACCGCCCATCGGCAGGAACCCGGTAAGGAGCTCTGCCTTTCATTAATTGTGGTGTGGAAAAGACGTGTCAATTCTGAGGACTAAGTCCGGAAGAACTACTGTTATTTATCAGCAGCCGATTCATAGCTCCTTAGCTGCAACCAGGCTCCGTAGGGGCGGGTTTCCACGCCCGCCCGCTTTCATTTGGTCATTAATCGGCAGCTTTGCGCATCGCCGGAAACCAGTTGCGGGTGCGCAGGCAAATCCGCACCAGGGCCAGCATCAGCGGCACCTCGATCAGCACTCCGACCACGGTGGAAAGGGCCGCCCCCGAGGTCAAGCCCCAGATAGTAACGGCGGTGGCGATGGCCACTTCGAAGTGGTTGCTGGCGCCGATCATCGAAGCGGGAGCCGCTTCTTCATACTTTAAGCCGATCAATTTGGCTGTCCCGTAACCCAGGCCGAAGATAAACAAGGTCTGGATCACCAGGGGAATAGCAATCATGATAACTACCATCGGATATTCCAAAATCACGTTGCCCTGCAGCATGAACAAAAAGATCAGCGTTGTCAGCAAGGAGACGATGGAAATGGTGTTCATGTGCCGTAAAAATACGTTTTTATACCATTCAGCACCCTTTGTTTTCAGCAGGCGCATCTGGCTTAAATAGCCAGCTACCAGGGAAACGCCAACATAGAATAAGACGCTTAGCAGGATGGTCAAAAATGGTACTTCGATATCGCCAACACCCAGAAGAAAGTTGCCTAGGGGCGCGTAAAGCACCAGCATAGTCAGCGAGTTGATGGCTACCATGACCAGGGTTAGCCCCATGAAACCCCGGGCGAGGTAACTCCAGACCAGGACCATTGCCGTGCACGGCGCATTGCCCAAAAGGATCATCCCGGCGAAATATTCTCCGGCCAGGGTAGGGTCGATGAACGGCACCCAGATCAACCGCATAAACAGCCAGGCGAAGAAAAACATGGTAAAGGGCTTGATTGCCCAGTTAATAATCAAAGTGAGCAAAACCGGCTTGGGCACCTTTACGGCGTTGACGACCTCGCTGAAGTCAATCTGCACCATGATTGGGTACATCATTCCAAAAAGCAAGACCGCCACCGGAATATTCACCTGGGCGACGGATAAAGAATTAAGGAATGACGCGGCACGGGGAAAAGCGGCACCCAGGCCGATGCCGGTTAAAATACATAAGGCCACCCATACAGTCAGGTATTTGTGAAAAAAACTAAGGGCGTATTCTTTTTGTGTACTCAAGTTCTTCACCTCTCCGGTAATATGGAAGTATAAATAGTTTTATTTATCTTTAATGCAGTATTACTCGTTTCCACTGTCCTCTCATTCCCCTAAAAAGATTGGGGAGGCGTCAATCAGATTTACACCGTGTTTTTGCCGCCGGGCACTCTTTAAAAATTGACTTTGCGACCGGTTGAAACAGCTTTTCCTCCAATAACGAGGCATATTGCTTGAAACCGTTTTTGTTCAAAGAATAATAGTTCCAGGTGCCGCGACTTCTCTCGTTAAGCAATCCAGCCTGCTTTAAAATTTTAATATGATGGGAAATTGTCGATTGAGAAAGGTTAAGTTTCTCCATCAACTCACACACGCAATGCTCCCTATCCAAAAGCAGGCGAATAATGTTAATCCTGTTTTCTTCACATAGGGCTTTTAAAAAAGGGAGAAGCTCTTTCAAATTCAATGCCTCCAACCGGTGGCTTATATCGATATTTATCGATTCTTAATTTCTCATTCTACTTATTACGGGGCGAAAGTCAAGAGGTTAAATCAGATTGTTGAATAAATATTTAGGGGGAAGAAAATTTCCAAGCAGATATGCTATTATGATCAAGTAGAAGCTTTTTCTAAAAAGCATAAGAAATAAAACACGTGGAAGGCGGTTTTATCGTGAGTGACAAAGAAAAAGATAGAGAGTTTATACGCAAAAAATATGCGGAAATTGCAATGAAAGGTTCGCAAGGCTGCGGGTGCTGCAGCGACGCCGGATGCTGCGGCGGCACTTTAATTAATCTGGAGAAAGTATCGATTGATATCGGTTATTCTATAGATGAACTGGAAAATGTTCCAGCCGGGGCCAACATGGGATTGGGCTGCGGCAATCCCATTGCTGTCGCCGGTCTAAAAGAGGGAGAAACGGTGCTAGACCTGGGAAGCGGCGGGGGCTTCGATTGCTTCCTGGCCAGAGAGCAGGTTGGGGAAACAGGATGTGTCATTGGAGTGGATATGACGCCTGAAATGGTAAAGCTCGCCCGAGAAAACGCGGAAAAAAGCGGCTATAACAACGTGGAGTTCAGGTTGGGGGAAATCGAACACCTGCCTGTCGCCGATGCTTCGGTTGACGTGATCATCTCCAACTGTGTGATCAACCTGTCTCCGGAGAAAGAAAAGGTTTTTCGAGAAATATACCGTGTGCTTAAACCGGGAGGAAGATTGTCCATATCCGATGTGGTGGCCACGGCAAAATTACCGGATAATATTAAGCATGACCCCGCCATGATGGCGGCTTGTATCGCCGGTGCCGAATTTGTTGAGGATATTAGAAGAATGCTGGCGGATGCCGGGTTTATAAATATCCGCATGACTCCCAGGGACAACAGCAGGCAGATTGTGCAGTCATGGGTCCCGGGCAGGAAAGTAGAAGAATATGTGGCCTCCTATATTATCGAGGCAACGAAAGGATAACCGGCAGTTCACAGCAGCCACACATTCTCTCCACAACGTTTCGAGCGAACACGTATGGTAGACACGTTTCTAAATTGCTAAACCCCCCTGTTGTTATTAAAGTGATGATTTTTCTTATGCTTCAAGAGATTGTCTTCACCTTTATGTTAATTGTCGAGAAAGGAAAGGAATTCCTACATAACTGTCAAATAATTGTTGTAGTTACTTTCTGACTGGTTAGAACAATTTATGATGTCGAAAGAAGGATGAGTTAATGGGAAAATACGGCGAGGCTGCTGTCCGTGCAGTACTGCTTCTGAATTCAGGAAAAGCAGCTTGTCCGGATGAGGCCTGGGAGACAGCGACAAGCGAACTCTTTGGGAAAGGCACTTTCAGTCAAAGCAAAGGTTGCCCCAGGCTAGCTTTCCTTGGTCTCTGTGAGGCCGGCTTGATAAAAGGGGTAAACTCGAGTCAGAGACTGAAATATAGCAAGAATAAGTGTACTTGAAATAAAAATGCAATTCATATACTATAATGGACGACTGTATGGGACTTGGTATCGGCGAGGTTATTAAGATCCAGTACTTTAACAATTAACGTGAGCAGAATGTCATTGTGAAAATCGAAAAAATGAAATAGGTTGGAGGTGAGAATATGTCTAAAAATAAGAATTCCGCAATAATGCTATTATCCGCGCTAGGCATTGTATTCGGTTCCGGAGTTGGAGCGCTGGCTTCGATATTGTACAGCTTCCATATCGCGGCCGGTATGATCGGGGGCGCGGTTGCGGGTTTGCTGATCGGCCTTATTGCGTCAATGCTGTTCGGTAAGAGAAGCGGCTCAAAGGGGGGAGAATGAGTATGAAAAAGAAATGGATCAAACATATAAAGATTTTTCTTTGTGTTTTTGTTATATGTACTATTGCATTATATGGAGCATGGCGGATATGGTTTGATCCTTATCGGGGGACGGTAAGCACCTTTGAGCAATCCGAAAAGCTAGATACCGTCCTTACCGGAATACAGGCTGCGGAGGATTTGGAGTTTATTGTCAATTGCCTGCAGGAGCGTCATCCGGCTTGTATATCCGTTTTGCCTTCAGCAGTTCAGAATGCATATGAGCGGGAGTATGCAGAACTTTCCGAATCGACAGAGGTTACTGTTATGTCACTGTGGCAAAGTGCATCTCGGGTTCTTGCATATCTTGATGATGCCCATACCATGGTACGGGCGTACTATGAGGATACGAAGTTTCTACCTTTATTATTTTCATGGGAAGGACAGCACTTGATTTGCTCGGGTGGCGAATTTGATGGATATACTGTTAATAAGATAGGCGGCGTTTCGGTTACCCAGCTTTATGAACGATTCCAGGAGAAGTTTTCCTATGAGCTTGACGCCTGGGCTCGCCATGCCTTTGCCTCACGCATCAATCGCAGTGATTATCTGGCTTTTGTAGGCATAGATATCGGGCAGGAGGTCGAAATTTCTCTGAAACGTCAAAATGACGGAAGCCTCGTCAACAAAGCCTTTGCACTGCAGGAGAATGAGATAGCTATGCCGGTTGAAACGGAGACCTTCTACGACTATTCGGTAGATAAGGAATATGGTATCGGTATTTTCACGCTTCGGCGATGCATCTTTGACAAAACCTATAAGACTGCGCTGAAGGATTTCTTTACATCTGTGCGAGATGGGGGAGTCCACAGCGTTATCGTGGATTTGCGAGGCAATCCAGGCGGAAATTCACTGGTTGCCAACGAGTTTCTTCGTTACCTTCCAGTGGAGAGCTATCAGGTCGGAAGATCTACAGTCCGCTTTGGTCCGGTCATATGGGAGAACCAGCCCGGACGACAGAAAAACCAGCAAGCGGAGTATGTGTTTTCAGGAGATGTATATGTGCTGACTAGTACAGACAGCTTTAGCGCAGCTATGGACTTTGCGACGTTGCTTTCAGATAACGGGCTATGTACGGTGGTTGGAGAGATTCCTGGCAATATGCCATCTTCCTATGGTGATGTTCTGTATTTTCAGACGCCGAATGCATTGCTTGCCTTCACCGTATCCTATAAATATTTTATGCGACCGGATGAATCTAAGTCTAATTTGCCGCTTCTTCCGGATGTACAGATTTCCGCTAATGACGCTTTGGAAGAAGCGTTGAGGCTGATTCACAATGATTGAAATAAATACAGGGGGGAAACACAGATGGATCACATTTTATATTGTGACAAAAAAGTAAAGGAGCTCTCACGCCTACTCTCCGGCGAATAGAGCATGGTGATTGGTGGAGCAGCATGCCAGTGGGTGGAGATTTCTTCTTAAATGTATAGTAATGGGATAGAAAGCATTGAGCTATCAATGTACTATTTTCTGTCGGGGAAGATCTCCGTTCCTAAGGTTTTGTTTCAATTCTTCCAGGAATATTGTTCCCTTTCCATATGTGATCATTTCATTTATCAAGGGCGTTACACTTGATGAATATATGAGAAAACACGAGTGCTATCCGACCAAACTGATAACTCAGATAGCAGAAGGTCTTGCCCAAATACACAGCACGACATTTGAGCGCGCAGCTTTGTTGGATCGCAATTTTAATTACAAGAAAGATGGATCGTTCTATGGGTCCGGTTTAAGATTAACTGCTCTTTGACAAACAGCTCGACCGCTTCATCGAAGGACAGGCTGGGTCCAAGCAATTCGGGAAGCTTGTTTTCTTTCTGGCCAAGTTTGTTTTTGTGGCGCATTGAGTTGCCTCCTAGCGTAAAAAAGTAGTGCGCGGATGGGTGCTTAATGTGCGTCACGCCTGGATTTTTACGCTAGCGCACGACTTGGACCCAATAAGTGGTCGTGTAAAAAAATGGGGTTTTAAGGATGGCCTTAAAAACCCCGTCGTTATTGCCTTGGTATCGAGGGTGGGGGGCGAACCCACATGGTCTGAGCCGCACGATTTTGAGTTGTATGCAGTAATTCTAAGCATTTCCAAAACGGCCCCAATGTTTTAAGTTAGGGGGTTAGCCCGCCTGGTGATTCTATTTTTATTGCATCAAGTAAGCTATTCAGCTTATCAATGGAACTCCTATCTTTGTGTAATATCTCACCTGCTATATCCCTGGATTTATCATCAAGGTCACCTCTTAGAACTTTTTCAGCCATATTAACGCCTTGGGTTTCACCCTCTACTGCTTTTTTTATAATTTCAACAGTATCTGCATTCGAACCTAACTCCATATTAATTTTAACATCTCCCATTTTCCCTTTTAATCCAAGATTTTCTTCTGGCCGCCCACCTATATCCTGAATATAGCTTGCTAGTTTGTCAATATTTTCTCTATGTTGTTTCTGAACTTCTTTAAAAGATTGCTCAACTTTTTCATCTTCTAACCTAGATATAAAGTTATTGAAACTCTCAACTGCCATATATTCTCCCTGTAAAAGCTGATTAAGAGATTTAATTATTTCTTTGTTGATTCCATTATCTGCCATCCTTTAGTCTCCTTCATGATGGATTACTTTTTATCTCGCGGCAATCTTATCTTTCCACCTATCCGAATAAAAATACTTCTTTTCTTTCTACCGGCAGTCTTTTAGCCGCTCGTCGCGCTTGCCTTTTTGCTTCGGCCGCCGGTAGGTGATCTCTTCCATGATTGGCTCCGGCGCTGATGGTTTGCATTCGGCATCGGCTTCGTTGAAAAGCTGGAGCTGGTTTTCGTCGGTCCGCTCGCTAAAGCGGCCGAAGTGGCACTTCTGGCTTATGGTCGTGTAATAAAAATGGGTTTTTAAGGATGGCCTTAAAAACCCCGTCGTTATTGCCTTGGTGCCGAAGGTGGGAGTCGAACCCACATGGGCTGAGCCCGCACGATTTTGAGTCGTGTGCGTCTGCCAGTTCCGCCACTTCGGCACGTTCCTGCGAGATAATATTAGCACAAAAATGAGGCTGAAGCAAGGAATTACGCCTGGTTTAGAATTTGTTTTTCCTGTGTTAGCCCTGTTTTGGGATTCCTTCACTATGTTCAGATAGGTAAACGAAAAGCAGGGTTCCTTCGGGCTTCGCCCTCAGGATGACACAACACGGTGGAGCCTTTCATAGCAATTACAAATTTGTTTGGGCTTTAACACTTCTCCAGCCGGCGCATATAATAAAGGGCACTCCGTAGGGAATTGGGGGTAGGTAAATATGGGTGCCAGGCGCATGGGCATATTCCTGAGAAAAAGTGGCGGTATAATTCTGGGAGTAGGGGGGGCAATTCTTGTCATCAGAATGCTTCCGCTCTACCTGTGGCCGCTGCTGCTGGGCGCACTATTGATCTGGGTGGGCTGGCAGCTTTACATATACGATCGTTATTACTGGTAAAGGGCTGAATATGCTTCCATAAAGGAGGGAGTTCACGGTGCGCTTTTATGTGATCAAAGTGCCTTACATTTTAAAGGGTATTGTCAAAGGTATCCTGGGGATATTCGTAAAAAGCTAAGCCCATATCCCCGGGGGGAGACCGATGTTATAATCCCGGCAGGCCGGGGTTATTTTTTTAAAAATGCTTAATACAAAAAATAAGGCGACAAGTTAAAAGTTTCACAAAGCAGGGAATGTTATTTTACCAGCGAAAATATTAACAGATAAAAGTATTCTTTTATCTATAATTATAAATAAAATAAGGGGTGAAGCACGGAAATGAGTGAGTTGATCAAGGGAGGAGCTTTTTTACTGGGCCCTGTCGACGAGAAGACAGTGTTTACACCTGAAGAATTTGACGAAATTCACCTGATGATTAAAAACACAGTTTTAGATTTTGTGGAGAATGAAGTTATTCCCAAAACAGAGGAGATTGAAGAGAAAGAAGAAGGGGTGACCATAGGTCTACTCCGCAAAGCCGGTGAACTGGGACTGTTGAGCAGTGACATTCCCGAAGAATTCGGCGGTGAAGAAGCAGACAAAATTACCACGATGCTGATAACCGAGTGTGTCTCCGGCGGCGGTTCATTTGCCACTGCTTTTGGTGCGCATACGGGCATTGGCACCCTGCCCATTGTTTTCTTCGGTACGGAAGAGCAGAAGAAAAAATACCTGCCGGGGCTGGCAACGGGTGAATTGATTGCCGCCTATGCTTTAACCGAGCCGGAAGCCGGTTCCGACGCCATGAACTGCAAAACAGTGGCCACTCTCTCCGAAGACGGCAAATACTATATTTTAAACGGGGAGAAGACATTTATCACCAATGCAGCCTGGGCGGATGTAATTATTACCTATGCCAAAATTGATGGAGAGAAGTTCACCGCTTTTATTGTTGACGCTGATACCGAAGGGGTTACCCTTGGTGCGGAAGAGAAAAAGATGGGGATCCACGGATCTTCAACCCGCAGCGTGATCCTGGAAAATGTGAAGGTGCCCGTTGAGAATATGCTTTGGAAGGAAGGAAAAGGGCACCAGGTGGCTTTCAATATCCTTAACATTGGCCGGTTCAAGCTTGGCGCAGGCTGTGTCGGCGGTTGCAAGAGAGGTATCGAAAGCGCTGCCGAATATGCCCTGCAGAGAATCCAGTTCAAGCAGCCTATCGCCAATTTCAATCTGACCAAGTATAAGATCGCCCAGATGGCGATGCTCATTTATACTACCGAGAGTCTGGTCTACAGGCTCGGCGGCATGATTGACAAGAAGTTGGAAGAGGTCATTGCCGAAGGCGGAGACGGCAGCAAGATCGTGGAAGCTATCCAGGAGTATGCCATCGAGTGTTCAATCTCCAAGGTTTACTGCTCGGAAGCCCTGGACTATGTGGTTGACGAGGCCGTGCAAATCTATGGAGGTTACGGTTACTGCCAGGAATACCCCGTGGAGCGGGCCTATCGCGACAGCCGCATCAACCGCATTTTTGAGGGCACCAACGAGGTCAACCGGATGCTGATCCCGGGCACCCTGATGCGGAAAGCCCTCAAGGGTGAAGTTCCCTTCATGGATGCCGTATTCGGCTTGGGCGAAGAGCTGAAAAAACTGAGAGAGGCGGAGGAACCCGCGGAAAGCCCGGCCCGGGAAGACTTCATCCTAAATAAGATGAAGAAGCTCTTCCTCATGGCCGCCGGAAATGCCGCCCAGAAATTCAGTGAAGCGCTGACCAATGAGCAGGAGATCCTGGTCCGGCTTGCAGATATTGCCATGGAAATATTCGCTGTTGAAAGCGCTCTGCTGAGAACCAAGAAGATCATCGCGAGCCAGGGAATGGAAGCGGCGCGGCTCCCGCTGATCATGACCCAGGTTTTGGTCAATGACATGGTTCCCAAGCTTGAAACATGGGCGAAAGAGATCCTCGCCGGAACTCTGGAAGGCGACACTTTGGCCAAGACCTTAAATGGATTAAGCATTCTGACCAATATCAGGCCAATCAACACTTATGCTCTGCGCCGGGAAATTGCTGATGCAGTCTATGAAGGGAAGAGATACTTCCTGGAGCGCCGTTAAAAATTAGAAAATTGTTTTTAAAGGGCTGTCCCTATTATCCGGGGCAGCCCTTTTTCCTGGCCGATATTTAGAGAGATACGGTAATCCGGGTAAAACTTCGCTAAACCGCAGGGTTTATATCGATCGCTCTACCCGACCGGATTTAAGACAGCGAGAACATACATTAATTCGGCGGGAAGTTCCCTTAACCAGCGCTTTTACCTTATGAATGTTAGGACGCCACAGCCGTTTTGTTTTAATATGTGAATGGCTGATCTGAAACCCTCCAACCTTACCTTTACCGCAAATCTGACATATTTTGGCCACTGTCTATTTCATCCTCCTGCTCATCAATGCTTATACTACTATGAGTGCGCTCCTATTTTAGCACATTACCGTAGCGATCTCAAATATTTAAATTTTGAAAAGACATGTAAATAAATGGTAGTTATTTCATCTGGCAATACAGGTTTTGTTTTATAAATGAAACAAAATAATATTTTTATTGAAAACAATACTAAGCATAATTAACCGCCGGCATGCCAAACTAAGATTGCATTAACGACAAGGAGGTGAAAATGAATGCCGCGGAGACCAAATCGTATTGTGGTCAGGGAAGCAGCTCAGGCTCTTGAAAATTTCAAGTATGAAATTGCCAATGAGCTGGGGATCGACTACAGCGGCGATCTCGGCGCGCTGCCCTCCCGCCAGAACGGCTATGTTGGCGGAATCATGGTAAAAAGAATGATTCAGGCAGCTGAAAACCAGATGGCCGGCAAGGGTGCGACGAATCCCACCCAGTTGTAGCACTTATTTCGGTTAATACATTGGCGGGCTCCGGCCCGCCTTTTATTTTTTTTATAGATAAAAAAAGACCGCAGGTCTTTGATTGGCCTGCGGTTAAATCACCGCTTTCGCGGCGGTTGGGAGAGGAGAAACCGGAGGAAGAGCTTACGGGGAATTATTGTTGCTTCATTTGTATTATGGTTAATGGCAAAGTATTTTATACACTCCTTGAGAAATATGTTATTATACGAGCTAAAAAGAGGATAAATTCATTTTAAAGTTATATAAAGTAACAATTGTGGTAAAAGAGCAATTTAACACAATTTTTATTTTTACAAAGGAAGGAACTGGGGATGGAAATGCCGAAGTTATTACAGCTTTCATATCTATAATCTTTCAGATAAATTAAAGGGGGAGTGCGATAAATGGAGAAAGCGATTTACCCCGGCAGTTTTGATCCGATTACTAAAGGTCATCTCGATATTATCAGCAGAACGAGCGCCATCGTGGATCATTTGATCGTTGCCGTTTTGAAAAACCCGCGTAAGCAGACAGTATTTACCATAGAAGAAAGGTTGGAAATGCTGCGGCGCAGTACCGCCCGTTATCCCAATGTAGAGATCGATTTTTTTAGCGGATTATTGATAGACTACGTGAAGAAAAATAATATTAATATTATTATCAAGGGTTTGAGAGCTATTTCAGACTTCGAATTTGAGTTTCAGATGGCGCTGGTAAATCGCAAGTTGAACCCCGCAGTGGAGACCTTGTTCATGGTAACAAACAGCAAATATTCTTACTTGAGTTCCAGCATTGTCAAAGAGATCGCCAGTTTTGGAGGGGAAATTAAGGATCTGGTGCCCCCGGAAGTATATGATCTTATAATTCAAAAATTCCGCTGCGCTTGAACTTCATCACGTATCACCGCCTCCGGGTAATTGGCCGGCAGCTCATAGCCTTTTTATTACACTAATTTCATTATACCCGGTCTTCAACAATATTTCCGGTGTTTTAAAGGAAATTGCTCAGCATAAAAGAATATACTTTAAAAAACAGGAAGGATGAATTATTAAATGCCGCAGCCCGGCGATAGGATTGGTTTTATTATACTGGCTTCAATTATTCTTATTATCGGCCTTATTTCTTTGTTTTTTCCCAAGGTATTCTGGTGGCTTCGTATCGGCAGAAGGGCAAAAGATATTCCCCCGGTACCGGCTTATCTCTTCGTCCTGAGAATTGGCGGAGCGCTTACCTGTGCTGTAGCTTTATATCTCTTCTATTACATATTCTCTCTTTAGCCGTGCTCCGGCATTAGAGTAAATGGTGCCATATGTTTAAGGATCAAAAAATCGGTTTGGCTTTGGGCGCCGGCCTGGCCCGGGGGCTGGCCCATATTGGGGTTCTCAGGGTGTTGCAGGAATCGGGGATAAAGGTGGATTTTATCTCTGGAACCAGCATGGGAGCTGTTATTGCAGCACTCTATGCCTGCGGGCTGAATTTAAAGTTAATTGAACGTCTGGCACAGCGTATTTCCCGCCGTACCTGGATGGATATAACATTCCCCCGCATGGGCTTAATTGCCGGTGAAAAGCTGGAGCGAATGCTGCATATGCTTACTGGCAGGAGATCTTTTGCAGATCTTTCTCTGCCCCTGGCGGTAGTGGCTGTTGATCTCATCAGCGGCGAACGGGTGGTTATAAATGAAGGCTCTGTCTCCAGGGCAGTACGCGCATCATGTGCCATTCCCGGCATTTTCAGCCCCGTGGAGATGGGGAAGAAACTACTGGTTGACGGCGGTGTTTTACAGCGCGTGCCCGCTTCGGTTGTCAGAGAGATGGGGGCTGACCTGGTTATTGCGGTTGATGTCGGGGTTGATGTGGGAGACTATAAGATAGATCATATATTTGATGTGCTCTCAAGATCGCTCGATATCATGTCCCGGGAAATCAATCGGTCCTTAAGTCGGGACGCCGACCTGGTTGTTATCCCCAAGGTGAGCGACATGGGCCCTTTTGATTTTCAATGTGTTGAAGAGGCCATCATCAGAGGCGAGAAGGCGGCGCGGGAAGCCCTTCCCTTACTGGCTAAATTAGAGAAAGAAGGTCAATGCTGATGGCAATAAAAAAAGGAAAGGTTTTTATTTATATTATTCTTCTTGGCCTGCTGTTCGTAGGTTTTTTTATTCCAACCGACTTCATCTTGATTAAACCGGGCTCCGCCCAGGATCTTTCAAAGATGGTAACCGTGGAGGGAGCGGACACAGATGACCAAGGGAAATTTTTTTTGGTAACCGTAAACCAGCAATCGGCCCGGTTGTGGCATTTAGTGTACGGATATTTACATCCCCATATAGAAGTCAGGCGCTATTCGAATGTAATTCCACCGGGGATTAATATGCAGGAATACCGCTGGCTTTTGGATCAGTGGATGCAGGAGAGTAAAAACACGGCCAAGGTTATTGCTCTACGGCGGGCCGGTTATGACGTTGAGATCATCAACGAGGGAGCAATCGTGGTAGGCTTTTTAGAGAACAGCCCCTCCTGGGGGATTCTTGAAAAAGGAGATATAATTACTGCCGTGGACGGAAAAAAAGCGGCTCTGACTAATGAGGTTATTTCAGCCGTGCAGAACCGGCATGTCGGAGATCCGGTTAAGCTGACGGTGCGGCGGGGCGCCGAGGAGCTCAATTTAACCGTGACGACGGCGCCGCATCCCGACGATGCAGAAATGCCCGCATTGGGTGTTTATATATCTACTCTCGATTGGGAACCTGTTTTTCCGATTGATGTTGAACTTGAAACAGGTAAGATCGGGGGACCTTCGGCAGGATTGATGTTTGTACTGGAGATTTTGAACCAGCTTCTATCGGAAGATCTGACCGGTGGAAAGCTCATTGCCGGCACTGGAACCATGGATATTAACGAGGATGTTGGTCCCATTGGCGGGGTTTTCCAGAAGGTGATCGCCGCAGAACGAGAAGGCGCCGAATACTTTTTCGTTCCGTTAATAAATTATGAGGAGGCCAAAACTGCGGCAAAAAAAATGACACTGGTCCCGGTAAAAAATTTGCAGGAAGCGTTGGATTTTCTTGATTCATTGGCTGCCGCGGGGAGCAGTTTTCAACCGGAAAGCAGTTATGACTGGATAATGATTCCGGCAGCGTAAAACTGCCTGCGCCATAATCGGGTCTCTTTACCCGGGCATTGTGTTAATGGATTCTATGAGTAAAATGTTAGCGGGGGGAGAGGATCGAAAAAACCTGCTTTAAGCAGGAAAAGAGAGACCTCGTTCCAGAAGGTATAGGTTTGAGAAACAACACCCAGGAAAGAGGCCTCTCAAGAATGAACGATAAGATTA
>JAKPEE010000086.1 GCA_029552125.1 Bacillota bacterium | reverse complement strand
AGAATGGGGAACCAAGCGTTATATGAGTATGAGACATCTTGAGGAACTGAGTGCCATGGATGGTTCAAAAGTAACTGCTGGTTAACTGATGCCTACCAGGCGGGTAAATGAATTTGCGAAAAATTATTGACGGTACCTGTTCTCTCCATCCTGGCCATTAAGATGGGTACCCAGATTATCTACCTGGAAGAACCGGTGAGGGTTACCTTTAAATCGAGCAATCTTTCGGCCCTGACTACCTTTCAGTTGCTGCTGCAAAAAGAACAACTGGACTACCTGGTGGTGGCCGGACATTACATTGTTGGAAACCGCGAACGTCTTTACGATGACTTCTATAATCGCATGATATTAACCCACTACAATACGAAATATATTTCCGTCCAAACCCTGCAGAATCTCATCAGGCAGCTCAATATCCCGGTGGAGAATATTACCGTGGACGTTAACACCCAGGAGATCTGGGTCCAGGGCACCCCCATGGCCCTGGGGAAATTCGTGGAGCTGCTCAACGAAGTGGACCGGCGCGAGAATGCCGCCTTTAACACGGGCGGCGACCGCATCATTCGCATGCCCGTTTCCTTTTCCCAGGGGATTAACGCATATAATGAACTTGAAGCCTTGCGAGATTTGCTGGATACCCTGCTGGTCGGGCATTTAAACGTTAAGACCGAGTCTTATGCGGGGCAGCTTCAGTCTGGCGTCATCAAAATAATAATTAAGCGAGTAGAAGATTCAGATTTATACTATCTGATCGTGGAAGGAACGCCTGACGATATTGAGATTGTGCGTAAAATGATCGCTGAGATACGCAGCTCTATGGGCACGCTGCCATTTTCGTTCAACCCTGACGCAGAAGATAACGGAAACGAAAATGGCAGCGGAAACGGGAATGGTAACGGAAACAGTAACGGAAATGGAAATGGAGAAGAAAACTAAAAATTATTAGAGAAGCATCCAGAAAGGAACCATGATGTCCAAAAGATCTTCATACGTTGTATCAATGGATGAACTGCTCACGGAGGCGGTGGAAAAAAAGGCTTCCGACGTACACCTGACGCCGGGATCACCGCCGATCATGCGGGTCAATCGTGAAATGGTTTATTACGATCTCCCTACGCTCAGCGCCCTGGACGTGCAGGAGCTGCTGCTGCAGATCATTCAGCCGCACCAGAAACAGATGCTGGAGCAGGACCTGGAGCTGGATTTTTCCTATTCCATCGAAAACGTGGCCCGCTTTCGCGGCAACGTGATGTTTCAACGGGGCACCCTGGCTGTAGCCCTGCGTATCGTGCCCTTCGAGGTGCCCAAGATCGACGAGCTGGGCCTGCCACCCGTGGTGAAGGAACTCTGTTTCCTGGCCCGCGGCCTCGTTCTGGTAACGGGCCCCACCGGCAGCGGCAAGTCCACCACCCTTGCGGCGATGATCGATGTGATCAACTCGCAGCGCCGCATGAATATCGTCACCGTGGAAGATCCGATCGAGTTTTTGCACCCGCATAAAAAATCGTCCATCAAGCAGCGGGAAGTGGGCCTGGACACTCACTCTTTTGCCAACGCCCTGCGGCACGTGCTGCGGCACGACCCGGACGTGATCTTAATCGGCGAGATGCGGGACCTGGAAAGCATCAGCATCGCCCTCACGGCGGCGGAGACCGGACACCTGGTTTTATCCACGCTGCACACCCAGACCGCGCCCCTGACCATACACCGTATTGTCGATGTCTTCCAGGAACACCAGCGCAACCAGATCCGGCAGCAACTGGCCGGCACCATCCAGGCCATTATCTCGCAGCAGCTAATACCCACCATTGACGGGAAATCGCGCGTTTTGGCCACCGAGTTCCTCGGGGCCAGCCCCGCGGTGCGGGCCATGATTCGCGAGGGGAAAGAGCACCAGCTTTACTCGGTGATGCAGACGAGCCAATCCAGCGGCATGCGTACCATGGATCAATCCCTGGCCGCCCTGTACTTAAGTGGTAAAATCTCGCGGGCGGAAGCCCTGGAACGATGCGTTGACAGGGCCGAGCTGGAGCGATTGATCCAGTTCGGCGTTAAGACGCCGCCGGGCATGCTCTAAGAACACCTTTGTTTACTGTCCTGCGGGGAGGTGGGCATGAATGCCGTCATTTGCTTACGAAGCGATAAATAAAAACGGTGAAACCGTTAAAGGCGTCCTGGAAGGCGAGCAGGAAAGCAGCGTTCTTGAACGGCTGCGCCGTATGGGCCTCATGGTTACGGAACTAAAAGAGGCGCCTAAACCCCTTTTTTCCGGCTTCAGCATTAAAATCAAAAGAGGCGTTAAGCCGGGAGATTTAAGCATCTTTAGCCGCCAACTGGCGGCCATGCTCAATTCGGGCATTCCCCTTACGCGGGCCCTGTTTACCTTAAGCAAGCAGGTTTCCGGCGCGACCCTGAAAGAAGCGCTGACCGAAATTGCCCGCAACGTGGAAGGGGGCGCCTCTTTCAGTGACTCGCTGAAAGCTTACCCCCATATTTTTTCAGACCTTTATGTGAATATGGTCAGCGCCGGCGAGATGGGCGGCAACCTGGAGGAGACCCTCTCCCGCCTGGCCCACCAGTTGCAAAAAGACAAGGAGCTGCGGGACAACATCAAGTCCGCCACCTTTTACCCCATCGCCGTGCTCTGTTTCGCCGTGGTGATCCTTTTCGCCATGCTTTTTTTCCTTGTTCCCACTTTTATAAGCTTTTTCCCGGAGGGCGCGGATCTGCCGCTGCCGACAAGGATCATCATCGCCATATCCAACGTTACGCGTAATTACTGGTATGTGGTGCTGCCGGGGTTCGCTGCCATTTTTTTCGGCATTCGCTACTATTTCAAGAGCCCGGCCGGCAAGCGTAACTTTGACCGGGTCAGCTTCAAGCTGCCCATCTTCGGTTCTCTGATCCAGAAGACGGTGGTGGCCCGCTTTTCGCGGACTTTTGCCGCCCTTATCTCCAGCGGCATCCCGGTGGTGCACGCCCTGGAGGCGGCTGGCGGCGCTTCCGGCCATACCCTGGTCATGGACGTGGTTGCCAGCGCCGGGGAGAAGATCCACGAGGGCAAAAACATCTCTGGCCCCCTGGGGGAAAGCGGCATTTTCCCGCCCATGGTCACGCACATGGTGGCTGTGGGGGAAGAAACAGGGGAACTGCCCGAGATGATGGACCGGGTGGCCGAATTTTTTGAGGAAGAGGTGGCCACCATCACCAAGGGGCTGACCTCGCTCATTGAGCCGCTGATGCTGATCGTCATCGGTGCCCTGGTGGGCGGCATGCTCATAGCCCTTTACCTGCCTATCTTTACGGTGATTACACAGATCTAGAGCTTTGATTTTAAAATATGCCTCCCGGATTGTCGATCGATCTGTCTGCCGGCCTGATGAGGAGGCAAAAGGAGTTGGCACTACATGGCTTTGGCTTCTGCGAAAAGAGCCGTCGGCTTGGAGCTGGATACCGGGGCAGCCCGGGCAGTGGAGTTAAGCGGAACGCCCCAGGCGGCCAAACTGGGCGCCTTTGCCTCCATCGAGCTGCCCGATGGGGCGGTGGAGGAAGGGATGGTGGTCCATCCCGAAGCGGTGGGCGAAGCGCTGAAAAAGCTGTGGGATCGCGGCGGCTTTAAAAGCCGGGAGGTTCTCCTGGGCGTTTCCAACCACGGCGTCATGGTCCGCTACGCCACCATGCCCAAGGTTCCCGCGGAGAAGCTGGATAATGTCATTCGCTTTCAGGCCCAGGAACACTTGCCCATTCCTTTAAACAGCGCTGTGCTTGACTACCTGGTCATCGGTGAAACTGCCACTGAATCGGGCGCAGCCCTGGAAGTGCTGCTGGTGGCGGCGCAGCGGGATATGCTTACCGGCTTCATTGAAGCGCTGAACGCGGCCCGCCTTGAACTGATCGATATTGATGTTTCCACCCTGGCACTGATGCGGATTATCCCACCGGATACGCTCTCCAGTACGGTGGCCGTGGTTAACGTGGCCAACGGCCTCAGCAATATCCTGGTTGCTTCACAGGGTAGCCCGCGCCTGGCCCGCCTGGTTTCAGTGAAGTTGAAAGATATTTCCGAAGTGCTGGGCTGTTCTTTGCGCGATCTCTTTACCGGCGCTGTCGCCGGATCAGAGATGATGCCTACGGTCATGGGTGCATGGACGAAAAACTTAGCTACAGAGATTCGCTCTTCCATCTCCTATTACCAGGGGCAGGAGGGCTCGGCGGATGTTTCGGAAATCTTCTTGAACGGGCCGGGGGGGCGCCTCGGGGGCCTTGCCGCCGACTTGGAGGATATGCTGGGGATTCCGGTGCGTGTCCTCCCTCCCCTGAAGCGTTATGGGCGCAAGGCGGGAGGCGAGGCTGAAGACACCCTGGATTATGCCATCAGTACCGGCCTCGCGCGCCGCGGATTGGAGGGATAGCCGTTGAAAAAAAATATTAGTTTACTGCCGCCGGAATTAAAGTCTAGAAGGCTGGCCCAGAAAAGACAGAGCATCTTCCTGGCCGTTGCCACAGTACTGCTGGTGGCGGTGGTGCTGGCCTACAGCGCCCTCTTTGTCTCTTCGATCTTTTTACGCAGCGACCTTAAGTCGATACGGGCGCAGCGCGAGTCTGTGGAAGCGGCGGCGGCAGAATTGGAAGAATACGCCCTGCTGCACGAAGAGCTGACCGCCGCGGAAGCGCTGGTGGCCAAAGCCATGGGCACGGTGCCGCCTTGGGCCAGCCTGCTGCAGGAGATCGGCATCGCCCTGCCCGCCGGGGTGTGGCTCTCCGAGGTTGCGGCCAGGTACGAGGGCAGCGGCGGAGAGCTTACGCTGCGCGGCTGGGCCTACGAATACGACGACGTGGCGGCGATGCTTGAGCAGGTTTACACCTTAGAGCAGCTCGACGATATCCGCTGCCAGGTTTCCGCCGGCACGGTTTTTGAAGGGCAGCAGGTTGTCCAGTTCGTAGTTGCGGCCCGGGTGGAAAGAGGGCCGGAGTTTATCTCCGTGGCGGAAGGAGGCAGCTAAGATGGCAGGCAAGATATCCTTATCCCGTACCACGATCTTTTTAGGACTGGCAGTGCTGGCCTTAGTGCTGGGCGGCATCCTCATCTATGTCCAGGTTGGCGTCAACCGCAATCTTAAGGAAGAAGCAGTGACGGAGCAGCAGCTTCTGAACCAGGCTGAAGCCACCCTGGCACGCTACCGGGAGCTGCGTGACAACGCTCCCCTTTACCGGGCGCAGTTGGCCCAGTTAAAACAGATGATCCCGCCTCAGCCGGCTGAAGAGGAAATAATCCGCCAAATATACTATCTCGCTGCTGACGCAGATTTGCGTGTAACAGAAATACGCTTTGGCCAAAGGTCACAGAAAGATGCTTATGTCGAAATGCCTCTGGCCATAACTCTGGAGGGCGGCTACCCCGGATTGCTTAAAACTTTGCTGCTGTTGCGCAGCGGCACCCGCGCCATCCGCGTCGATGAAATCAACGTTACGGGCAGGCAGAGCGAATCAGGAGTCAGGGCTGTTCTTACTGCCTGCGCCTTCTACAACAAGGCTGAAGCAGAAAAGGCAGCGGAAACAGAGCATTGACTTGATTTATAGCTAGTATAATCGTAATTATCACAATAGGAGTATATTTATCCTGCCGCTTAAACCGGGGGCAGGATAGGGCAATATCGACAGAGCGAGGGAGGTTCCCTTGGCCATCCGGCGTTACAAAAACAACAGCAAAGACGGTATCGGCACCCTTCTGGTGGAAAGCGGCGATATCACTCCCGAACAGTTGGAGATCGCCCTGCGCTACAATTGGGAAAAAGAGCGCACCGGCGGCGGACGCGGCCTGCTGGGCAAAACCCTGGTGGAGTTGGGGTTTTGCAGCGACAAAGCCATCACCCAGGCCGTGGCCCGCCAGGCCGGCGTGGAATTTTTAAGCCTGGAAGATTACGAGATTGACCCTTCTGCCGCTTCTTTAATTGATCCCGAGGTGGCCCGCCGCTACCAGGCCCTGCCCATCGGCTTTGACGATGGGCGCCTGGTGGTGGCGATGATGCATGTGAACGACATCATCACCATCGATGACCTGCGCCTGCTCACCGGCTATGAAATTAAGCCGGTCTGCGTGCCCGACAGCGAGCTGAAAGCGGCCATCGAGCAGTATGCACGCTCCAGCACCGACCTTGAGCTTCCGGAAGAGGAGCTTGCTGAGGAGGAAGTGGAGCCCGAAAGCGACGCTGATATCGCCGAAAAGCCGGCGGTGCAGCTGGCCAACATGATTTTTCACCAGGCGGCCCGCGACGGCGCCAGCGACGTGCATATCGAGCCCCAGGAAAAAAGCTTGCGCGTGCGCTTCCGCATTGACGGGGTCCTGCACGAAGTAATGCAGCCGCCGCATCGGCTGCAGGGACCGCTGATCTCGCGGATCAAGGTCATGGCCGGCATGGATATTGCCAACCGGCGAATACCCCAGGACGGACGCACCACCCTGAAAGTGGACGGCCGGGTTATCGATTTCCGGGTGGCTTCGCTGCCTTCAGCTTACGGGGAGAAGTTGACCCTGCGCCTGCTCGATCGTGAAGCCCGGGTCATCACCCTGCCGGAGTTGGGCTTTCCGCCGAAACAACTGGAAATCTTTAAGAAAATTATCGCCCTGCCCTATGGCTGCATTCTCGTTACCGGGCCCACCGGCAGCGGTAAAAGCACCACCCTTTATGCCGTCCTGATGGAGTTGAACTCGGTGGAAAAAAATATCATTACCCTGGAAGATCCCATCGAGTACCGCTTAGAGGGAGTCAACCAGGTTCAGGTTAACCCCCGCGCCGGGTTGACTTTCGCCACGGGGCTCAGGTCCATTCTGCGCAGCGACCCCGATATTGTCATGGTCGGCGAGATTCGCGACCGCGAAACGGCGCGCATCGCCGTGGAATCGGCCCTGACAGGGCACCTGGTCCTATCGACCCTGCATACCAACGATGCCGCCGGGGCGGTAACCCGGCTGGATGATATGGGGATCGAACCTTATCTAACCACCTCATCCTTGGTGGCGGTGCTGGCCCAGCGCCTGGTGCGCATACTCTGTCAGAATTGCAAAGAAGCTTACACCATCAAGAGCGAAGAGCTCCTGGCTTCTGTACCCGATTTTCCCCTGGAGCCAGGAGAAGAGGAGATTACCCTCTATAAACCGGTTGGCTGCCTGCGCTGCAGCAATACCGGCTACAAGGGGCGCAAGGGAGTATACGAGCTGCTGGTCATGAGCGAACAAATCAAGCATTTAACCCTGCAGCGCCGCTCCTCCGGGGAAATTACCCAGGTAGCCATTGAAGAAGGGATGGTCACCCTGCGCCAGGACGGCCTGATGAAGGTGCGGCAGGGTTTGACCACAATCGAAGAAGTGATGCGCGTCCTGGTCTAGCGTGCCGGGATACAATTATTTCACATTTTTACTTATATTCTAACATTAAATTGAAAAATATGCTTGAATTTTGGGTGGTTTTGTGGCAATATATATTTTAGAGTAGAATCCCGATCCTCTACAATACGGGAACACCATCAGAAAAGGAAAACCTTCTGGCGGTGACTAATTGGCTTGCGATCGGCGAAGAAGGTTGATATTATTTGGTGCTTCAGGCACACAGGTAGAGTGTAAAATCGAATAGACTGCAAAAGGCAAAGCCATCGAAAGGTGGCGGCGCAAAGCTTCAGGGGCTAAGGCGGTTTGACCGCTATTGCCAGCCAGCTGCCGGTTCACGAGACTAAGCACATCTAGACCCACCTGAACCTGCAGGAGGGTTTTATTTTATGAGGCGCCCCTGTTTTGATAAGGCGGTGACGCCGTCCGCCGTCGAACTGTTAGCTTAAGTTGTTGCCAGGAGGAATTTGCAAATCAGTATTTCAGTGGTTAAGGAGATATTTGCACGGTGCAGCAATCTCTCGCGCGCAGCGAGGCAACGAGGCGGCACGCCTTCAGCCGGATTTAGAAAGCTGTTTCGGTGTTCCAGGCGGTATCAACAGGGAGGTGATAGTTGTGTTGGGCAATCAAAAAGGGTATGCCTTGCCGTTAACTTTAATTGTAATCCTGGTCCTTTTTATACTGGGCACTGTCGTCATTGGCGTTACTACTGCGCAGGTTAAAGAATCGGTAATACAACAGGAACGGGTGCAGGCCCACTATCTCGCCTATTATGGCGCCGATGCCGTCGCCCGGTGGATTATGGATAATCCCGAACAGATACCCCTGGGAGATTCACTCCCGGTGGAACTGGACACGGGTACTTTTGAGGTTAACGTGGAACAGGTTTCTCCCAACTTGCTGCGCATAACCTCAACGGGCACGGTTAACGGCCGGAGCCAGACTGTGGCCGTTGAATTAACCGGGACAAGCGCAGGAGCGGGGATCCCGCTGCTGGATATGGCTGTTTTTGCCATCGGTCACGGGGGCACCAACCCGGCCATTGCCCTTACCGGCAGCTCCCAGATTATTGGACCGGCCGGCACCAATGCTACCGCTGAAAACCAGGTTTCCCTGGATTGGTCCACCCACATCTACGGGGATTTGTTTATTGGTCCGGGCGGCAGCGGGGATGTCACGGTCCGCCAGGCCAACCACCAGTCCGGAAACGTAGACGGATCGATTACTCCCTTATTTGAAGAAAGGGTCTATCCCGGGGTTAATTTTCCGGATTTCCCCGAGCATTTGCCGCAGCGGGAGGATCTGCTAACCCCGTGGACCCCTTCACTGTATTATGAAATAAACGCGGACGGAAGATACGATTTAATCCATAATAGCAGCAGCCGCACCCTGACCTTCGATCTGCAGGGAGAAACACGCACTATTCGGGTCCGGGAATTAAGGATCGAGGGAGATGTTGTTTTAAAGAATGTGGAGCCTGACGGCAAGCTGTTGATTTACGTGGATGAAATATTTAATACATCCGGCAACCGCGAAATTAACTGGAACGGGGACCCCTCAAGGTTAACCGTTATACTGGCGGACAGCGTTCCCTTCACCGCCAACCCGTATGCCCAGTACAAGTTTTGCGGAAACGTCATCACCAATCATGGCAATGTATCGGTAGGAGCAGGCAGCAGCTTTAAAGGCAACATAATTTCTGCCAACGGCGACGTTTCCGTAACCGGCGCCGGTAATGTCATGGACTTAATTTACGCGCCCAATGGGCATGTTCGCTTGGAGAATAGCGGGGACATGGAAGGGGCTATCGTGGCCAATACTTTTGCCGGGTATGGCGATGTCAGGCTGCGTTTCCGCGAGCCGGATCCAAGCATCTTGCCCTTTGATATTTTCGACCATAGCAGCGGCGGAGGGGGAACAGGCAAGCTGACCTGGGGCAATCCCCGCTGGATTGGAGAATAGCTGAGATGAAGCAACCAATATTTAAGCAAGATAGCGGTTTTACCCTGGTCGAAGTGCTGGTGGCCATATCTATCCTGCTCATTGTTGCCGCGGCGATGGCAGGGCTGTTTACGGGAAGTTTCCAGGGGGTTGTCAGCAGCGGTGAACGCAGCGAAGCACTGTTTGAGTTGCAGAAACAGGCGGAGCAGGATCTTGCTTCGGCGGATATCGGCTCCGATATCATAAAAATTGAATTTGTTGATGTAAGTATAAGCGGCCGGCAGGGAACCTTGCGCCGGAGTTTTTCCAACGGGAAAGAGGTCGTAATCAATGTCTTTATCCCCGACTAGACATAGCTTCTTGTACCGCGCCAAAAGATGTGGGCAAAGCCTTTTTACCGCTGGAAGCGGCTTCACCCTGGTCGAATTAATGATTACCATGGGTATTTTGGTACCGTCAATAATTTTTCGCAAATTCATTTACCCGCCTGGTAGGCATCAGTTAACCAGCAGTTACTTTTGAACCATCCATGGCACTCAGTTCCTCAAGATGTCTCATACTCATATAACGCTTGGTTCCCCATTCTT
>JAKPEE010000068.1 GCA_029552125.1 Bacillota bacterium | reverse complement strand
AACAGGACTACAATTACTATCTGGCGAATCTTAAACATGGATGAGACCTCTTCTCCTTTCTTGGGAGTTCGGCTGAGTCACCGATAGAGGTCTCATTCTCTATTCAACCCCTATTCACCTACTAAAAATGTACACAACCTAATTGTACACTACCCGCCATGTCTGTTCTTTAACCGATTCTATTGCCCTCGACAAAACGAGCCGCAATCTGCCCCGCTTCTCCGGTGTAAAGAAATCTCTGCAACCGCTCTTCCAGGGAAAAACCGGCGGTGATCAGCGGCTCGTCTTCCACGACAAGGGCATCAAAAGAATAGCCCTGCTCAAAACTACCTACCCGGCCAAAAAAACTGCCTCCTCCTTTAGTGCCCATATAAAAGACTTCAGCCGTGGTAAGAGGCTTTATGCGGGGATCCTCAATGCTTCTGAGCTTTGAAAGCTGAATCGCCCGCACCATGACCCGGTAGAGGGCCAGGTTATGACCGGCGCCGATATCGCTGCCCAGCCCCAGGCGAATCCCCCTGTCTAAAAGCTCCCGGGCCGGCATAATACCGCTGCTCAAATTAATATTGGCTTCCGGGCAATGCACCAGCCAAACGGCGCTATTTTCGATTAACTCCAGCTCCCGCTCTGACAAATGAATGGCGTGGGCCATGAGCGTGAGCGTGCGCCCCAGCAAGCCAAAATGGTAGTAAACATCGGCATAAGTGGGCAGGGAAGGGAACAACTCTTTCACCCACTCAACTTCTTCTTTATTTTCAGAGAGGTGTGACTGCACCGGCAAATTATATTTTTGCGCCAGGCGGCCCAACCCCTCCAGCAGCTCTACCGATGAAGTAGGGGCAAAGCGCGGTGTAATAATTGGCGTGACCAGGGGGTGGCCGTTATATCTCATGATCAGCTCTTCCGTTTCCTGCAAAGAAGCCGCTGTTGTTTCTTGCAGGTAAGGCGGACAGTGGCAATCCATATTCACTTTCCCCACGAAAGCGCCGATGCCCCGGGCCCTGAGAAGCTCAAATAAGATTGCCGTGCTCTCTTTATGCACGGTAGCGTAAATACAGGCCCTGAGCGTGCCCTGCCGGATCAGCTCCTCCACAAACCGGGAATAAGCCTCCCGGGCAAATTCCGGATCCGCGAAACGCCCTTCTAAAGGGAAGGTCCGGCCATGAAGCCAGGGAATTAATTCTTGATCCAGGCCAACGCCGGACTGGTAGAACTGGGAGGCGTGCACGTGCAGGTCAACAAAACCCGGTAAAATTAGCCGGCGGCCGAAATCATGAACCGGCAGGCCGTCAAATAACGGGGGTAGCTCTTTATAAACACCTTCCACTTTACCATGCAAAACCACGATATAGCCGCCCCTGAAAGAGACAAATCCCTGTGGTGTAGGGGTAAAAATAATATCTCCCTTGAAAACCTGGCCTTCTGTCATATTTTCACCTCGTTTATGAGGCCCCCCGCGGATTTCAATATTACGTTGCGGCGTAATGCGGGGCGCCTCCCCGGTAGGGAAAGAATGATCGCCGCGGCATCTTACTTTACCGGAAAATCAAAATATGTATCAGGGTAAGGTTCATCGGCCAGGGTATAGTGCCACCACTCTTCGGGATAAGGCACAAAGCCGTGCCTGACCATGGCCTCCTTAAGCAGCTCTCTATTTTGCCGCTGCTCCTCAGTAATAAGGTCAGTATCATGGTGAGAGATTTCTCCAAAAAAATCAAATCCGCTCCCCATGTCCAGTTCTTCTTTAGTGCTGGCGTCGACCAGCGTTAAATCCACGGTGCTGCCCCTGGAATGCCCTGATTTTTCGGCAATATAGTTCAGCCGGAAAAGGTCTTTTTTATCCACGTCAGGATAAAATTGCGCCTTCATTTTTTGATCGTCTAAATCCTTGGCCCATCTGACAAAATGGTTTACTGCCTGCTGCGGGCGATAACCGTCAAAAATTTTTAAGAGCAGCCCTTTTTCTCTGAATTCCGCGGCAGCATCTGCCAAAGCGCTGGCCGCCTCCACGGTCAGGATTACCCGGGGCACCATGTACCCGTCCACCCGGCAGCCGAGAAAATTATTGTCTGTATAATAGCGCACATCGTAGATCACATCAGGAATAATTTCGTCCAGGTAGACAAAACCCTCGGGTAGGGTGTGCCCGTTTTCCTGGTTCGCTGCCGGTTCAGCAGAAGGTTTTAAACAACCGGCTGCTCCCAGTAGCAGTAATACAAGCAAAAAAATAATGAAAATAGTTTCTTTTTTAAGCGCCTTCATTTTACATCCCCTCTCCTTGGTTATAATCCAAACCCTGCTGCGACTACTACACAATCTCCAAAAACCATAACCTTCCTTAACCGCCTTAGGCGATGGCCCGGTGACCCAAGCCGATGGCCACTTCATTCAAATGCAACAGCCCCACGGTAAAGAAGACGGCCACCGCCACGTGGCTGCCGTCACTGGCAATACCGACTTTACCGCCCACATTCAGGCCCAGGGCCTTGGGCATAATTTGGGAGAGGGCTTCCCGGGTGGCTCCGGCCACGCTGCCTTCTGAACGGTGGTCGCTTTGAATAACCTGTTCCCTGCGGGCGGCAACCACCGCCCTTTCAACCACCTTCGGGATGGCGCTGGAATATTCGCCCCCGTAATCCACAGCCGTACCCCTGATGTTTTCGGCAATTAATTCCTGCTTGAGCCGGTTCTCTTCTTCCCTGTCAGGGGTAAGGGCCAGGCGAATGGCGGCAGCGGCAACTCTGCGGCTTTCAGAAATTGAAGACACATGAATCCCTCCTCTTTCTGGCAAGTACAAGTATTACCCGGATACGCTGCTAGCACCCAAAAAAAATTAAATTTCCCGGCCCCAGGCCGGCAATATTAGTATAAAGGGTTTATCTTAAAAATTAAAGGTTATAAATCTTTGCTCAACTGCGCAATAGACGGCTCCACGGTAGTTGCTTTGGGGATTCCGGGCAGCTTATGATAGCTTTACAAAAAAATATAGCTAATGATTTAAAACAAAAAATAGAAAATATTTTGTTAAAGTATAAAGGTTTTTTTAAATATGTACTGAATTATATAAAAAGCCTTTTTTACTTAAAAATCCGGGCTGCCACCGGCCCAAATTCCAACCTTCTTGATATAACAGGACGAACGCCTGGATCAGGAATAACACCGGGTTGAATGAACGGAGGTGCATGGCATTGGAGATACTGGATCTCGACGGCAGCGCCTTTGCCAGGGGACGCGGCCAGGGACGGAAGATGCGGGATCAGTACCGCTTGCTGCTGGCGGAATTCTTAGCCTCGGAGATGTGGCGCGAAAACAAACCGGGATTTTTACCTTCTGCCCTGGTAACACAGGCCCTGGGACTGGCAGGCCAAGCCTGTATCAAGAAAGCGGTCTGCCGGTATCTGCCTCTGCAGGCGGAGCGGGTGCGCGGCCTGGCCGAAGGGCTAGGCATCAGCGAATCCTTATGCTGGGGGCTGCAGTTTATGGAGATCTTGATGTGCGAAGCCGGGAAAAGCATGAAGGTGCCGGCCGGCTGTACCCAGATTCATGCCGGCCCGGCAGCAACAGCCAGCGGCAATCCCCTGTCTGCCAGGAATTACGATTTTCCCAATATGCTGGCCCCGTACCAATTAATCCGGCGCGAGATACCGTCGGAGCCCGGGCGCTTTGCCACTATCACGGTCACCCAGGCCCCCCTGGCCGGAGCCCACCACGGCGTCAACGAACACGGGCTCATGGTTTGTGTGAATAACGCCCGCCTGTGGAAAGGTAAAGACTTGCGCTACCAGGGAGTGCCGTACCAGTTGATTCTCATGGAAGCGCTGGAAACCTGCCGCACCACCGCAGAGGCAGTAAAACTGGTGACCGAATTTCCGGCCAGGGCCAACGCCGGTTTTTTCGGCATCGCCGACGCAGCGGGAGAAATACGGGTGGTGGAGTTCACCGCTTCTCGCTATGCCGTGCGGGAGCCCGATGAACTGAACGTCATGGCCCAGACCAACCACTATATCAAGCTGGTGGAAGCAAACCTGCCCGAGGGGACTTACTGGACGGTAAAGGGAATGGAAGGCCTGGAATACGCTCACTCCACCAATACCCGCCACGCAACCGCTTACAGCAGGTTAAGGGAGGCTGCCGGCAAGATTACCGTGGAAACAATGATGGAGATCTTGAAAGACCACAGCGCCGGCGGGGGCGACGGCAGCGACTGCACCGTCTGCTGCCACGGCCTGACCGGAGGCACCCTGGGCAGCATGATCGTGGACATGCGGGCCAGGAAAATGTGGGTGGCTGAAGGGCACCCCTGCACCCACGATTACCGTGAAATCGAAATGCGCAAATAGGGAGCACGGGGGCGTCCCCCCGTGCTTTCCTTGCGGATCGAAAAGGCGTGGCTGGTAAAGGTCTGGCTGAAGATAGCATGCCGGGCCCGCTAAGAGCGCCTTTTACCGCCCTCGTTTATTTCCGTTTCCATTTTTTTGGACAGCCCTATCACCAGGTAACCGCTGTCTTCATCCCAGTCAGCCATAAACCTGTTCTTCTTATTCAGGTCAAGGCCGGCAAAATGGGCGATAACGCGGACCAGGTCTTTATTATTGAGGCGAAAATATCCGTGGGGCGTAATTTTTTCTTTGATCAGGATCCACCCTTCCGGAACCTTGCCGCCATGATCTTCAAGGTTGGATAAAGCAAAGATCAGGGCGTTATCCAGCTTGTGATAGCCAATCCGGGCAATTTCAAAACGGCTAACGATCTCTGTAGCCAGGGAATTTAAAGTGATGCCGTATCTGGCAACGGTTGCCGAAGGAAAGCCTTTGTTTGCATCGACCCACATAATGGGATTATCCAATTTTTTACCTCCGGGAACAATTTTGAACCAGTATTCCGCCCTGCTGTATCTAAGCTTTAGCAGATACCCTGCTTTTAAAAACCGGCTTCTATCGTATTGCCGAACCTACTCTTTTGCTGGAATCCAGAAAAAGCTAAACAGCAGGTGAAGTACAATGCCGATGCCCCAGCCGATGAGCGGGAAGATAAACCACAGCACCTGCGGAGTAAACATCAGGTTGATCGCTGCCAGAAAACCGTTGACCAGCAGATAAAACACCAGGTGAACGATAAATGCTCTCTGGCGGGCTGATGTCTTGCTGCGCGCCTCTCCATCCCGCCAGAGAAAGGTTACCAGGAAATGAATCACCAACCCTATGCCCCATGGGATAAGAGCATAAAGGAACCATAAAATCCCGGGAGAAAACATGTAGTTAATGGCTGCCAGCAGAGCGTTAACCATGATATAGACAACCAGATGGATGACCAGGGCTTTCATCAAAATTTCTCTTCTTCTCTCGCTCACATTAATTACCTCCGGTTATGTAGTTACGTAAAACTCCGCCCCGTTACAGTTTACCGGGGCTATTGTTTAAGGTTATTTTATCATTATTAAAATATATTTCAATATGTCTAGAAATATTTCATTTTATTTTATTTTTTTCATGGATAAATATAATAGGGTTTTAAAAGGTACAAAAGATTTTATGAAAAAGTTTTTACTCAAAAAGTGCAGAGTAGTAGTGCGGTAGGTTTTAGACGGCATGAAGTCTTACAGGTCAGGGTCATTGCGGTGCACAACCGCTTCGGAGAACCAGAAAATAGAAGCTTCCCTGCTTTTATTTTCCGCGAGCAGTTCCAGGGATTTGATGAACCGTTCAACCCAGCGTAAACCGAGCAGGTAATGAATAATTAGTCCGGCGCCCCAGCCGAACAGGGGAAAGAAAAACCATAGCCGTTCAGGGTTATAGATCACGTCGGCAATAGTCAACATTATATTCACAGCGATGAAAGCAATGAGGTGCACGATGAAACCGGCAAAACTATCTTCTTTAATGATCTGGCGAAATGCTTTTTTATATTCACCCAGGGTTATATCCCCGGACAAACCGTTTTTTTGCCTGAGCGACCCGGCTCTGACTTCAGCCCGGCTTTCCAGCAAGTTCAGCAACTTACTCAGCCACCTGTAGCCGAACAGGTAGTGCATGAAAAGCCCCAGGCCCCAGCCGAACAGGGGAAAATAAAACCAGATGATAGCGGGGCTGTTAACCAGGTTGAATATAACAATCATGATGTTAATTAATATGTAGACAACGAGGTGCGCCCAAAAACCGTAGGCCCCGTTTTGGACCACGATCTCGCGGAAGGCCTGTTTATACTGGGGCAGCGATAATTCAGCCATGCAGTCAACTTCTTTCCCGGACTATCTCTGCTTACTTACAGTAAGCTTATCGCTAGATTTATTCTATCTACCTGCATTCAATCCTGCTAGCTCCCGGCGGGGCAAGCGTTAATCTACGCAGAATATATAGAAGGGAATTACACGGCAAACAACAGCGCCACCAGCACAGCCGGTATAACCCAGCTCATAATATTCCAGTCCCACAGGCGTCGGCCATTGTACCCGCTGAAAGGAAAAAACGGCAGGGCAATGTCAAAAAATGCAATCATGAAGGCCAGGGTAGCAAAGGTGTCCAACAGCGGATGGGGCTCTCCCCCCAGGACCAGGTAGTAGAAAGGCACAGCCCAGGCGAAGAGTAAAACGGCCAGCGCGCCGGCCAGGGCCGCCGGCCCTAAAGAGCGTTTATGCTCCCGGCAGCGCCATTTTTCTTCTCCAGGATAGATGGAGCCGGTTACCGGAAAGAACCAGCCGAACAGCAGGGCCAGGATCAGGTTAAAAAAAAGTCCCGATTCCCAGGCCCGGTAGCGCGCCTTAAGGCCGCGCAGCCTGGCTGTTAGCTGCATCGCCGCCTCCCGCGCCCCAAAGATAATCACAAAAGACAGGGCTGTAGCCGCCATCACCTCCGCCGGCAGCGAAGCAAAACCGCCGAGACGCCACCTGGCCAGCAGGGCAATAATGATACTGGCAACCAGGTTGCCGAACCACTGGCCCGCCGCGGAACCCTGCCCCGGGGAGGCGGGCCTGGCCCATAGAAAATGTCCCACGTCCATATAATGAAAGGTGTGCAGCCACAGCAGGAGCAGGTTAAAGCGATAGCGCCGCAACTGCTCCCCCGGGGATAAAAGGGAGAAATCGCGGGAAGCAAAGAGGTTGGCCGAAGCGATATTATGACCGTCGATAACGGCAAATATTTCAGCGACTTTCTTCTTTTGTAATAACTTTATGGCGGCATCAAGAAGGCTCTGCCCTACCCCGCTTCCCCGGGCTTCGGGAGCAGTGATCAGCCATTCCACATGGCCGCACTTGCCCTTGCCGGGCAGGTAAAACGTCTTTAACACGACCCCGCCAAGCATTTGATCGCCCTGAAAGGCCGCCAGGATGTCCCGGCCGTGCAGGGCCACAAAAAGGCGCTGCAGCAAAGGGAAAGTGCGGTTGATTAACCGGCGCACCGCTACAGTTTCTTTTTTCTTCACCGGCCTGATCGTGACGCGGGTAGATGTGCCCATGGCTCTTCCTTTCCATGTTTTTCGGCTTTCGCCCTGCTGCCTGCCGGGCCCGCAGCAGGGCGGCAAGGCACGGCTGCGGGCGCCGGGCGCGCCAAAAGGCGGCGATATTCCCCGGGAAATAGCCGCTGTTTATTTTGACTCCGCCGTCTTTTTAAAGTAAAGGGCGCCCACCGGGCAGGCCTTGACGCAAAGGCCGCACTCGTTGCAGGGCGATTCGGCCAAGGCCACGTCTTTAAAAGTGGTCACAGAGCGGTTAATACCGCGGCGCGAAAAACCGATGGCTCCTATTTTAGCCACCTCCTGGTCAGCCCAAATACAGCGGCCGCAGAGGACACAGCGCGACGGGTCAAAGGCAAATGTTTGCGGGCTGTCGTCCGGGGCCGGTTCCCGCTGCAGGTAGGGGAAGCGGCCGTAACGCAGTTTAAGCTTTCTTTCCCTGGCTATCTTTTGCAGCTCGCAGGCCCTGTTGGCGGGGCAGGAGGCGCACTGCAGGCGGTGGTCAGAGAGCAGCAGTTCAAAGGCGGTGCGCACCAGCCTGTCGACGCGGGGGCTCCTGGTCTGCACCGCCAGGCCGTCGGCGGCAGGCAGGGTGCAGGAGGTCACCGGTTTCTCCCGCCCCTCCACCTGGACGAAACAAAGGCGGCAGGAGGCCGGGGGCCGCGCATACTCCTCCACGGCGCAAAGGTTGGGAATGTAAATCCCGTTTTCCAGGGCCACCCACAAAAGCTTGCGGCCGGCCGGAGCCTTGATCTCCCGCCCGTCAATGATTACCGTTACTTTGCTCATTTACTTTTCCCCTCTTTCTCCGCCAGCAGCGAGGGAGGCGACAGCTTAATGACGGCGTTATACTCTACCGGGCAGGTCTTGAGGCAATTGTCGCACTTGACGCACTTCTCCTGGTTAATCGCTTTCAACCCGTCGTCCCGGGTATAGATCGCTTCGGTTGGGCAGCTTCCGACACAGACATTGCAAAGCTTGCTGCATTTCTTCGGCTCGATATAGTAGACGATCAAGTCTTTGCACATCAGGGAGGGGCAGCGGCCTTCCAGGATATGCGCTTCATATTCGTCGCGGAAATAGCGCAGCGTAGTTAAAACCGGGTTGGGCGCCGTTTTGCCCAGGTTGCACAGGGAGCCGTCGCGCACATCTTCGCACAGCTCCTGCAGCAGCTCCAGGGATTCCAGGCTGCCTTTGCCCCGGCTGATATCAGTGAGGATATCAAGCATATGCCTGGTCCCCAGGCGGCAGAAGGTACATTTGCCGCAAGATTCATGCTGCGTGAATTCAAGGAAATAGCGGGCTACCGCCACCATGCAGTCGTCCTCATTTAAGACCACCAGGCCGCCGGATCCCATGATCGCCCCCGCTTCCTGCAGGGAGTCAAAATCGATGGGCACATCGAGCATCGCTTCGGGCAGGCAGCCGCCCGACGGGCCGCCGATCTGGGCCGCTTTAAATTTTTTATCCCCGGGAATGCCCTCACCCACGTCGAAGATTAGCTGGCGCAGGGTTGTGCCCATGGGCACCTCCACCAGGCCGGTATTATTAACCTTGCCCACCAGGGAGAAAACGGCGGTGCCGGGGCTGCCGGCGGTGCCGGTGCTTCTAAACCAGTCTGCTCCCTTCATGATGATGGCCGGCACGTAGGCGAAGGTTTTAACATTGTTCAAGACGGTGGGGCAGCCTCGAAAACCCGATTCAGCCAGGCGAGGCGGCCTCACTTCCGGTATGCCCATCTTTCCTTCCATGGAGCGGACCAGGGCACTGGACTCGCCGCAGACAAAAGCGCCGGAGCCCTGGAACACCTCCAGGTCAAAAGAGAAGCCGCTGCCGAGGATGGATTGTCCGAGCAGGCCCTTTTCCCGGGCCCGGGCAATGGCCCCCTCCACCCGCTCCACCGCTTTAGGGTACTCGGCGCGGATATAGAGATAGCCCCGGGAGGCGCCGACGGCATAGGCGCAGATGATCATGCCCTCGATGACCCGGTGCGGATCGGACTCGAGGAGCCCCCGGTCCATGAACGCGCCCGGGTCCCCTTCATCGCCGTTGCAGATCACGTATTTTTGCTCGCCGGGCGCCTTGCGGCAGGCCTCCCATTTCTCTCCGGCCGGGAACCCGGCCCCGCCGCGGCCGCGCAGGTTGGCCGCCTTCACCTCGGCCAGCACCTCTTCCGGCTTCATCTCCAGGATTTTGGCCACGGCGGCGTAACCGTCCCGGGCCAGGTAATGGTCCATATTGCCGGGGTCAATAAAGCCGCATTGCTCCAGGATCATTTTTTCTTCGTAAACACCCCGGGGGAAATCGCTGAAGGTGGGAAAGAGATCATTGGGCTCCAGGGCCACCAGGGCATATTCATAGCCGGGATCGTCACCGTCGAGAAAGTCGACCACCAGGCGGTGCACCAGCCCTTCGTCGAGGCGGCCGTAGCAAAGGGGAACATGGCCCGGCTTGGCGATTATAGCCATGGGCTCAGCATAACAATGCCCCATGCACCCTGTTTCCAGGACGGCAACATCAAGCCCCCGCTCTTTAATCTCCTGCTCAAAAGCTTCCTTGATCTTCAAAGCGCCGGCAGCGACCCCGCAGGTGGCGGTGCCGACCCAGACTACCGGCTTTTGCTTGAGCGCTTCCACGGCAGCGGCAGCCTCTTGCCGCAGCGCCCGGTACTGTTCGGCAACGGTTGCTGTGCTCATGGCTTCGCCTCGCTTTCCACCGCGGCCGGGCTTTTTGCTTCACCCCTGGTTTTGCCCTCTTCCCCTTCAAAAGAAAGTAAAATCCCGTCCACCCGGGTGGGGGTGACATGGCCTTCCACGTTTTCGTCCACGACGACCACCGGGGCCATGGTGCAGCAGCCCACGCAGGCCACCCGCTCCAGGCTGAATTTGCGGTCGGGCGTGGTTTCGCCTTCTTTAATGCCCAGGCGCCTTTCAAATGATTCCAGGGCGATCTGGCCGCCCACCATGTAGCAGGCGGTACCCATGCATACTTTAAGCTGGTGCTTTCCGGGGGGATTGAGGCGAAACTGGTTGTAGAAAGTGGCCAGGCCGTACACTTCCACCGCCGACACCCCCGCGGCGGCGGCAATCTTTTCCATGGCCAGGCCCGGCAGGTAGCCCAGTTCGGCCTGGACTCTCTGTAAAACGGGGATTAAGCGATCCTTTTGAAGCGGTTGATTATTGAGAATTGCATCTACAGTTGCAAGGATTTGCTCTTTTTCGCCTTCAAGAAGTTCCATTAAAACCTCTCCTTTTTATCAGCCATTGGTGCAAACAGAGCGTCAAGTTGAACAATCTGGTTGTTTTCTAGTTTTCATTATAACCCTTTTTGCAGGCCTTGTGGAGAGTACATCCATGGGGCCCTGTCTTGACTTTAGACTGATTACCGTTTTCAGCCCTCATGCTCAACGCGCAACTACAAATATTGTATATTGCCTCATGTCAAGGCCTGGCCCCAAATATTTTCCTGCCTCTATTTGCCAATCCAGGACTGCAGCGCCGCCACGATCTCCCCGGCCCGGGGCGGGCAGCCCGGCACATTCAGGCGGCAGCCCTTAGTGCAGGCCCCCACGCCCAGCTCTTCCGCCTTTTCTTTCTTCTCTTTCCAGCCCTGGCCGATACAGACCGGCGGCAGTTTCTTCAGTTGGCCGCTTTCCTTGAGCCGCCGCAGGGCGTAAACCAGGGCAGCATAACAGGGCGAACAGGCCTGCTTCTCCCGGATCCAGCGCTGCAAGTAGTCCACTTCCTTGCTGGCCAACGACGGTTCATCGAACCTGGCCTCCTGGCGGCGGTTTAAATAGACGATGGATTCCGGCCCGGCTGCGGCGCTGCCCACGCCGAGGTGCTCGGCCAGGCCGATATATTCTATCTCCTCCGCCCGGTAGCCAATCAGCTCCGCTGCAAAAGCATCAATCATCACCGGATCCCTCCCGGCGATGACGCAGTCCATGCGCACCGGCGTGCCGCCCCCCTCGTAAGTCAGGTCGCCGACAATCCCGTCCACCACCGTCAGGTGGGAGCGAATGGCCTTGTTCAGGCAGGCGATGGGCCGGTGTAAACCGAGGCGGTGAAAGCGCCGCTTCTCCCGGTCCGGAATACAGCCCTTCAGGTTCTTCAGGGCGCAGGTCAGCCTGGTCTGGCAATGCGCCTTCAGCACCGGCAGATTAATCAGGTAGTCCACCGCCAGCATACGCGCGCAAATCTCCAGTTCCAGGCCGTCCACGGTCAGCTTAACCGCCCGATCCTGCTTTAAGTCCACCAGCGGCACGGCAAACTCGGCGGCGATCTGCCTGTAACCGCAAACGTCAAAGGCTTTGGCGGTATCGTCGCCCACCCAGGCGCTCTCCATGATGGCGATATTGGTATAGCCGTGCTCCTGCAGGTAGCCGATAATGCCCCGGGCCAGCCCCGGGTCGGTGGTGGCCCCCCAGTGGGCCGGCTGCGCCACCACCAGGTTCGGTTTCAGGCAGATCAGCGGGTTTTCTTTTTTTAACGACGCCAGCTCCCGGGCAATGTCCATCCGTTCCATGATCGCCCGGGCCATCTCTTCAGCCCTGTTGCCGTAGATCACATAAAGTTTTTCCATGGCAACCCTAATTATATCACATGGCGGAAAAGGCCTTAAAAGGTTATCCTTCTGCTGCACAGCAACGGCCATGAAAGTGGTAAAATTAATTTAACCAATAATTATTGACCAATATCCGGTGACATTTGAAAGGAGAAAGTTATGGGCTGGTTGAATGTGGGTAGTCTTGTCCTCGGGTTGATGGCCTGGATCCTGCCGGTGGCCAGCCTGGCGAAGCACGGTAAAGCTGACCCCAGAAAAGGGGCTGTTTTTTTCGTGGCCAGCCTCAGCGCCTGCGCCGTATCACTGTGCTTGCAAATTTATTATCAAAATTTTCTGGTCCGCATTGAAGCCTGGTCCGCCCTGATGGATACTTCCGGCGCGGTGGCCAAGGTTTCCACTGTACTGGTGGTAGTAACAATCGCCCTTAATGCGCTTTCACTAGTTATGCTATCACGGAAGTAATTTTGGAGCCCGGCGAAAGCAGGCTGAATGAGGGCCTGCCGTAAACCGGTTGAATAAGTCCCCTGACGGCAGCCGCATGGCCCTGCTACAGTATATTTTCTGCTATACTGGACTCAACTAATAAAAGGCTTGCCGTAAAGGAGCCATGCCATGTCCGGAAAAAAGGCAGGCGCTCCCCCGCTGCGGCGGGGAGAAACTGTTGAAGTGGAGATCACCGATCTATCCCACGACGGCGAAGGGGTGGGTCGGGTAGGCGGGTTTACCCTGTTCGTGCCGCAGACAGCCCCCGGGGACCTGGTGGAAGCAAGGGTTATCTCCGTGCAGAAAACTTACGCGCGGGGCCTGCCCCTGGCCGTTAAGCGCTACTCAAGGCTACGGGTTGAACCCGCCTGCAGGCACTTTGCCCGCTGCGGCGGCTGCCGGCTACAGCACCTGCAATATGAGGCCCAGCTCCGCCTGAAGCAGGAACGGGTGAGGGAAGTGCTGCGCCGGCTGGGGCAGGTGGAAGCGCCGGTGCTGCCGGTCATCGGCATGGCCGATCCCTGGGGCTACCGCAACAAGGCCCAGGTCCCGGTGGCGGCGGAAAACGGCCGCCTTGTGGCCGGCTTCTTTGAGCCACGCAGCCACAGGGTTGTGGACATGGATTCCTGCCCCATCCAGCACCCGGCCGGCAACCGGGTCGTCCAGGCGGCCCGGGAGGCCCTGGAAGAGCTTCACATTGCTCCCTATGATGAAAAAACGCACCGCGGCGCGGTGCGCCATATCCTCTCCCGCGCCTCCTTCTCCACCGGAGAGGTGCTGCTGACCCTGGTCACCGCTCAGGAAAAGCTCCCCCACGCTGCCCGGCTGGTGGAAAAGCTGCGTACCAGCTTGCCTGGCCTGGTGGGCATCGTGCAAAACATCAATACCGGTCGCGGCAACACCATCCTGGGCGACCGGGAAGTAACCTTGTGGGGCAGGCCTTACCTGGTGGAGGCGCTTGGCGGCCTCACCTTCCACGTCTCCTCCCGCTCCTTTTTCCAGGTGAATCCAAAGCAAACCGAAGTGCTCTACGATAAGGTGCTCGCTTACACCGGGCTGACCGGCACAGAGACAGTCTTCGATCTCTACTGCGGCACCGGCACCATCGCCCTCTACCTGGCCCGGAAAACCAAAACGGTCATCGGCGTGGAAAGCGCCCGCGAGGCCGTGCGGGACGCCCGGTCCAATGCCAAGCTAAACCGCATCAACAACGCCCTCTTCTTCGAAGGTCGGGCTGAAGAGGTAGTGCCCCGCCTGCTGGAAGAAGGGTACCGGGCCGATATAATCGTGGTGGATCCGCCGCGCAAGGGATGCGAGCCATCCCTTCTGCAAACCATAATTGCAGCCGCCCCCCGGCGCCTGGTCTACGTCTCCTGCAACCCGGCCACCCTGGCCCGGGATCTGCAAATATTAGAAAAAAGCGGCTACCGGACCGTGGAAGTCCAGCCAGTAGACATGTTCCCCCACACCAGTCATGTTGAGACGGTAGTATTGATGCCAAGGGTTGAGTGGACATGATTCCTATTATCTGCCTACTGAGTGGATGACATAGATGTCAAAAGGGTGGCGGTGGATATTATTACCGGAAAATAAGTAGCAAGTAGGAAGAAGCGAAATTAGGATGTTATAAAAGACGAATCATCATTTGGATGAAAGGATAGAAAAGATGGTTTATTCTGTACCCGATGAAGTTGCTGAACACTTGGAAGAATACTGCATAAGATTCTGTACCACATGGCTCCGTACAAGTGAACACGCTGAAAAGGATAGAGTTGGCGGCCTCTTATGTTACAATGAAGCGGATTTTATCGAGTATTTGAATAAATGGATTTTTCCAATAAGCAGTCAGTATTCATAGAAAATCTGGGTCAGATTCATTTCAATGAATCACTACCGGAAAAATATAATGGATGTCCGAAATTTAATTTCTGATGCTTACAAAATAGGAAGTTGTAGGGAAGATTTATTTATATAGCCACTATTATAGCTGTCTGTATTCATGGACAGCTTTTTTTTTAAAAAACAAACTAAAAATATTTGAAAAGTTTTGTAAGATTTTTATATATGTGAAGTCATATAAGTGAAAAAAGGGGTGGTAGCGTAATGGAGTTTGAGCAGATATACAATACTTACTTTAACCATGTATATTTATATATCAGAAAGTTATCAGGCAATGAACACATTGCCGAGGATATAACAAGCGAAACATTTTTTAAAGCAATGAAATCTATTGATAGCTTTAGAGGAGATTGCGATTTTC
>JAKPEE010000060.1 GCA_029552125.1 Bacillota bacterium | reverse complement strand
CGATGAAATAACCATTTCTGTCTCTTTCTCTGGCGGCCCGGGCATACTGTGGATTAGCGACAGATGAGGTGGGCTGAAGGGCTTCCTCGGATAGATCCTCGCCATTTATTCTGACCGAAAAACCCTGACGGGCCCACCAGTGACGACGCAGGAGCAGAGTGAATTCTTTCGGTTTATCAGTTTCAATTTTCAGGGTAGCTTTTTCGCCTTCAGGAAAATCAGTCTCCATCTTGACTCTGGCTCCAACCCTGTCGGCTGCGGCTGTGGATGGAACATAAAGGTTTACCCAGAGCCTGCTCGCATCTTCAAAGTAAATCCCCAGGCCGTGGAGGGCATGGTTTTCCATGCCTGAGCCGACACAGCAGGTGAAGCTCCGGAACATGTCCTGATACTCATGCTGGACACCGCGGCCAACCGGAACCATATAACACATCCGGCCATCTTCGTTGTCTATCGAGGCGAGCACGTGGTTGAAAAGAGCTCTTTCCATAAAATCAGCGTAATGAGCATCAGGCGAAAGGGCGAAAATAATGCGGGAGAGCTTCAGCATATTATAAACGTTGCAGCTTTCGCAGGTTCGGCCATCAACCTGAAAAGCCAGCTCCTCGGCCGCACCAAAATACTCATTCATCCCGTTGCCGCCGGTAGCGTAGCTGTGATGATTGGCCACTGTATCCCAGAAAAAGCTTGAGGACATTAGATCTGCCGATTCGCCGGTATACAGGTAGCGGACAGCAGCTCCAATCATCTTGGGAATCTGAGTATTGCCGTGGGTGCCAGCCAGAATGTCTTCATGATGAGCGAGCGGCCGGTGAAAAATTTCCTGTTCAAACTTGCGATAAAGATCCAGCCAGCGGCGGTCGCCGGTATCAGCATAAAGGTCAGCTAAGATCTCATTCATCCCGCCGTATTCGCAGTCAAGCATCTGCTGAATCTGCTTGGGGCTAAGGCCGGAGAGGATTTTCTCGGTCCAGGCGGCGAACTTAATTTCGACCTCGAGGGCGGTTTTGTTGCCGGTCAGGCGGTAGGCATCGCGCAGGCCGGCGAAGGTTTTGTGGAGCGTATACCAGGGAGACCATTCACCGTTGAGATCAAAGCTGGCCGCCTTTATTTCTCCCTTAGCCAGAGCTTCAAAGCAGCGGCGGCCACCTTCGAGAGCGCTGAGATAGCCGTCCCCGTGCTTATCCTGAACTTCCTTTAACTCCTTGACGATATAATCAGCCCGATCCTTGAAGCGGGTATCGCCGGTCGCTGCATACATAAGGCTTACACCCGACAGATAATGGCCGGCAATGTGACCGGTTAAATTGCGGCCAGGGCCATCCCAGCCATTATAGGGCTCAGCTTTGGGCTGAAGGCCGGCGTTTTTCCGGTAGAGGGCCAGCATCCTATCCGGCTCGAGAGTTAGAAGGTATTGTTTGGTCAGCTCCTGAGCCTTGAGCAGCGGGCCACCGGTTAATCTGACTTTATTCAGGGGAACGGGGGTGGCGCGAAGTAGTTTCTGCTGAATTGTCCTGGCCTCGGGGTCGGCCGGCTGGACAAAAGTCTGGGCGAAGAGCGGCGGCAGAGTAAACAGTCCAATGGTAAGGGCAGCAAGTGCGAGACACACAGGGCGTCGTGCTATCGGTAAAAATTTCAATGATTCGATAACGTCGGAAATTCTGGCGATTATACCATCCATTTCACTTCTCCTGATATGTTATTTTCCTGATGTCTAATATATCTTATTTTGCGGTGCTTAGCCACCACTTTTTGCTATCAAAATGCAAATCGGCCACCCCGCAATCTCTATAACAGAAAATACAGCGCTTATATATATAATGTCATTGAAAATTTCTATATTATTCTTTAACCTAAAACTAATAAACCAAGGCACTGATGCACTGAGAGTTTAAATTATCTTATAAGGAGAGATGCCATGAAGATTGCTCTGACCAGTATTTTTGTTGATGATCCCATTAAAGCCCATGCCTTTTATACGGAGGTGCTTGGATTTCAAAGCAAAGAATTCG
>JAKPEE010000055.1 GCA_029552125.1 Bacillota bacterium | reverse complement strand
TGGTTCTTCATAAAGGCTATCTATGATCAAATGGAAGTAATTATGTAGTTCCAGGCTGATCCCAAGCAATAGTCAAAGGTGGTTTTAAATTAATTTGTCTGGAACGAGGAAATATACCCGCTAAGTATTGACACAGTGGGGCGCTTCCTTCGCTTGACAGGCTTTTTGACAAGTTTTATCATTAGACTATGGCCTGAAGAAGGAGGCACCCTCATGTCAGACATTAAAGTAAAAATTAGCGATAACATTGAAGCGACATATCCTTCCGGAACAACCTGCCTGGAGGTTTACCGGGACCACCCCGGTTCCGGAGAACAGGTCTTTGCCGCCATAGTCAATGACCGGGATTGCGATCTGCACAGCCCTTTGACCGGGGATTGTACTATTACTTTCCTCGATTTTAATACACCCCGGGGAGCCAGGATTTACCGCCACAGCGCCAGCCATATTCTGGCCCAGGCGGTCAAAAGACTTTATCCTACGGCCAAACTGGGGATCGGGCCGGCCATTGAGAACGGCTTCTATTATGATTTTGAGTTTGAGCAGCCCATCTCCGCTGCCGACCTGGATCGGATCGAGCAGGAGATGAAAAAGATTATTAAAGAAAAGCTGCCCATAAAGCGCCGGGAAATGAGCCGTGCGGAAGCGCTGGAATTTTTTGCGGGCAAAGGCGAAACCTACAAGGTTGAGCTGATTAACGATCTGCCAGAAGAGTCAGTCATCTCCGTTTACGAGCAGGGAGATTTCATCGATCTGTGCGCCGGCCCGCACCTGCCCCACACCGGAATGGTTAAAGCGATCAAGCTGACCGGCCTGGCTGGAGCCTACTGGCGCGGGGATGAAAAAAATCCGATGCTGCAGCGCATCTACGGCACCGCCTTCCCTTCCCGGGAGCAGCTACAGCAGCATCTGGATCTGCTGGAGGAAGCCAAAAAAAGGGATCACCGCAAGCTGGGCCGCGACCTGGAGCTGTTCAGCCTGCAGGATGAAGGTCCCGGTTTTCCTTTCCTGCACCACAACGGCATGATTATCTGGCAGGAACTGACCGATTTTTGGCGCCAGGAACATCGCCGCGCGGGCTATGAAGAAATTAAAACACCGATTATTTTGAACCGGCAGTTGTGGGAGCAGTCGGGACACTGGGACCATTACCGCAATAACATGTATTTCACCCGCATCGATGAACAGGACTACGCGGTCAAGCCGATGAATTGCCCCGGGGCGATGCTGGTTTTCCGCTCGCGCATGCACAGCTACCGGGATCTGCCCCGCCGCATCGCCGAGATGGGGCTGGTGCACCGGCACGAGCTCTCCGGAACGCTGCACGGCCTGATGCGTGTGCGCAGCTTTACCCAGGATGACGCCCATATCTTTATGCTGCCCGAACAGATCGAAGCGGAAGTGGCCGGCGTAATCGATATGGTAGATCGCTTCTACCGGGTTTTCGGGTTTAATTACCGGCTCGAACTGAGCACGCGGCCGGAAAAAGCCATGGGCAGCGCGGAGATGTGGGACAAGGCCACGGCCATTTTGGAGAAGGTGCTGCAGGATAAGGGGCTGGATTACAAAATTAACCCCGGTGACGGCGCTTTTTACGGGCCCAAAATCGACTTTCACCTGCAGGACTGCCTCGGCCGCAGCTGGCAGTGCAGTACCATCCAGCTGGATTTTCAAATGCCTGAAAAATTTGATCTGACTTATATCGGGGAAGATGGCCGGAAACACCGCCCGGTCATGATCCACCGTGTCATCTACGGGGCCATGGAGCGCTTTATGGCCCTCCTGATCGAGCACTATGGCGGGGCTTTCCCGGCCTGGCTGGCGCCGGTGCAGGCGGTGGTGATTCCCCTGACGGAGCGCCACCACGCTTACGGGAAAAAAGTGCTCTCAGCGCTTCAAGAAGCCTCGTTCCGGGTGCGGCTGGACGATCGCAGCGAGAAAGTGGGTTATAAAATCCGCGAAGCCCAGTTGAAGAAAATTCCGTATATGCTGGTTGTGGGCGACCGGGAAGAAAAAGAAAACCTGGTTTCCGTGCGCCACCGCGAAAGAGGAGATCAGGGCGGTACGGCGCTAAACGCTTTTATGGAGATGCTGCGGCAAGAGATTGATTTAAAAAAATAATTTGACCGGGACCTGTTAATTTGATATAGTTCTATCAGGATAATTCCATAGAGGATAAGTAGAAGCAGCCCGCTTCTCACCCTGGGGCGTAAAGACTACTGTTACCAGGGTTGCCGCAATTAGATAAAGTTAAGGCAAGAGCAGGCGGTTGCAACCTGCTCTTTACTTTTTTTGTAAAAGTGAAGATTTAAGTGGGAGGTGAAAAGAGATTACTAAAAATTTGTTCGTAAACGAGCAAATTAGGGCCCGGGAAGTGCTGCTTATCGATGCCGACGGGACCCAGCTTGGTGTGATGAAAATTGATGAAGCCCTGGATATAGCGGCGCAAAAAAAATTAGACCTGGTCAACGTCGCTCCCAATGCCCACCCGCCGGTATGCCGCCTGATGGATTATGGAAAGTATAAGTATGAGCAGAGCAAGCGCGATCGGGAAGCGCGCAAGCACCAGAAATTGATTGTGGTTAAAGAGGTCAAGCTGCGGCCCAATATTGAGAAACACGACTTTGCAGTTAAAGTAAAAAGCTGCCGTCGCTTTCTCGAGAGCGGTGACAAGGTTAAAGTAACGGTCATGTTCAGGGGGAGGGAGATCACCCATCCTGAAAAAGCGCAGCAATTGCTTAAACAGATGGCTGAAGAGTTGGACGATGTCGGTGCCATCGAGCGTGCTCCCAAGCTGGAAGGACGTAATATGATTATGATCTTATCCCCCAAAACATCGTAAAGGAGGTCGTAACCGTGCCAAAAATGAAAACCCATCGGGGAGCGGCCAAGCGGTTTAAGAAAACCGGCGGGGGTAAAATCAAGCGTTTTCGTGCGTTTGGCAGCCACCTCCTGCAGAAGAAGAGCCCTTCACGCAAGAGAAGACTACGCAAATCTTCTCTTGTCAGCACTTCAGATTTAAAACGGGTGCAGCGTTTGTTGCCTTAGTGACCCGAGCAACTACCAGGTAATATGGAAAGGGGGGCCAGGAGATGCCTCGCGTAAAAAGAGGGACTGTCGCCCGAAGACGGCGTAAGAAAATACTCAAACTGGCCAAGGGCTATTACGGCTCCAAGAGCAAACTTTTTCGAGTAGCAAAACAGCAGGTGATGAAATCCCTGCAGTATGCTTATCGCGATCGCCGCCAGCGCAAGCGTGATTTCCGCAAGCTCTGGATCGCCCGGATAAACGCAGCAGCCCGTTCCGAAGGCCTCAGCTACAGCCGTTTCATTAACGGTTTAAAAAAGGCTGATGTGCAAATTAACCGCAAGATGCTGGCGGATATGGCCGTCAACGATAAGGCCGGTTTTGACCGGCTAATCCAGGTGGCCAAGGAAAATATTTAAAGGGAAAATATCTAAAGAAGCTAAAACCCCCTCTTATCAAAGAGGGGGAATTGCTTTACCGGGCTTTTGGAGGCGATGGAGCCATGTTGGCCAGCAACAAACCCCGTAATCCGGCCCGTTATCTTATCGGCGGTTTTTTGGCCGTAATCGTGGTGGGTTCGCTGTTGCTGGGACTGCCGGCGGCGTCGCAGGGGGAGCATATTTCTTACCTGGACGCCCTTTTTACCGCCACTTCGGCTGTCTGCTTGACCGGGTTGGTAGTGGTCGACACAGGTACTTTTTACTCTACCTTCGGCCACGTGGTAATCATGCTGTTGATCTTTACCGGGTCCCTGGGTTTTATGACCATGGCCACCCTGATTTTTATCTTTTTAGGCAGGCGCATTTCTCTGCGCGACCGGCTGGTGGTAAAGGAAGCCTTAAACCAGGAGACCATGGCCAACCTTGTTCCCCTGGTTAAGGCGGTGGTTTCCATGACTGTACTGCTGGAACTGCTTGGAGCGGCGCTGCTCTGCCTCCGTTTTGTCCCCTTGATGGGGTGGCGGCGGGGAGTATTTTTCTCCCTCTTCCATGCCATTTCAGCCTTCGGCAACGCCGGGTTCGACCTGTTTGGCGGGTATAACAGCCTGACCCGTTTCCCTACCGACTACCTGGTGAACGGGACCATCCTGGTTTTGTTTATAATCGGCGGCCTGGGTTTTACTGTGGTCTTTGAACTGGCCAGGAAGATTTTCCGCGGTCACCGGCTGTCCCTGCATACGCGCATGGTCGTGATTATAACTGCCATACTGCTGCTGGCAGGCACAGCCGCAATCCTGGCCCTGGAATACCACAATCCGGACACGATGGGTTCTTTGACCCCGGGGGAGAAGGTTTTTACGGCCCTGTTCACGGCAGCCGCGCCCCGCTCCTCCGGTTTTCGGGTTCTCAATACCGGCGTCCATCCTCCCGCGGTCCTGTTGATCTTAATGGCACTAATGTTTATCGGCGCTGCCCCGGCCTCCACCGGCGGCGGGGTAAAAATAACCACTTTTGGAGTGGTGGTCATCGCGGTTATTGCGCTGATCCGCGGCCAGGAAGAGCCGGTGCTTTTCGAACGCCGCCTGTCCCTGGCCTTCGACAGTTAGTAGATAAAAGAAAAGCTGAAACCCTTACCACACCGGACTTGCCAGGCACCCGGTCAAAACAGGCGTGTAACTACAGCCGTAACCTTAAGAATGATCGGTGATAATTTTGAAGAACCGTGGTGG
>JAKPEE010000026.1 GCA_029552125.1 Bacillota bacterium | reverse complement strand
CAAAGAATGGGGAACCAAGCGTTATATGAGTATGAGACATCTTGAGGAACTGAGTGCCATGGATGGTTCAAAAGTAACTGCTGGTTAACTGATGCCTACCAGGCGGGTAAATGAATTTGCGAAAAATTATTGACGGTACCGGGGTTTGACTTCAAAGACTACTTTACCATTGCCGGCTGTGTTTTTGTCCTGCTGTTAATCTTCTTTTATGTCGGCTGGTTTATTTACGATCTCAAGACCAAGTATACGGCCAGAGAAGGCAAGCTCAAGGATGAAGAGAAAGCAAAGGAAACACAGGCCAAAGAGAGCCAGGAGGCAAAGTGGCTGGATAAAAAGCTGCTGATTATGGTGATTATCGCTCCCATCGTTTTTTACGGAAACTACTTCGTGCTCTACTATTCATGCCGCCTCTTTTCCCAGCTCCTCATCGGGATGGTCTACTGGGCTCTTTGCGGCATCTATCCGCTCATTCTCCTGGTATATATCCTGGTGTCCGAATGGCACCATGAGGAGGTCCAGTACGGCGAAAAAAGCCTGTTCCAGGCGATCACCGGCCGTTCCATATCAGGAAAATTGATGGAGCTGCGCGATCGGGATGCCGCGGTGAGAGGAGGGGGGAACAGGCCATGAAACGTTGTCTTTTATGGCTTGCTGTTGTCCTGGTATTGCTGCTGGCGGCCGCCCAGGTCCTGGCGCAGCCGGCCCATGAGCGTGCGGTAACCTTTACTTTTACGGAAATATGGCTGGATGAAGAATCTACTTATGAAGAAGACGGGGTATTATATGCTGACGGTTACCTGGTCGTAGAGGCCAGCGCTCTTTCGGAGTTGACCCTGGCCGATTTGCCGCTCCGGGGAAGCGGTCAGGGGGGGATCCTATCCATCGAAAGCCTGGAGATGCACTATCTGGACGAAGAGAAGCTGGCCGAGCTGGATCCTGATGGAGAATATGGCTTCGACGAGTCCTGCGTCGAGCTGTCCGGGACTTTCCACCTCGACGCGGCGGCGGTGCAACAGGTTCTGGGTCTTGACCCGGAGGCTGTGGAAGAGCAGTGGGAAGAGCAGGCTGAAGCGATTGTGGAGCACTGGCTGGCCGCGGTCTACGATGCTTACTACGCCATCGGGGCTGATCTTGCCTACGGGGATGGACTTTACCTGAGCGAAGATGATGGCGGTATTGTTGATCTGACCCTGACCGGGGACGGGGCGGGCGGCGCCTATGTAGAGCTATTCTGCGTCTCCTGGGGCCTGGACGCTTTACTGGGAAGGCTGTTCGAATCATGGACCAATGTGGGTTACTGGTTCTATGATTTTTACCTGGAAGGCGAAATCCGGGAAGAGTCGAGCGATCTATACTTTGAAACATGCGTCTCCTACCTGCTTTATGAGCATTATTACCCCTACCCCGACAACTACACCTGCTGGATCTGGGAAGGCTATTCGTTGCTGCCGCCCACAGAAGAAGCGGCGGAATTGCTAGGGTTTGATGATGCATACCTGGAGTATGTCACGGCATATGAAGCTATCCCCAAGGCCTGGATCCTGAGAGAGGGGGAGAGCATTATTTTGCATATCCCCGAATCCTGGCACCCCAAGCCCTGGTGGGAGCCGTACGGCCCCAGGGATTTAGCTGCTGATCCGGACGGGCAGGCTTCAGGTAGTAACTACTCTTCAGGCAAGGTAGCGATTAAATACAACTGGAAGAAAAACACCCTCCAGTTTGACGGACCCTTGAACATGGAACAGTGGGCCCGGCGGCATAACCTGGTTTACTGGGAGGAGGCGGCAGGGCTGCCCAGCGGCCTGCCCTATGCAGAGATTGCCGCCGGCCCCCACTCCTTTATTAAGAATCGCCATTTTATTACCGGGCTGATTGTATTTCTCTATGGGCTGGTGATTACGGCGATCATTTTCGGCCTGGTGTCCGTAAAGAGGATTCCGCGGCAGATGGATATCTGAGCACGGCATCATGCCGGCATACTGGAGGGGGGGCGAATCCGCCTTCCCCTCCCGTATAACATGCAATTCAGGAGTGATCAGGGATGGGCTCTCAACTGTTGGAGCAGATGCAGGAGCGCATCATGCAGTCAAGGGTAGCGAAGCTTAAACAGATGTATCCGGATATGGATATTGCTCAACTGGACCGAAACGAGCAGAGAATTATGCCCAAATCATGCGGCGGCGAAGGAAAGAGATTTACACTGAAAGGCAAGCTGGTTTACCTGGAGAAGGTTCAGAACAAGCTCTTTTGTACCCTCGCCGACAGGACCGGCCTGGTGGGGGTGGAGATGGAAGATATGCTTACGAATATTGAAATCAGGCAAGGGCAGTTGCTCTGCATTATCGCCAGGTTGAAATGCGCACCTGACGGCAGCCTCTTTTGCGAAGCCAGGGGGATTACCATGCTCAAAGATGATGATCCCAAGTTGCGGGAGATCAGGGAACTTCCTGAAAAGAAACCGCCGCGCCAACAGGGACGGCGGGCCTGCCGCAATTACTGGGAAAAAGGAGTAGCCGTATCCTGGGCCCGGCTCAAGATGACCTATAAACTGGGACTGTTAATTCCTGCTCTCTACCTGGTTTTAGAGCCCCAACTGCTGAAAAGATTGACCCTGGGATCCCTGGGGCCTACCCTGGGCATGGCGCTCTTCGTGCTTGTATTTATGACCGGCCGGCAGGTCATCAACCAGTATGGAAACAAGGCCCAGGGAAGTACAGGTTAAGTAGAAATGCCGCCGTCTGGCCCTGGGGGCAGCCTTGCAAATAAATGAACAAAGGAGGGGTTTAAGCGGATGAATTATGTCGAAGGTGCCGGTCTACAACTTCTGACTGAAAGCGATCTGGCCGCGATCCATGAGGCTACGCTAAAAGTATTGGAGCAGGCCGGGCTGAAAGTCTTCGGCGACGAAGCCCTGGAGATATACAGCGCCGCGGGCTGTGAAGTGGATAAGCAAAATAACATTGTTAAAATACCGCGGCACCTGGTGGAAGAGGCGATCAGCGCTTCCCCCGGCAGTATCCTGCTGGCCGCCAGGGATCCCCGGTATGATGTGATTCTGGAAGGTAAAAAAGTCATTTTTACCAACTTTGGCACGGGAACCATGATCCAGGATGCGGAAACCGGCGAATTGAGACCGTCCACCAAGGCGGATCTGGCGGATACCGCGCGAATCTGCGATGCCATCGACGAAGTGGATATTTATACCATCGCCGTAACCGCCCAGGATGCTCCGGAAGCGACCAGGGAGCTGCATGAAGCTGAGGCTGTGCTTAACAATACGGTTAAGCATTTTGGGCACGATACCCATTGTGCCGAAACCACGCGCCGTTTTATTGAAATGGGCGCCGCCGTGGCGGGAGGCATGGATAAGCTGAGAGAGCGCCCGCTTATCTCTATGGGAACATGCCCAAACAGCCCCCTGGAGCTGCATACCAATAACACCGAGGTGATTATTGAATGCGCCAGGGCGGGTATTCCCATAGACATCCTGTCCATGGCCATGGCGGGAGGGACTTCGCCGGTAACCCTGGCGGGAACCCTGGTGGTGACCAACGCCGAAATCCTGGGAGGAATTGCCCTGGCCCAGCTCGTTCGCAAAGGCACCCCGGTCATCTACGGCAGCTCCTCTACCATTCTCGATTTACTTTATACCACTACTCCCGTGGGAGCGCCGGAACACGGCATGATCAGCGCCGCGGTGGCCCAACTGGGCCATTATTACCAAATCCCTACTGATGTAGGAGGAACTTAGGGTGACAGCAAGCTTTCCGACGTCCAGGCCGGGCACGAGAAAACCATTACCGCCATTCTGCCCGCCCTGGCCGGAGGAAACATCATTTACGGCCTCGGCATGCTGGAGCTCGGTATTACTTTCAGTTATACCCAGCTTCTCATCGACGCCGAGATCGTGAAGATGATTAAAAGAGTACTGCAGGGTATGGCTGTAAACGACGAGACGTTGGCGGTGGAGGTAATCAAGTCGGTAGGGGCCGGCGGAAATTACCTCAACCAAAAACACACGAAGCGATACATGCATACAGAGCAATCCCGGGTTAAATTAATTGACAGGCGGATGCGGGACCGCTGGCAGGAAAAAGGAAGCAAGGGTATGGCTGACAGGGCCCGCGAAGAGGCCATAGCCTTACTGAAAAATTACAAGCCCCAGCCCCTGGATCCCGCTGTATCCAAAAAACTGCGTGATCTCGTGGCCGCTGCTGATGAAGAACTCGCAGGGTCCAGTAAATGAACTACTGCAAGCAAATTATAACGGCAACTTGCAGGTGGGGAGGGATAAGATGAAGTCCATTTTAAGCTTTTTGTCCATGGAAGAAATCGAGCGTATTCATGAAGCAAGCCTGGCTGTCCTGGAAAAAACCGGTATCATCGTGCACAGTGAAAATGTATGCAAGCTGCTTGCCCAGAACGGCGCCAGTGTTGACGGCAACAGGGTGAAGATCCCCCGGGCCATGGTTGAAGAAACCATGACCAAAATTAACCATGAAGTATTTCTGGCGGCCCGGGATCCGGCGCACGATCTGCGGCTCCCGGGACCGGGGCGGCCCTTTAATACTACCAGCGGCTATTCGCCTTTTGTCAGAGACCTTGAGTATGGTTTGACCAGGCCTTCCACCAGCCATGACTTAAAACAGTTCGCCCTGGTCGGCGACTACCTGGAAGCAGTGGCTTTTTTCTGGCCCATCGTCATGCCCGGCGACGAGCCCGCTGCCCTGGAGGAGCTTTGCGCCCTGGATATCTCGTTTAAAAATCTGTGCAAACATGTCCAGTGTTCCTGTTCTTCACCGGAAACGGCGGAGTGGCAGATTCGCCTGGCGGCGGCCCTGGCCGGAGGGGAAGAGAAGCTGCGTGAAAGGCCGCTTTTTTCCGCGGTTACCTCCCCTGTTTCTCCATTGACCTTTGAAAAGAATACCGTGGAAGCCATGGTCACTCTGGCGAAAGCCGGGATCCCGGTGGTTCCCATGACCATGGCCATGGCCGGAACCACTGCCCCGGCCACCCTGGCCGGGACCCTGCTGGTGGCTAATGCTGAGGAGTTGGCTACCCTGGTCATTGTCAAGTGCGCCAATCCCGACGCCCCCATGATTTATTCCGCGGATATAGCGCCTTCGGATTTAAAAACAGGAGTGGTCAACTACTATGGACCGGAATATCCTTTGCTGGCCACGGGCTGCGCGCAACTGGCCCGCTATTACGGCATTCCCAGCATGGTTTCACACGGTTCTTCGGAAGATATTCCTTATGACCAGCCCTCTTTTGAGCGCAACATCTTAAAAGTAGTGATGAGTTTTATGACCGGAACCGACCTGTCATCCTGGCTCGGCTCCCTGGAAAGTGCTCTAAACGCGTCCCTGATCAACTTGATCATGGACGCGGAAATCTGCGAGCAGGCTTTCGCTTACCTGAGGCAGTTCGAGGTGAGCGATGATACACTGGCCCTGGACATCATCGACGCAGTGGGGCCCGGAGGGCATTACCTCTCCCAGAAGCATACGGTAACCCATTTTCGCAAAGAGCTCTGGACCAAGAAGCTCAAGGATACTTTAGTCCTGGACCGGGCCGGAGGCAGCTCCTTTGCTGAAAAGGCCAAGCATAAAGTAAAGGAAATCCTGTCGAACCATACGGTGCCCCCCATCGATGCGGATATCCAAAAAGAGATGGATGATGTCATGCAAAAAGCCCGCCGGGAGCTTGGCTAGGCTCACCTTGTTTCCCGGACCAGAAAACCACATATGGGAGGTAGAATGAATGTTTGAAAAAATTAAACAGGCGATCCTGGAAGGTGAAGCTGACATTACCGTGGATCTGGTCAAAAAAGCGCTGGCTGAGGGTATTGATCCCCTCGAAATCCTGAACAAGGGTTGTATCCCCGGGGTGGAAAGAGCCGGTGAGCTTTTTGAGGCCGAAGAATTCTTTTTGCCGGAGTTGATTACCGCCGGTGAAGCCACAAAGGCGGCCATGGAAATCTTGATGCCCGAACTGCAGAACAAAAAAACGGGGGGCTGGCAGAGCCTGGGCAAGGTGGTGATCGGCACCGTGGAGGGAGACATGCACGATATCGGCAAGAGTATTGTGGCCTCCATGCTTACCGCCGCCGGTTTTGAAGTGGTGGACCTGGGAGTAGACGTGTCCTGCCAGCGCTTCATCGAAGAGATTAAAAAACAGTCCCCGGCCATCGTCGGTTTAAGCGCCCTGTTAACCAGCACCATGAGCAAGCAGCAGGAAGTGATCAAAGCCCTGGAAAGCGAGGGATTGAGGGGGCAGGTCAAAGTCCTGGTTGGCGGAGCTCCGGTCACCGGCGCCTGGGCTGAAAAGATTGGCGCAGACGGCTATGCCGAAGATGCAGTAGCCGCCGTCAAGCTGGCCAAGAAAATTCTAAATTAGATTAGAAAGCTATAATAATCCGATTTAAGCCTGATTCTACTGGAAAGGGGGTGAGAATCAATGGGCAGTTACTTTGTCAGAATGGGCGACGGCTTTCTTGACCGGATGACCGCGGAGGAGATCAGGGCTGATATTGAAGCGGGTACGCAGGATGCCGCGGAGAAAGCCAAAATTAAGCCCTTGAGCCAGGCGGAGATCGATTATTTACTCGAGATATGCACCACTCCCGCTAAGTTTATCGGCGTGGAAAGGGGCAACGAGATCGTTCTCACCACCGACGGCGTGGTGGTTACACCTGAAGAAGAACCTTCTTCAGGCGTGCCGGTGAGCCGTTCTGTGGGTGTGCAGATCTGGGAGAGGATAGTCTGCGCCGATACTTCGGAGCTGGGACATTCCGATTATAGCTACAAAGCCGTCAAGGCCCTGGTCAGCTCCGAGCAGCAGGTCATGCATGATATTCTACTTAATACAGTGGTGCCCGTGTTTTACGGCGCCATGCCGAACCTGGGGCTCTATACCCAGCCTGACGGGCCGGTTCCCAACCCCGCAGAGCTGCTTCCCCAGGGGAAGATTAAAGAGGCCAGGGAATGCCAGGAACAGGCCATGGAATACGCGATCAAGGATATGGTCTATGTGGCCGAAAGACTCTATGAAGCCGGGGCGGACGCCATTAACTTTGACACCACCGGCGCGGCGGGGGACGCTGATTTCTTGGCCACTCTCAGGGCTACGGAAATTCTCAAGCAAAAATTCCCCGAGCTGTGCATCATGATCGGTATGGCCGGCGAGACCCTGCTGGGCATGCACGGCGAACTCTACTATCAGGGGGTGTGCCTGGCCGGCCTGCCGCCTCACGGGCAGGCGAAGGTGGTGCAAAGCGCGGGCGGCACCATTTTCGGTCCCGCCATCAATACGAAAACAAACCGGTCCATGCCCTGGAACCTGGCCCGTGCCCTGACCTATACCAGGGCTTGCGTGGAAGCTGTAGATATACCGGTCCATGCCAATGTCGGCATGGGGGTCGGAGGTGTACCCATGCAGGAAATTCCCGCCCCCGACGCTGTTTCCCGGGTATCCAAAGCCATGGCTGAGATTGGCAAGATTGATGGGTTATAGGTTGGCGTGGGTGATCCTTTCGGCATGGCGGTAACTCACGCCCTGGCCTCGGGCATGGGCGGGATACGCACCGCCGGAGATCTGGTGGCGCGCATGCAAATGTCCCGGGGTATGAAAATCGACGCAGCCAAGAAATATGTGGCTGACAGGCTGGGCGTGAGCGTGATTGATCTGGCTAACGAGGATGTGATGACCGAGGTCAGGAGAGAGCATGATCTGGGGCTGGTTTATGCCCTTCCCGGTTATGCCAGGGGTATTGAGGCCAAGCTGCATATCGCCCGCTTGCTTGACATTGAAATAAACTGTGTCAAGAGGATGAGAACTTAAGTGGCAACTGGAACGGGTGGGCTTTCGTGGCCGGCCTTATACCCGCGGTTGAATCCTTTCGGCAGAGGAGCCCCCGCAAGGCTGGTTTGGATCCCGGTCCGCACCATGGGGCTGCGGGAGAGTTTGCCGCCCGGTGAAAGTCCACCTTTGATCCAGGCACAGCCAGGTTAGAAAGACTGGTGAAAGGCCCCGTAACAAAGAGCTCTTAACGGTTCAGGAAGGGAAGGTTGAAAGGTGATCAGTTTTAAAGTATTAACGGAGGAAGATCTGGCTTTAATCCATGAAAAAAGCCTGGAAATACTTGAACATACCGGGATCGTGGTTAAAAGCAGGCTGATCCTGGAAAGGATGGGCGACGCGGGGTGCAAGGTGGACTACGATGCCTGGTCGCTGAAAATACCCGCGGACATCGTCACCAAAGCCCTGAACAGCTCCCCTAAGTCTTTCACGCTGGGAGGATTAAACCCGGATTATCATCTCTCCCTGGGCACCGGCCATAGTTATCTCACTACCGACGGGCAGGGCTGTTTTGTCGCCGACCTGGAGAGCGGGCAAAGAAGGGAATCAACCATGCAGGATGTGGCCGACAGCGCGATAATTGCAGACGCCCTGGACTACATCGACATGTACTGGCCCCTGGTCTGCGCAGCAGATGTCGCCCCCGAAGTACGCACCCTGCGCGAACTGGCCACTATCTACCGCTACACGGGAAAGCACGTGCAGTCGGACGTGTTTACACCGGCTGAAGTGCCATATTTCATGCAACTTCTGGAGACCATCCTGGGCGACCGCCGCCAGGTCATGGAAAAAAAGATTTTTTCGGTGGTTTGCTGTTCCGTCACTCCCCTGAAATACGAAGAAAAGATGATGGAAGCCTGTATCGAACTGGCGCAATATGCAGTGCCCATCAATATTTTACCCATGCCCATTGCAGGCGCCACCGCTCCGGCCAGTCTTCTGTCCACAGTGCTGCTGAACAACGTGGAAGTGCTGGGGGCTCTGACCATCTTCCAGGTGTTTAGCCCGGGGGCGCCGATCATCTACGGCTCATCTTCTTCCATCCTCGATATGAAAACAGGTCTTTTTGCCGTGGGAGCGCCCGAGGAAGGGTTGCTGAACGCCGCCTGCGCCGAAATGGCCCGTTATTACGGGTTGCCAGCCTTTGCCAGCGGATTGGCCAGCGACGCCAAGGAGCCGGGTATCCAGGCTGCCCTGGAAAAGATGGCCTCGGGAATAACGCCCTGGCTGGCCGGAGCCGATATACTGGGAGGGGCCGGGATGATGGAAACCTGCCAGTGCCTCTATTTTGAACAGCTAGTTATTGATGAAGAGATTTTTGGTTTTATCAAACGGATCAGGGAGGGTATCCGGGGAGGCGGTGACTACATTTTTTCCGATTTAATCAAGGAGGTAGGCGCCGGAGGACACTTCCTCTCCCAAAAATCAACCAGGCGGCTGCTCCGGCAGGGTGAGCACTATATACCCGGGCTGATCAGCAGGGAGCCTTATGAAATCTGGGAGAACTCTCCGAAAAAAGACCTGCGCGCCCTGGCCCGCGACAGAGTTGTAAAAATCCTTAAGGATCGGCAGCGGGAATACCTGGAACCGGCAGTGATCGCAGAGCTTGAAAAAATTATGCAAAGCGCGGAAAAGGAGCTCTGCCCATAATATTGCGGGACGGGCGAACAGTTCCGAACGGCTGTTGATGGGGGACGGTTCTTGACTTTCCATAAAGAACCGCCCCCGATTGATTGCAAAAAAGAGCACTAATCTTCACTTGATTTGCCGGCGGAAGAAGAGAGGCTGGAAAAGAAAATGACCGGTTTTAACGCCGAAGGCGGGAAAGAGCTTCTGGACGATTAGCTCCCGGTTCAGTAATAAAATAATCAAGAAAATAACCTGAACCAGGTATTGATTTAGCCCAAAGCCTGCGGTAATGCCTCCAATATCGCCGCCGTAGATAAAAGGTCCGATAGATAGATTAAAAGGATCAATTAATAACAGGAGGAAGGTCAGATAATAAACGTAATTTCTCCAGAAATTATTGTTCAGCGACGCCATTTTCCCCCTTATCAGAAAAAACAGGTAGCCGAGAGACAGGGTAAGTGCATTGGCCGAGCCGGAGATAAAACCCCACTGAATCCCTGACCTCTGTTCCACGGGAGTTTTAAAGATGACTTCGACACCATAGGGTAGAATCCGCAAAGATTCAAATTCGCCATAAGCGTAACCAACCGCCAGGTGGGCCCCTTCATGGAGAACAATAAATGTCAGGACGGCAATAACCAGAATAATATACTTCCTCATACTCTCCCCCGACTAAATATCTGGTTAGATTAAATAAAACTTTTAGAAACCAACTCAATTATAACAGCCCGACACCAAAATTGGAAGATTAATGAAATGAGCAATCGTTGGTAATCTCATGGGTGTCATTAAACAAGGTGAAAAATTTCACACGATAATCCCCAAAAAGATAGGGAAAAAGCCCCTTGAAGCAGGGGCTTTTTGCGTTAGTTTGCAAAGGTTTTGGAAAGTTCAATGTTCCCAAGGAAAAATAAGATTATATCTCAAACCCCGGAATCACCGTGGTTAAAGGCTTTTTGGTGCGCCTGGCAGGATTCGAACCTGCGGCCTGCGGATTAGGAATCCGTCGCTCTGTCCCCTGAGCTACAGGCGCGTAACATCATCATTATAACTCCGGTAAAAAGATAAATCAAGCAGCCTGAAAAAGGGTTTGTGATGTTTGGGCTCCATAAGGCGTTGCCAGGGCGCACCGGGTCTACAACTTGAAATCTTGAATAATTTTTTAAAAAATCCTTTACAGATTAAATGAATTATTTTATAATTAAAAAAGCGACACGCGTGTCGCAAATGAGCGGCGCATTAGCAGAAGTGTTTTTTTGGATAAAAGTAGCTGCAAATAACAGGGGATGAGCTCAAGCCATGCTTTCTAAAAGCGAAAGGACCAAGAAAATGATTTTGGAAAAAGCCACAGAGCTTTTCATCCAGAAAGGCTACTCGGCTGTTACCATGAAGGATGTCTGCGAAGCAACAGGCTTAAGCCGCGGCGGTTTATACCGTCATTTCCGTTCAACCGGGGAAATGATCATCTCCCTCATTCGCGCCGAGCAGCAAAACGCGGACAATGAATTTAAAGAAGCCCTGGCTGAGGGAAAGTCTGCTTTGCAAATACTGGATCTGTTCATTGACACCCACAACCGGTTTCTATTATCGCCCAAAAGTGCCCTGGAACTGGCCGCAAACCAGTTTGCCCTTTTAGACGAAAAGGGTAAGCAAATTAATGCTGAAAGGGCGTGGACAACAGTTAAAAGAACGAGTCACTTGGTCCGGCTTGGGCAAGAAGAAGGCGTTTTTATTGATGGTGACCCGGATAGCATCGCCTGGCATATTGTTCTCTTTCTGGGCGGCCTGCGCACAAAGACGGCACTGGATGGTGCGGAACCCGCTTTTATCTATTCACAAACCAACTGGATCAGGGATTTTTTGCTTAAACCAAATTTCAAATAAGGGGGTGTTGCTTTGGTTAAGAAGTATGATCTTGTTGTGGTAGGTGCCGGAAACGGCGGCCTGATGGCTGCATGCCGCGCCTCGCAGATGGGCCTCAAGACACTGGTTATCGAGAAGCATAACCTGCCCGGTGGGTGCGCTACCAGTTTCCGGCGCGGTCGTTTTGAGTTTGAGGCCACACTCCATGAGATTACTGATTTTGGTGAAGGTCCGGCGCGTGGCCAGCTCGGGTACCTGTTTGATGAGCTGGGGATTGAAGTGGAATGGCTCCCCATACCCGATGCCTTCCGCGTAATAGTGGAAAGCGAAAAGGGACGGGAACTGGACGCCACCGTCCCCCATGGCCGGGATAAATTCATAACCTACATGGAGTCGCAGTGCCCCGGTTGCACACCTGCCCTAAACCGTTTTTTCGCGGCATGCAGTGAGATTGATAAAGGGTTAGAATATTTAGGCCTCTGCCGGGGCAAGCCTGATCCGGAGGTTTTGCTAACAAAGTACAGCAATTTTGCCCGCCTCTGCGGCGCTTCGGTGATGGAAGTATGGAAGGCCATTGAAATGCCGCAGCGCTGCATCGACATCCTGAGCGCTTACTGGCCCTACCAGGGAGGAGATTTGTACACCCTGGACGCCGTGCGCTACTTTAAGATGCTCGATGGTTATCTCACCAACGGCGCCTACGTGCCCAAAATGCGTTCCCATGAGATTTCGGTAGCCATAGAGAAGCGTGCCCGCCAGTTCGGCTGCGATTTCTGGTATAACCGGGAGGTCACTAAAATCACAACCCATAAGGGGCGCGTTTCCGGTGTTGTTACCGCTGACGGAGAGGTTATCCGGACCGGCCACGTCATATCCAACGCTTTCCCAAATGTTGTCTATAGCAAGCTGATCGACAATCCAAACTTAATCCCGGAATTTGAACTGAAGAAGGCTAACGCCCGTACGTTTGGCGGACGGGGTTTCACCATGTTGATGGGCCTTGACAAGTCTCCCGAAGAGCTGGGCATAAAGGATTATGCCGTGTTTATCAGCACTTCCCCCGATAGTGCAACCATGTATCGCCATTGTTTCTCCCGCGAAACAAATGACAACTTTGCGGCAACCTGCCTCAATATTGTTAATCCGAATGCCAGCCCGGAGGGAACCACCCACTTTGGCATCACCTGCTTGTTTACCGATGAAGGCTGGGGAGATGTTACCCCGGAAAACTACACCGCGATTAAGCGCGAGTACGCTTTAAATTTAATTCAACGCTATGAGAACACCATGGGCATTCGCATCCGGGACAGCATTGAAGAGCTTGTCATTGCCACGCCGATTACTTTTGCCCGTTATTTAGGTTCGCCGCAAGGCGCGATTTACGGTTATTTTTCCGACCGGTGGGACGGCATGATCGCACGGACTTTCGCTGAAAGCATGGAGCAAACTATCCCCGGGCTCAAATTTGTCGGCAGCCACGGGGTGCGCCTTTCCGGCTATTTGCCAACCTATACCTCCGGTGATCTTGCGGCCAAGCAAGTAATGGGCGAAATAGCGGGAGGTCGTTAAAATGGGTCAAGATATTACCAAATACCTGGAGCGTCTGGATCTGACCGGTTTTGAGAAGATTATTTCTAAACGCAGGAGCATGATCAATGCCGCCGGCGCAGGCCTGCCCCAAAGCGAATATAACGCTAACCGGGTTGCGCGGGCGCTTCACCCCCGGGTCCAGTACCTGGCAATTACGGCGATAAAAGAGCATGCAGGAAACGCAAAGAGTTACATTCTTGAACCTGCTCCCGGCACGGAGACTAAATCGCTGGCCTACTTCCGTGCAGGCCAGTACTTAAGCGTAAAATTGAAAATCGGCGAATCCTTTATTACCCGCCCCTACTCGCTAAGCTCCGCCCCTGCCGAGGCGCTAAAAGGCAGATATGTGCTTACCATCAAGCGCCATGAGGACGGCTTTGCCTCCAATTTTATTTTTGACCACTGGCAGGTGGGGACGGTTATTGAGGCTTCCGCTCCGCTGGGCGAATTTGTTTATGAGCCTCTCCGCGATGCGCCAAATATAGTCGGCCTGGCCGGTGGGAGCGGCGTTACCCCTTTTTATGCTCTGGCCCAGGCCATTGCCGACGGGACAGAAGAGGCCACCCTTACCTTGCTTTATGGCAGCAGGAGAGCCGATGAAATTCTGCTGAAAGAGGAGCTGGAGGACCTGGCCGCTTCCTGCGACAAGATTAAAGTAGTCCACGTATTAAGCGATGATCCGGGCGCGGAAGGCTATGAACACGGCTTTATTACCGCGGATCTGATTAAGAAGTATGCCCCTGCCGCTGACTACTCCATTTTTGTCTGCGGCCCGGCGGACATGTATAAATTCCTGGACCAGGAGATAGCCAGACTGGGTTTGCCCCGGCGGCGCGTCCGCCACGAGATGTTTGGGGAATATAAGGATCCCGGTAAAGATCACGCTTTTCCCGCTGCCGCAGCCGGTAAAACATTCAGGCTTCGGGTTGATATGCACGGCCAAAGCAAGATTATTCCAGCCAAAAGCGGTGAAAGCATCCTTGTGGCCATGGAGCGTGCGGGCATTGCCGCTCCCAGCCAATGCCGCAGCGGCCAATGCGGGTTTTGCCGGTCACGGCTGGTTAGCGGCAGCTATTATATTCCTGAAGGCCTGGATTACCGGCGCATGGCCGATATCAAGTCTGGTTATATCCATCCGTGCTGCACCTTTGCCACCAGCGACGCCCACATTCGGGTAGCCAGCGATGCAGGAGAAATAAAACGGGGCACCATGGAGCAGCGTAAACGCTCAGTGGGGCTGATTATGACTTTAATCATGTCGACCGTGATGGGCGTGGTGGCGACATTATTGGCCCGCCACGGCATGCCGCCCCAGGCGCTGGCAACGGCGCCCCCGGTGGCGGCCATGATGATCAGTTCCATCTTGCTGTCGCTGGCAGTCGGCCTAATCATCTGGCTGACCATACCTTCACCCAGGTGGGGCGGCGCGCTGGCGGCTAAAGCGAAAGCCATCCCCGGCAGTTTTAAATTCACCGCCCTGAACTGCTTGCCCATATCTTTCGTCAACTCATTCATTATCAGCATTGTGGTCAGCTTCATCAACGTTAGTAGAAGCCACGCCCAAATACCGGCTGCAATGGCCCCGCCCCTTGGGCTAATGTGGTTTGGCTCCTGGATAAAGCTGTTCCCTGTCTTGCTGGTGGTAGCCTATGTCATGGCCATGCTGGTTTCTCCGCTGGTGGTAAAATGGGTCAGGCTGCCGGCCGGACCCCCAAAGACAGCGATGCTCAAGCATACCGGTTAAAAGATAAAAGAACTGAAATCTATTCTCCCGGAAGAGAGCCCTGCCTCTCTTCCGGGGCATTTCCTTGCACATTAAAAGAAAAGGGGTGCTTTTATGTTAGAGCCCAATCATTATTTTCCACCATTTTCAGAAGAGGAATATAAGCGGCGCTACCGTGTGCTGGCAGAAGCCATGCAGGAAGAGGGGCTGGATTGCCTGATCATTAATGGATCCACCTCCCTGGCCGGCAACGATACGGGCCAGATCAATGCCCAGTATTTATCAAATTACGCCGGGATCGGGCAGACCTACGTGGTTTTTCCGGCGGAGGGAGATCCGACCCTGCATATCGGGATGCCGCTGCATGCCCAAAATGCCAGGGCTATTAGCCCCATTCAAGATGTGCGCGCCGGCGTGGAGCTTGAAGTAAGCGTTAGCGCCCGGTTAAAGGAACTTGGCCTGGACAAAGGCAGGATTGGCCTTGTCGGCCCGGCCGTCAACTATTTCCTGCCCATTACCGTTCCCTACGAGCATTACAAGCGCTTTCTTGAGGATTTTCCAGAAGCGCAATTCCTGGATGTGAGTGAGTGGTATGAATGCATCCGCTCCATAAAAAGCGCAGAGGAAATTGCGCTGATTGAGCGGGCCGCCGCGCTGACCGACCTTTGCCATGAAGAAGTAGTTCATGCCACCCGGCCGGGTATGAGCCATGCCGACCTGCGCCGCGTTGCTGAACAGGTTGCTTTCATGCACAAAGGCAATCTTTGCATGATGCATTTAAGCTCCTGGCCCATGTCGAACCAGAGCTGGCCCTATCCTGATTTTTGGCCGACCAATCGCCCTGTTGAAGAGGGTCATCTGGTTATGACGGAATTGCCGGTGGGATACGGCATGTACTACACCAAGATCATGAACACCTATTTCGTGGGAGAACCGACCCCGGAATATCGCCGGATGTTCGAGCTGGCCGCCTCGGTTCATGAACAGGTGATCCGTGAACTTAAACCGGGCATGAGGGGCAGTGATGTGGACAGATTCATGGAGCCTTTTAGAAAGGAAGGCTATATGGCCGCACAACTGGTTTCCGGCTGGTGCAACTACAACTCGCTGCCTTTTGTCGGGCAGACCAACCCGGATTTTCCCAGCAAGCAAAAACAATCCCATCTCGATTTTGTCTTTAAACCAGGCTTCTGTGTGCAAGTGCTGGCCTATCCCATTGCACCGGGCTTTACCAAGGGAGTGTGGGTGGGCAGTACCTGCATCTTCACCGAAGACGGCTTAAGAGAGTTAAATAAATATCCAGTCCGGGAATTGCGGGTCATTTAAAGCGAGCCCGGCCTTAAATAAGGGCAGCCAATTCGTTTTTTTTCAGCGATACCGGGGACCATGACGCGATGATTTCTCTTCAGGCGGTGGCGTTTAAAACTCCGGCACCTCGACAGTTGCTTTGCCAGCACTTTCCAGAGAGGTGATCTTATTGGAAAAGAATATTAATCCGGAACCTTTTAAAATCAAAATGGTTGAGCCCCTGCGTTTTACTACCAGGGCAGAAAGAGAGAAGCTGATTGTTGAAGCAGGCTACAATTGTTTTAATCTTAAAGCAGAAGATGTCTATATCGATTTGCTCACTGACAGTGGTGTTTCGGCCATGAGCCAGGCCCAGTGGGCCGCTTTGCTCCTGGGTGATGAATCCTATGCGGGCTCCAGGAGTTTTTATCGCCTCAAAGAAACCGTAACTGCGATCACCGGTTTTGAATACGTCCTGCCGGTTCACCAGGGGCGCGGTGCAGAACATATTTTTACGGAAATGATGGTAAAGCCAGGGGACCTTATCCCCGGCAACATGCATTTTGACACCACCCGGGGGCACCTGGCGCTTAAGGGAGGGCGGCCGTTAGACCTGGTTATCGAAGAAGGATTGTGCCCTGAAGTTGTTCATCCGTTTAAAGGGAACCTGGATATAACTAAACTGGAGTCGATTTTGAAGGAATATGGACCGGAAAAGGTTCCCTTTATTTTGATTACAGTGACCTGCAACAGTAACGGCGGCCAGCCTGTGTCCATGGAAAACATAAAAGCGGCGGCTAAACTGGCCTCACAATACCGTGTTCCCCTTTTTTTTGATATGGCGCGCTTCGCGGAGAACTGCTTCTTCATCAAGGAGAGAGAAGCCGGTTATCAAGATAAGGAAATTATTGAGATAGCCCGGGAAATGTTTTCCTATGGCGACGGCTGCTTGATGAGCTCCAAAAAGGATGGGCTGGTCAATATCGGAGGTTTTATAGCCCTGAAAGACCAGTCGCTTTATCAACAGGCCGCACAGCTTTCGATCATTTACGAAGGTTTCCCCACTTATGGCGGCATGGCCGGAAGGGACATGGAAGCGCTGGCCGTGGGCCTTAAAGAAGCCATGGAAATACCATATCTGCGTCATCGAACCGGGCAGGTCGCGCAGTTGGTGTCGCAATTGGAAAAGGCCGGTGTGCCAGTGGTGGTTCCTGCCGGGGGGCATGCTGTCTATCTGGATGCCAAAAAATTCTTTCCCCATATTCCGCAAGAAGAATTCCCCGGCATTGCCCTGGTGGTAGCACTATATGTTGAAAGCGGGATCAGGGCCACTGAGCTTGGGTCCTGTGCTTTTGCCGAAAAAGACGCCGGGACAGGAGAGACCATCTATCCCCGCCTGGAACTGGTTAGACTGGCCATACCCCGCCGGGTATACACCAATACCCATCTTGAGTTTGTGGCTAACAGTATTATTAAGGTCTTTCAAAACCGTCACCAGTACAAAGGCTTTAAGATGGTATATGAACCACCGGTTTTAAGGCATTTCACGTGCCGTTTTGAACCCCTTTAACCGGCGGCAGTTCCCCGTTCCCATGCCGGTGTAGAAAAGTGGGCGGCCGCAATAGAAGCGCTTTTTGGGGAAAAATCGGCGATTAATGATCGGGTGAAAAGGAGGATGCCCCATGAAATATGATTTCAGCAAATATGAACATATCCCAGCCGCGTATGTTTCGGATCCCGACGGCTTTGCGAAACCGAAGAAGGCGTGGGTCGAACAGCGCAAATGGGATATACCGGATGTTTTAGTGGTCAAGGTGGCGCCGGTGGGAGCCTTTATAACTCATGCAGACAATCCCCACCAAAAGCTAAAAAATGCAGAAATACGAGACGAAGTCTTTGCCTGTATTGAAGCGGGGGCCTGCGCTTTTCATGTTCATGTCAGGGACGAGAAAGGCAACCATTGCCTTGATGTAAAGTATTATCACGAGGTTATTGATCCGGTTAAGCAAAAATATGGAGACGAAGTTCTGGTTTGCGGCTGCCCGGAAGGCGGGAAAACGGTTGAAGAGTCGACCTATCCCATTGTGGAATTTAAGGGCATCATGGAAACAGCCCCGATCACCGTGACCACTGTTAACCTTACCGGGGAGACGCTGGCCTGCACCAGTGCGGAGATGGTGCAGGCCCATGTGGAAATAATGCAGGATGTCGGATGTAAACCCGAAATTGTGCTGCACAATGTGGGCGATATTTCCCTGGCCAAGCGCTGGTTGATTGATACGGGACTATTAAAAAAACCTTACTCCTTCAGGATCGCCATGGGCAATCCCGGCTGGGGATATATTGAAGACCAGTATTCCATGGCCGCTCTTCTTCCCTTTATGTTTACCGAGCTTAAAAAAATCGATCCGGATTGTGCCATCATGGTCGATATGGCCGGCCGCGGAGGCTTGTATATTGTCACCATGGCCATACTGCTGGGGGCTTACGGAGTCAGGGTGGGCATGGAGGATGCCCTCTACATGTATCCCCACCAGGACGAGAAGATTACTTCCAACAGGCCGGTTGTGGAAAAGGTGATCACTATTGCCGAAGCTTTAGGCCGAAGAAGAGGAACGGCCGACGATTACAGGCGTTTTATCGGATTAAAATAAAATACAGCGTTTGTATCAGCAGGATAGCCGGCCGCCCTTAAATCAAATAGCAGATCTTTGCCAGGTCAAATGAAAGGATGGAAAGGATGGAAGGATCATGAGTTTATGGACCATAGAAGTGCTGCTTTATGGAAAAATCAGGGGTCCGGGTGAATTTATTATCGCGGGATCAGGACTGGGCGATCAGGAATTCGATGTCCCTTACCTGGGATTTTTACTGCAAAATGAGGGACGCAACATCCTGGTGGACAGCGGTATTAATGAAAACTTCATTATTGGCGGAAAAGCCTGGGGCGGTTTTCCCGCAGTGGGGGGCGAAGCCTATGTTGTGGAGGCCCTCCGAAGCGTAAATATTATCCCGGAACAGATCGACATGGTTATTTATACCCATTTGCACAATGATCATGCCGGTAATTGCCATCTTTTCCCAAAAGCGAAGCACGTCTTTCAAAAAGATGAGTGGCTCAATCTGCTAAACCCGATACCGGCTCAAAAAGTGCGAAAAGATTATGATCCCAGCATTATTCCGGTGCTCGAAAAACTTGACACCACTGCAATTGACGGAGACCTTGAACTGCTGCCGGGGATAAAAGTATATAAAGCCCCGGGCCATTCATTGGGAAGCCAGTTAATTGCCGTGGCTACGCCAAAGGGGACCATGGTAATACTTGGCGATCTGTGCAATACTTATTCCCATATATTCCCCGAGACCGATGTGTTTATTGACATGGAGGGCAATCACTATAAAATTAAAACAAACGTGGAAACCTACGGCCCGGCCATACCTTCTCCCATGATTTATGATTATTTCGCCTTCTATGATAGCGTTTATAAAGCAAAAGTGCTGGCCCAGTGGAAAAAAGAATTTGTTTTGCCGGGGCACGAAACGGCCCTGGTGCAGTATTGTAAAAGTAAGTTTTAAGCTCAGCTATTTTCTTTTTATGGGTATATTTGGATAATCGAATTATAGCGTAAAAACGAGTATATGGTATATAACAGGCAAAATAAGGCTAAAAACAAGGTACACGTTAAATAACGGAAATTGGAAACTTCAACAATACAGTATATAATACAACCATGTTTTGTCGAACTTTCAGAATAAGGAAAGGTCAAATTAGAGAATGTACAAACATATTAACAATCATTGAAGAGCTGCGCAGCGAACTTGATCATCTCGGGACTGTCTACAGGTTAACAGACCCGGAAATTTTAAAAGTGAGCCGCCGCTTGGACATGTTGATTAATCTGTTTATGCATTCTTCTTTTAAAGATGCAAAGGCACTTCATGATAGTTGTGTTATGTCCAGCCTCAAGGAGGTGAACTGATGGCTGTTTCAGCCTGGAGGATTAAAGACACAACCGTGGAAGTTGTCAGGGGCGATCTTACTCTCCAGGACACCGATGCAATTGTTAACGCCGCCAATAATAAGCTGGCGCCCGGCGGGGGTGTTTCGGGAGCGATTCATCGTGCGGCCGGACCCTCGCTTTGGGAAGAATGCCGCACTTTAAACGGATGCGCTACAGGAGAAGCAAAGATCACCGGCGGCTACAACCTGAAAGCGAAACATGTCATTCACACGGTAGGCCCTGTTTACAGCGGTTCAAAGCAGGACGCGGTATTGCTGCGCCAGTGTTACCAAAACAGCCTCGCGGTGGCCCTCTCCAATGGGCTGGAATCGGTGGCCTTCCCTTCCATCAGTACCGGCATATTTGGCTACCCGGTTCAGGAGGCGGCGCCGGTGGCCTTGCAGGCTGTCCGCGATTTTATCCAAGACAACCCGGGCTTGAAACTGGTCCGTTTTGTGCTTTTCAGCGAGGCAGACTATGATGTTTATAGAGATGCTGCGGCCGGGTTGTTTGCGGGATAGACAGGTTCTTTAATCCTGTCCTGGTAGCAATTCCCGTAAAGTAATTCCCCCGAAATAATCTTCCTCGATGATTGTTGATGAAGCCCTTACCGCTTTGCAGGTTTTTACCTGCAAAGCGTTGTCAATAGAAAAAACAATTCAATATATCTTCTATAGCAATACTGAAATGCTTAAAAGAGGTTTTAAAATAATGCAATAATCAAGTTTCGGTAGATAATTATGGCGAGATCATGACCGGGCATTTTCCCGGGATAAATGTGTGTCAAGGGCCAGTGAAAATGTCACTCTAAAACGGCTTTAAATGGACTGAGAAAATGTCACCTTTGGTGATAAAATTAAATCAGAACTTAGAGTTCTTTTTAAGATATCTTTCTCTGCAGTATATATCTGCCTCTGTAG
>JAKPEE010000024.1 GCA_029552125.1 Bacillota bacterium | reverse complement strand
ATGCTTAAGGTTCCGGCCCGTTCCGCCGCGTCTTCAACTTTTTTGACAGCGGCCGCCAGCCTTTCCAGGTTTACGACCCGGGGCTTTTGCAGTTCCACGCGGCATAATTTTAGATCTGCATCAATCTGACCGAGCTTGACCCGGATGGAATGTAGCGCCTTGGCTCGGGCCAGCTCCTTTTCGGTTCGTGTTACGATATGTCCCGCATCATCCAGCACCTGCAACCTTCTCAGAGTTGCTTCTGCATAACCAATGCTCAGCCAGATAGAATTAAGCCGCTCCGATAACCCTTTCAGCCTTTTTAGCCGTTCCAGCGCAGCTTCTGCCCTGCTTACGGTGGCTTCTATGCGGGGTAGCTCCTTCCACCGTTTCAAAATTGCCCGGATTGAAGTTTCCTGTTTTTCTATTTCAGCCAGCCTTGTTTTAAGGGCTTCCAGGGCAGACCGCCGGGCCTGGGCATCTTTAATCCTGGTCACCAGCTGTTCGAGTGCCGTGATCTTTTCCGCCAGCTTTTCAATCCAGGCATACTCCTGAATTTTTGTTTCAAGATCTTTGATCTCCGCCTCCAACCGCTTCTCATCCTGGCCGCGGCGATACAGGTCCCGGCCGGTCTCCGCGCCGGCCAGGTCGATTTCCTCAGTCCCGGCCAGCTTGCCGAGAATCTTTGCTCTTCCCGGGGCGCTGGTGGATTTTTGACCGAGAAACGGCGGGTCGAGCTGCTCACTTAAATTCAAGAGCAGATCCTGGTCAGCGATCCGAACGGTCCTGACGCCGGTGACTTCTTGCACCTCTAAAGGCACGCTACCGCCAAATCCCTCGAAAACTTCCGGCCCATTTTCGCCGGTGCCCGGGCGAACAATCTTATAGCGGTTTGTCGCCTTGGTCCGTTCCCGGGCAACAGTAATCCCGCCAGCATAACCTACTGCCACCCGAACCATGGACGCCCCGGTCCTGGTAAACTCCGCCCCCTGGGGCTGGTTATAGAGCAGCCACTTTAAGGCCCGGATTATGGCCGTTTTGCCGCTGTCGCTTGGCCCGGTGACCACGGTTAAAAATCCCGGCCCGGCGGGCTCAATGATAGTTTTAGCGTGAGATTGGAAGTTTTGGAGTTCAATGAGTTTA
>JAKPEE010000012.1 GCA_029552125.1 Bacillota bacterium | reverse complement strand
CCCCGCGACAGGCGGCAGGCTCCCCTGGACCTGGTGGCTGCTGTGCGGTGGATCAGTGATGGGCCTCCTCGCCCTTGTTGTGCTGGGCAAGCCGAAAAAAGCCTAGCCCTGTTTATGTATTAATCTAATTTCCCGGATAAGGAAGGGGGCGGCCGGCAGCCGCCCCCTTATCCTGCAGAACTCTACAGGGCTTTAAATTATCAGTTCCCAGGTATATAATCTAATCGTTGAACAGGACAACGGAACAGGGAAGCTGCTTAAGCTGATGTTGCTCAGGCGCTTTATCCGCTACTATAAACCCCATCTGCGACTGTTTTACCTGGATTTCAGTTGTGCTTTTCTCATGGCCGGGCTGGATCTGGTCTTTCCCATGGCAGCGCGTGCCGTGGTCGATGACATTTTACCCAAACGCAATCTGCAGTTATTGCTTGGGGTTGCCGCGGGACTGCTGCTTTTGTACCTGGTGCGGGCGCTGCTGCAGTATATTGTCGATTACTGGGGCCATGTCCTGGGGGTTGAAATGGAATACGACATGCGTCGCGATCTGTTCGACCATATCCAGAAGCTCTCGTTCCGCTACTTCGACAATAACAAAACAGGCCACATCATGTCCCGGCTGGTGAACGATCTTAACGAAATCGCCGAAATGGCCCACCACGCCCCCGAGGATCTGTTCATCGCCACCGTCACTTTAAGCGGCGCCTTCATAATTATGTTGACCATCAACTGGCCGCTGGCGCTGCTTACCTTTTTCCTGGTACCGCTGATGCTCTGGTTTGCCGTCAGCAAAAACAGGCGCATGCAGGCGGCGTTCCGTGATATGCGCCTGAAGGTGGCCGATATTAACGCCAGGGTCGAGGATAGCATTTCCGGCGTCCGAGTGGTCAAATCTTTTACCAATGAGCGCTACGAAAGGGAAAAATTTAAAGCCGAGAATGCCAGCTTCCGCCAGTCCAAGCGGAGCGCCTACAAGGTGATGGCCCAGTTTTTCTCGGGTGTCAACCTTTTCTCTAACCTGATTAACCTGGTGGTCATTACCGGCGGCGGTATCTTTGTCTATTACGGAACCATGACCCTGGGCACCCTGGTCGGGTTTCTTTTGTATGTGAATATGTTCATGCAGCCGATCCGGCGCATCACCGTGCTGGTGGAGACTTACCAGCGGGGCATGGCCGGTTTTCACCGCTTCGTAGAGACCCTGGAAATTGAACCGGACATCGTGGATAAAAAAGGCGCCCTGGAAGCCGGCCGGTTGAAAGGAGAAATCGCCTTCGACCGCGTTTCTTTCAGCTACAACCGCAGCCGCAACGTATTAAAGGAGGTCAGCCTGCACATCGCCCCCGGGGAAACGGTGGCCCTAGTGGGACCCTCCGGCGTGGGCAAGACCACGCTGTGCAGCCTCATCCCCCGTTTTTACGACGTGGAAGAGGGGCGCATTACCATTGACGGCATCGATGTGCGGGACTTCACCCAGCAGTCGCCGTGCCGCAATATCGGCATCGTCCAGCAGGATGTATTCCTTTTCAACGGGACAATCAGGGAAAATATCGCTTACGGCAAACTGGATACAAGTGAAGCAGAAATCATCGCCGCGGCGAAAAAAGCCAGCGCCCATGAATTTATTATGGCCATGGAGAACGGTTACGACACCTACGTGGGTGAGCGCGGCGTAAAGCTTTCGGGAGGGCAGAAGCAGCGCATCTCCATTGCCAGGGTATTTTTAAAAAACCCGCCCATCCTTATCCTCGACGAGGCAACTTCGTCCCTGGACAATGAAACGGAAGCGGTGATCCAGGAGGCGCTGTTTAAACTGGCCCAAAACCGCACCACCCTGATCATCGCCCACCGCCTGACCACCATTAAAAATGCCGACCGCATCCTTGTCCTCACCGACGACGGCATCATCGAAGAGGGCAGCCACGAAGACTTGCTGGAAAAAGACGGCCATTACGCCCGGCTCTACCGGGCCCAATTTAACGGCATCATCCCCGAGACGGTTTAAATCAGCACAAGTTTAAAGGTAAAGGACTTTGCCGCGGAGAATTATCTTGGCAGCCAAGGCAGAAAATTGTTATTATTTATTCAGTTCATAACATAAAGCTGGAGGCGAAAAAAATGCAAGTATATTACCGCAGTAAAAGTAGCTACTGTTATTTAGTCTTGTTTTTAATAACATCGCTCCTCAACATTACCCGCCACCTGCATCATAAAAACGTATTTTTTCTCTGTGTCTGGCTGCTGCTTGGGCTTGCTTTTGCAGCCCTGATGATCGTATACCGGTATAAACCATTTATAATTATTGATTCCACTACGATGAAGCTGGCCCAAAATCCCTTTGTTACCCGTGAGTATCAGTTGAGCAGACTAAAACTCATAAGAAAAAAAAGTGATTTAATCCATTTAATATACCAAAAAGATAACGGCAAGCAGGAAACAATCAAGCTTTACCAGTACTTGTTAGATAAAGGTGATTTCGCAAACCTAGCTGCACTGCTGGACAAAGATGAGCCGGATTTGACCATGCCGGACGAACAACCGTGATTTAGCAGGGGAATATTCTATTACTTGGCCTGGTTTGGCCCGGGCTTTTCCTGGTATCGCCTCCTCCTGTCAGCTTCATCTTTTTTGTTCTCACTTCCCCTTGCGCCGCATAATTGTATACAGATAGCTTTCGCGAGCAGCCGCCAGGCTCGCGGAGGAGGTTATTCCCATGAGCGGACCGGCCCGCGCCGGATTATCCCGGCAGCAGGAAATCATGGTGGTGGCCCCGCCAGAAGAGAGCTTTTCCCCGGAAGCCCGCCACTGGCGCATCCCTTTCGCTATTGTCAGCACCGCCTGGAGGAGGCGGCACTGCACCGCCGTCCTGGAATCACTCCGGGTGGACGGGATTGAAATTGATACGGCCGCGATAAAGTTTCAGCACGGTAATGCCGGTCAACTGCCCGTGGTGGAGGCGGGCCGCTTTTTTCCGGCCGCACTGCTGGGGGAGTGGGACAGTTTAAGCCGGGCGTCCGGGGGCGGGGCTCGCCTGCCGGCGCTGCTACAGCACTACTGCGAGGCCTTGTTTAAACAGATTACGCAAAAAGTAGAGCTGTTTCCTGAACTAAACCAGGTCGCCAATGAGCTGATTATCCCGGCCGGCAGGCTAAATTTTAAAGCAAACCGGAGCTACCGGCTGGAGGCGTATTTCAGGGTTTTCCCCGGAGGTGAGAAATGCGGTTTTACCCTGGAAGCAACGGCGGCAAACCTGCAGAAACAAGCCGGGAATTGGGTCGCCGGAGAGTTGCAGTTGCATTCCACGTACTCCGACGGGCGCCGCAGCCCCGTGGAGATAAGGGAGTTGTTCCGGGAACGGGGCTACGATTTCGTCTATCTAACGGATGGGCTGCATACCGGAAAACTGCCGGCAGATAGGTGGCAGGAATACCAGCAGGAACTGCTTCGTGCTTCAGACAGCCGCACCTGCCTCTTCCCCGGTGCGGAAACCGCAGTCGGCTCCGTTGAACAAGAACAGGGGCACCTGCTAATCTATGGGGCCAATACCGGTATCGCCGGCCTGGAGGAACATACCCGGGCTCCGCAGGCAATGCTCGACGCCGTACTGGCCTGTGACCCCGCCGCCCCGTCTTCCGCCGCCATCGCCCACCCCCTCCTCGGCTTCTACCCCTGGAAAAACTTTAAGGTGACCGGCCACAGCGGCATGGAGTTGTTCAGCGGCCCGGCCCAGTTGCTTTTCAACCTGGGCAGCGGCCCTTCACGGCTGTGGCGCGAGGAGATGGCACGGCGGGCAGGGAGCGCCGCCAGCAGCCAGCCTTTCCCTTCGCCGCGGGCCGGTTCCGACTGGCACGGCTACTGGTTCGAGCCGCTGCGGCAATATATTACCTGGGTAAACGTGGAACCCGGCTGGGACGGCCTCGCTTACAGCGAGCGTAAAGCCGCCGTGGACCGGGCTCTCTACGAGGGCAGGACTGTAATCAGCCGGCGTGGTTCCCTGGGCTGGTTTACCCTGAACAACCACCGGATCGGAGACATTGCCCGCGGCATCCCTGCCGGCACCACCCTGGATGTTCAGATCCACTATCGCCCTGCCGGCAAGGGCGCAGTGGATATTTACCTATACCGGGACAACCTGGCCGAAACTGTCTTTAAGGCCACCGCAACCCTGGAAGCAGGCGCAATCTTCAACCGCGCTTTTACCGCCATTTTCCCGGGGGGGCTCCACTTCTACTGGCTTTACGTCCAGGGCGCCGACCACGTTTACAGCAGCCCCATTTTTGTGAGCGAAGACTGAAAAACCGGGCCTAATCAAAGAGTTCCGTTTAATTGGCCATACCGGCATTAGTTACACCGGGAAGCGTTTTTCACCCAGGCCGGGGAAGAGCACACCAGAAAAATACTTTTTGCCCCGTCCAAGGGGCAGTCAAGAGAAAGGAAGAATAGAAGCCCAGGCCAGGCAATGGCGGCCAGTCTCCTCTATCGTTTTTTTCCCATGGCCTCAAGACGATATTCTCATATTCAATTCTCATGATTCAGGCTACCCCGCCTCCCGGCCTCCCCGGTAATCTCAGTCAACCACAGTCAACCAGCTTATTACGAAGGGGCGCGGCGGCCAGGTCCCGCTCAGTGGGAGAGCCCCGGCGCAGCGGGGACGCGGACCACCTTCAGGCTGCCGATGCCCAGGCGGGCTTTAATCTGCAGCTTAACCGGAGAATCTTTAGAGAAGATTTCCTGCTGCAGGCTCAGCCCGCCCAGTCCGGAGCGGTTCTCTCCAAAAATCTCCAGTTCTCCTAAGCTTACAGAGCCCTCCACCACGGCGTTGACATGATCGGGAACGCGGATCAGCAGCTCCCCGATGCTGGCGCTGACATGAACCTGGTGAGACCCTTCGCTGATGGCGGCGGTAGACAGGTCCAGGACAATTTCCCCAATACCGTGCTGCAGGTCAAAATCCCCGTCCAGAACCCACGGTTCCCGGCCGTGATAGAGTTCACCCACATGATGCCAGCGGGTGCCGGATGATTTATCCTTCCGCCGCGATTCCTGCCCGGATTTAAAGCAGTGCCTCCCGGAAAAGGGGGTCCGGTCTCCCAGCATTAAAGAAATTCCCAGCGCCACCAGCAGGAGCGGCCAGCCGTGCCGGAAAATCTGTTCCCCGGCCATAGCGGTCACACCGGCATTGGCCAAAATTTCAAACAGGCCGATACCGCCAATCCACAGCCCCAGGCCCAGCAGCATCCACATGCTTTTCCCGCAACTGAAGCTGGCCCACACCAGCGACCCGCCAGCCAGGACCAGGATCACCGGCCAGAAGGCCAGGCCAAAATGGTAAAGACCGATTCCCTGCAACAAGGCCAGGATCCCTAAAACCACCAGGACAAAACCCCAAACGCGGTATCCCATTGTAATCACCCCTTATGCTTAAACTCGCCTCACGTGTTGTGCTGGCGTACCGCTGCTGCATTGAGATGATCAAACGGTTCCGCCAACAGGGACGCAAGCACGATCTGCCCCCGTCCCCTGGTATGTTTTACTAATTATAACCAATATTCCTGCTAGCTTCGACAGCAGTGAAAAATATCCTTTGCCGAAATATAAAAAAGCGCCTCCGCTACTACGCGGAGGCGATCTCAGGTGTCTGCTGTTTTTGCTGCCCGCCAGGTTTTGATGAGCTTAAGCCTGACGGCAAACCCATAGGGTAAAAGTCCCTGGTTTACTCTTCGGCCACTTCAAAATTAATTTGCATTAATTTATTCTCCAGCATATAGACCACTGAAACGGCACCTTTTCCAGCCGCCTGGGCGCTGTACATTCTCTGCTGGTCGCCAAATGATGATTCTTGCGAGTTTTCAGTAAAGCCGGCGCCTTTCAACGCTTCAACATATCCATTAAAATCATCTTCTTCTACTTCTTCGATGGTAATCCAGCAACCTTCATCTGTAGACATCGTTGCGGTAATGGTCCCCTTGTCAAACCGCGGGATAAGATCTGCCGCCTTTCCCTTAGGCCACTCGCTTCCACCAATAGTGAACTCGCCCTCTTCACCTTCGATAGTGATGCTTTCACCCTCAAGGTCGATGTCGACGTTTTCGCCGGCAACCTGTTCAAGAATTCCTTCAGTAATCTTTTCTGAAATCTCCTCGGAAACCTTTTTCCTTAGTCCACAACCCCCTACCGGGAGCAGCAGGGCCAGGCATAGCAAGATAACTACCATCATTTTCAAGACAATCAACCTCCTTTTTAATTTACGATCCTCATTTTAAGCATTGCTCCTAAATTTAAATTTTAGCGGGATTTACCGGATCAGTAATCACCCCCAGGGTGATTTTTAATATTTAGTAAACAAAAACCATGGTATAATGATCATGTACTCTTCTTTTTCCAGGCCTGATACGATCTGGTGCATAAGCAGGGGGTAGTGACTACATATGGACAAGTTTAGGGGTATTTTCCTGGGTTTTTTCCTGGCAGCCCTGCTGCTGTTATCCGGTTGCCGCAGCGACTCTGCCGGCACCAACCCGGTCATCCTGGCCCTGTGGCATAACTACGGCGGCCAGTTAAAAGAAACCATGGATGAGATGATTGACCGGTTTAATGAAACCGTCGGCCAGGAAAAGGGAATCCTCATCAACGTGACCTCCATTTCCGGCTCCGCGGCCATCCATGAAAAACTGGCCATGGCTGCCGGCGGTGAACCGGGGGCGCCGCCTTTACCGGATCTTACTACCGCCTATCCGAAGACAGCCCTCCTGCTGGCGGAGAAAGGGCTGCTGGTAAACCTTGACCGCTATTTCACCGCCACGGAGCTGTCCGCCTATGTTCCACATTTTTTACAGGAAGGCCGTTTTGAAGACGGCGGGCTCTATGTTTTCCCCATCGCCAAGTCCACCGAAGTGCTATTTGTAAATACAACCATCTTTAACCGCTTTGCTGAAGCTACCGGCACAAAACTGGCTGATATACAGACCTTCGAAGGAATCGCGCGCGCCGCTGCCGCTTATTACGAATGGACGGACCGGCAGACCCCTGCGGCAAACGACGGAAAAATGTTCTTCATGCCTGACTCGCTATTTAACTATACCCTGATCGGATGTAAGCAGCTCGGGGCAGAGATTTTCTCTAACGGCACCATTGATTTAAATACACCGCAATACTTTCGGGTGTGGGAAAGTTTTTTTAAGCCGGCGGTTTTGGGACAGGCAGCCGTCTTTAACGGGTATGCCACTGATCTGGCTAAAACCGGTGATATTGTTTGCTCGATCGGTTCAACAGCCGGCGTATCCTTTTTTTCGCCCATGGTTACTTATGCGGACAATACTACTGAACCGGCGGAACTGGCCATTCTACCTTACCCTGTCTTTGAATACGGTAAAAAAGTGGCGATCCAGCGCGGCGCCGGGATGAGCGTAATCAAGTCTACGGAGCAACGGGAACAGGCCGCCGCCATTTTTTTAAAGTGGTTTACCAGTCCTGAAAACAATCTGCACTTTGTTTCACAAACCGGCTATCTCCCTGTTACAGTGGAGGCGTTTGGCGAGATCATGGCGCAGGAAATAGCCAATATCCCCGATGCCAATATTAAAAAGCTTCTTGCAACCTGCCGGCTGATGCAAGAGGAGTATCAGTTCTGTACGGCGCCTTTATTTGACGGAGTTGATCAGTGGCAAGCACAATATGAAAACCGGTTTAAGGAAATTGCCGCCGCCTCGCGGGAGGCTTACCGGGAGCAGTTGCAGCGCGGCAGCGATCCGGCAAAAGCTTATGAAGCTGTATCACGCAATGTCTTCGAAACTTTTATCCGGGAATTTAACAATTAAGCACAGACCCTCATCTTTTTTCTGAAAGCGTCTCCACTTAAGTAAAAAAGATGTTTCGTCTTGAGGTAGATCATGAAGAGTTTATCTACGATGCCCAAACATCTGCTTAAATCATGGAAACAAAAGTCCGGCCCGGCCGGGGCGGCAGGGATTTCCCTGGGTCGCAGGCTCTTTGTTTTCTTAACCGCGGTGGTGCTGACCATTATTTTTGGCGTGATTGCCATCTTGTTGTTAACAGGTACTTTTACAGCCGGGCTGGCGGAAAGCGAGAAGATGTTAGGCAATGAGCTGGCTCATGCTTCGAGTGAAATTTCACGGCAATACGGGCTGATCTCCTTGCAGACCATAGACTTTGCAGAGAAGCTGGCGGCCAGTATCGAAGCCAACGCCGGCCGGTTGGGCATTCCGGCTGCCGGACTTAAAGAGCACCCGGAAATGCTTGAAGAAATTATCTCCTCTGAATATGAGCGCGCGTTATTTTTTTTGCAGCTATCAAAATGCAGCGGTATTTTCTTTATTCTCGACGCCACGGTCAACCCCTCCCTGGAAAGCGCTTCAGTCTCCAGGGCCGGGTTGTACCTAAAAAACATGGAGCCCAACATTATTAGTTCATCTACCCCGAATATACTCTTGCTGCGCGGTTTCCCCGCCATCGGCCGTCACAATGCGCTGCATCTTCATAGCCAGTGGACCATGGAATTTGATATCAGCGAAGCGCCGTACTATCATAAACCTATGGACGCAGCCGCAGCCAATCCCACGCTACCGCCCTCCCGGCTCTATTACTGGAACGGAGCTCTCACTCTACCGGGAACAAGCGAAGAAATCATGATTTGCTCAGCCCCCCTGGTTGATGCTCAGGGTAATGTCTTCGGGGTCTGCGGTTTCGAAGTAAGCGCGATGCTTTTTAAATTAACGCACATGCCCGTTAATAGCAACTATAGCCGCCTATTCTGCGTACTTGCCCCTGTGCGCAAGGATTCTCTGAATTTGCAGCGCTCACTCCTGGCCGGCGGCTATTCAGCCCGGGTGGCTGCCAGGGACCGCACCATGCTGCAAATAATTAAAAACAGGCGTTACTTTTATTCTTACCGGGGGAGCCAGAGCACTTATCTAGGCTTACATGAACCGGTGGAGCTTTATCCGGAAGGGTCTGTTTTTACCGGTGAACAATGGGCCGTAGCGATCATGATTCCGCAGGAAGACATCGTCGAAGCGGCAACTTACTTGAACGTGTTGCTTATTTCTTTGCTGACGCTGCTGGTTATCGCCGGGGTAATTAGCTCCTTTGTTCTTGGCCAAAAACTATTTATCAAACCGATTACCAGTGGTCTTGACCTGCTTAAGACTGAAAACCTGGCTGCCGCGCCAAAAACAAAAATACCGGAGCTGGATGGTTTAATTGAATTTCTTTCCGTGCGCAACAAAGAGCTCTCCCAAAAAGTAAAGCAGGAAAATATCTCGCTGGCCCTTTTGGACCAGTTCATGGAAAATATGGAGCAACTTTCTTCAGCCGAACGGGCGGTCTTTGATCTTTACGCAGAAGGCTACACGGCCAAAGAGATTGCCCAGCAACTTTGTTTAAGCATAAACACGATTAAAACCCACAGTAAGCGCATTTATGCCAAGCTTAATGTTGCCTCCCGGGAAGAGCTGCTTTTGTATGTCCAACTGCTCAAAGAGACGGGCCGAAAATCTTAAGGCGGCTAAAGAGAAAAACCATGGAGACGGAGTTATTTTGTGCCGGCAACCCCGTCTCCCGGTACATTTAGCTCAGAAACATGGGCACCCCCATGAAATCTTTAACCCGCGGGCGGTAAGTTTCAATGTCATAAAAGCTGGGCACATCGACGCGCTTCTGTCCGGCCAGAACCATGTCCACCGGCACGGTACTGTATTTGCCGCCGTGCAGTGCCACCATCTTACCGTACTCTTTGCGGCAGATCAGTTGCACGGCCAGGTTGCCGAAAGAGACGGCCACCATGCGGTCCAGCGAATCGGGGGATCCGGAGCGCATCAGGTAAGCCAGTTGCTGGTACATGGTATCCTGGCCGGTCCGCCGTTTTATTTCGTCACAGACGATGGCGCCGATGCCGCCCAGCTTGCGGTGGCCGTAGGCGTCCGCTTCACCCGATTCGACAACGCTGCCGCCTTCCATGACTGCACCTTCCGAAATGGTCATGATAGCGTAATTGGAAGGATTGTTCCTTTTGTCCTCCAGCAAAAAATTGCAGAGCCGGTCGATATCGAAAGGCACTTCGGATATAATAGCCCGGTCCACATAGGCCAGGTACGCGCTAATCAGGCTGGTTTCCCCCGAATTGCGGCCAAACAGCTCAACGACGCCGATGCGCTCATGGGAGCCGATGGCGGTGCGCATATTGGTGATGAAATCGACGCTGCGGGTTATGGCGGTGGAGAAGCCGATGCAATAGTCGGTACCGAAGACATCGTTGTCCATGGTTTTGGGAATGGCCACCACGGGTATGCCTTCCTTGTACAGGCGCACGGTATAACTGAGGGTATCGTCACCGCCGATGGTTACCAGCACATCGAGCCCGAGGTGTTCAATCACCCGCAAGATATGATCGGTAAAATCCATGGTGCCGGCATCGTCCACCTTCTTGCCCAGGCCGGAATTCTTTAGAAAGTCGGGGATGCTTTTTTCCTTGACCTTCTGCGGGTTGGTCCGGGAGGTATGCAGGAAAGTTCCCCCGGTCCGGTCGATGGTGCGGACATCGTAATAATTTAATTCTTTGACATAATAATGATAGGTGGACGGTTCATCGAGATTGTAATGCAGCAGCCCGGCCCAGCCCCGGCGAATACCGATAACCCGGTAGTCTTTTTCCAGGGCGCTGATCACCAGGGCCTTCATACACGGGTTCAATCCCGGCACGTCGCCGCCGCCGGTGAGTAAACCGATCGTTTTCTTGTGCATAGGGCACCTTCCTTCCTTTTTTATTTTGAAAAAGGGATTTAATTGTTAGTATATTAAACTATTTCGCCGTATTTTAACCGACTCCTTTACCAGGCGGCTCATGCCGCGGCCACCAGGTCGGCAATCGCCGCCGCCAGGTCAACCAGCTTGCGGGCGTCGACAATTTCAAGGTTGTCCTTCGGGGTATGGGTAATCTGCTGGGTGGCCATATTCTCTGAAAAGGGGCTGACAAAAACCTCAAAAGCCTCGCTTTTGATCTGCAGCGAAGCGCCGCCGTCCTCCCAGTCCAGAGCCTCAAATGCAGTTATCTCCGTCTCCCATCCGAAAGCAGCCATCTCCCGGGCAAAAAAGCGTGTCGCCGCCCGGTTGCCCTCACTGCCGACGTTGCGCCCGTCGATATCCACACATAGTGTTTGCAAATAAAACAGCGCCGCCCGGTACAGCTCTTCTTTTTGGTTATGATTAACCATTACCGCACCCCCCGCTTTTTCTCTATGGACAAAGAAAGCAAGGGCTGCCCCCTGCTTTCCCACCATAAGCAAGCCCATCATTTCTTCTGCTCAGGCTTTCCCATCACAGCCCAGCACGTGGATAATCTTGTGCTTGACCAGTTCCTTAATGGCGTTGCGGGCCGGCCCGAGATATTGCCGCGGGTCAAAATGGGAGGGATTTTCAGCCAAATATTTCCTGATAGTGGCGGTCATGGCCAGCCGTAAATCCGAATCAATGTTAATCTTGCAGACAGCCATGGAGGCGGCTTTACGCAGCATCTCTTCCGGCACCCCTTTAGCCCCGGCCATATTGCCGCCGTAGCGGTTAATCATCTCCACGTACTCGGGGATCACCGAAGAGGCGCCATGCAGCACAATCGGAAAGCCCGGCAGCCTTTTTTGCACCTCTTCGAGAATATCGAAGCGCAGCCGCGGCTCCCCTTTAAACTTGAAGGCCCCGTGGCTGGTGCCGATAGCGATGGCCAGGGAATCGACACCCGTTCTTTCCACAAACTCCTCCACCTGGGCCGGGTCGGTAAAGGCTGCCTCCTGCTCGGACACATTAACCGCATCTTCTATCCCGGCCAGCCGCCCCAGCTCCCCTTCCACCACTACGCCCCTGGGGTGGGCGTAGTCCACCACCTGCCTGGTGAGGCGGATATTTTCTTCAAAGGGGAGGTGCGAACCGTCAATCATCACCGACGTAAACCCGCCGTCAATGCAGGATTTGCACAGCTCGAACGTATCGCCGTGGTCCAGGTGCACGCAGATGGGCAGCCCGGTTTCGCTAACCGCCGCCTCGATCAGCTTCATAAGATATGTATGGTTGGCATACTTCCTGGCCCCGGCGGAGACCTGGAGAATGAGCGGTGCATTTACTTCCTTGGCCGCCTCGGTAATTCCCTGCACGATCTCCATGTTATTTACATTGAATGCACCGATGGCATAGCCGCCGGCATACGCCTTCTCAAACATTTCCTTCGAGGTCACGATGGGCAAAGCGATCAACTCCTTTTTGTTTTTCCATATCTTCCATATCTATCTTATACATTTTCAGGCCGGTAAACAAGAAAGGCTTTTTAATCTGTTATCCTATTGAAGCAGATCCTATACGGCAGGCAGGATTAAATCCCTTCCCTGGCTTTGAGTAAGCACCTGAGGTTTAACCGCAATCTATTGTTCGATGAATAACCAGGAAGCAGCTCGCAGGCCGAAACATTTTCAGCGTTTTATGATTGCTTAGTCAACGGGGATGCCGTTGCCGAAGGGACAGCTTCTTCTGCAGGCGGTCGCGGTAATAATAAGGCCAGGGCCAGGCCGGCAACAGGCAAAACAGCTACTATTTTAAGGACCAGCTCCACCCCGTAACGATCGGCGAAAAGTCCGAGCAGCGGTGCCCCGAGCCCCCCGAGGCCGATGCTGAAGCCGATTAACAGGCCGGAAGCCAAACCAATATGATGCGGCATGTACTGCTGCCCCATGGTCACGGTCGGGCTAAAGGTGGAGATAAGCACCATCCCGGCTAGCGCCACGATGATAATTACCTCTACGCCGCTGGCCTGAAGCAGCAAGTAAAATAGCGGCAGCATTAAGATCATGGAAAGGCAGAGATGCCTTTTGGCGCCGAACCGGTCTGCAAACGGCCCGCCGAGCAAGGTGCCCGCTGCACCAGAAATTAAGAATACCGCGATCAGTATCGCCGCCACTCGGGTATCGCCGCCCATGTAGTCGGTGTAGTAAAAGGGCAGATAGGTGACAATGCCGTATTGAATCCACGAGCGAAACACTACCAGCACAACCAGCGTAAACAAGCCCCAGGACCAGGCCGGTTTCCCTGCGCCGTTTTCTAATGTCGATTCTTTCTGCCTGCGCCATAACTCCCTGGCTTCGCTGGTCGAAGACATAATCTTCGGCTGAAGAAAATAAAAAATAGCCGCCGTTATCAGCCCCGGCGCCAGAAAAGCCAGGGTACCGCTCAGGCCCCATAGACCTAAAAAAAAGTTGCCCACTATCGGCCCCAACCCGTGGCCCAGATTGCCCCCAAAGGAATAGATAGACATGGCGCTGCTTTTCTTCCGGCCTGCAGCGAAGTGCGCGATCTTGGAACCTTCCGGATGGTAGGCGGCTATGCCCAGGCCACTGACAAAAACCGCCGCCAGGGCCAGATAGTAATGCGGAACGATCCCTGTTAGCGCCAGGCCAACAGTGGTCACGGCCAGGCCCAACGGCAGCAGCCAGGGGAGATTAACCCTGTCGCTGGATAGTCCAAACAGCGGCTGAACCACTGAAGAGCTTAAATTGGAGACCAGGGTAATTAAACCAACCTGGGTATAGCTTAAAGCGAAGGCATCACGCAGGTAAAGCATTAAGACCGGTATGGAGCCCCCGTGCATATCTACAACCATGTGGCCGATTCCGAGCAAAATTAACACCAGCAGTTTCATCGACAGGCTCCTTTAAATAATAGATCAATGTCATGCCGCATTGCTTTGGCCTGGAGCAAGTATAACAATATCCGCTCCTGGATGTCAATTAAATGGAGCGCTGAACAAATACTGAAACAAAAAATCAAGGCCGGCTGTTGGCGGAGAAGGCCCATCTGCGGGTCAGGTTAGTGGCCGGTTGACACCCATCAAAGGAAATTGTTATAATTTTTTAAAAACAATATTTCCCCCGACACTTGCAATCCGGATTATTTGAGCCGCAACAGCAGGCAGGATTATTCGGCCGGTTTGTCTGGAAGCCCCGTTAACATTTCTAACGTGAAATAAGACCCGGTCAATTCAAGAAAAGGATGCCAGGCCAATGCTGATCAAGACAGTAAATATCTGTAAAACGTACGACATGGGCAAGGTGCAAGTGAAAGCGCTGCGGGGCGTGGACCTCACCATTGACCGCGGTGAGTTTGTTTCGATCATGGGGCCTTCCGGTTCCGGTAAGTCCACCTTGCTGAATATACTGGGCTGCCTGGACCGGCCCACTTCGGGCCAATACTTTTTAGAAGGCATGGATGTTTCCGGGCTCAGCGACTCTGAACTGGCTCATGTCCGCAACCAGAAAATTGGCTTTGTTTTTCAGTCTTTTTATTTAATCCCCCGCTATACTGCCTTAAAAAACGTGGAGCTGCCCATGATTTATGCCGGCGTGCCCCCGGCGCAAAGAAGAAAATCCGCCCTGGCCGCCCTGGAAAAAGTGGATATGCTTGACCGTTCAGATCATTTGCCCGGGGAGCTGTCCGGGGGGCAAAAGCAAAGGGTGGCTATTGCCAGGGCCCTGGTGAACGATCCGGCGATTATTCTGGCCGACGAACCTACGGGCAACCTGGACAGCACTTCCGGGGCGGAGATTATCTCCATTTTCGAGGCGCTCAATGCTGAAGGGGTGACCGTGGTCATCGTCACCCATGAGCACCATATCGCCAGGTCCACCAGAAGAACCCTGTCCTTTTGGGACGGTGAAATCATCGGTGATACGGCGCCGGAAGAATATAAACCGCGGTTTTAAATAAAAACCGGCTTAAGGCCACCGGAGAGGAGTATCATGAATAAAAAAAAGAAGTTAGCTATCGGCGCGGCAATTATCGTTTTAACCGGGATAATTGTTTTTTTAAATATCGCCAGCAGTAAAGGCTGGATTGATCCCGGCGGCCGGGCGCTGGAAGTAGAGGCACAGGCCATTGCCCGGGGCAGTTTTATCTCGTCCATAAAAGTGGACGGGATCGTGGAAGAAATCGAAAAAAAAGAGATCAGCTTTCATGTTCCAGTGATCATCGAAAAAGTGCTGGTAGAGCGGTACGACTATGTCACCGCGGGACAGCAGCTATTCCAGTTGGATCTCAGTGAATATTACAATCAACTGGCGCAAGCGGAAAGAGAAAAGCTAATCCAGCAAAAAAACATTGAGAAAATCGATGCCCGGGATTACAGCGTTTCGGAATCGCTCAAAGAAGAGGTGGCCAGGGCTAAAGAGCAACTGGACAGCGCCAGGGAAGCATTTGCCGCCGCCGATCCGGAAGACGAAACGGCCTATAACCTGGCGCGGCAGAACCTAACCGAAACAGAGGCCTATTATGAGCAAGCCCTATCGGCCCTGGAGGAAGCCAAAAAGAGCTCCCGGGAACTAAAAAAAGCCGCCACGCTGGACCGGGAGATTTTACAACAGGGCCTCAAAACCGTAGAAGAACAGATCACCGCGTTAAAGGCCCAAATTAGCGATTTGCAGAATGCGGCCTTTAGCCCGCTGGAAGGCTATGTCACGGAGATCAATGTCAAAGACGGCGACCAGGCCGGGAACCCGGCTCTCCCCGCCGCGGTGATCACCAACCCGCACGCTTTGCAGGTTAACGCCAGCATCAGGGAGATTCACTATAACAAGGTGGCCCCGGGACAGAAGGTGTTGATTACCGGTGATGCGCTAGAGGGGGTCATCGAGGGCCGGGTCGAGCAGATCGCCCCGGTGGCCGCGAAAAGGATAACCGCCTCCGGCGAAGAGACCGCCATTGAGGTGATCATCTCTCTGCCGGAAACGGCCGCACTCATCCCCGGCTTGAATGTGGAATGTGAAATAATCACCCTGGAAGAAGATGATGTCCTGGTCGGCTCCTACATCATGCTCCTGGAAGATCCGGAAGGAAGGTATGTATTTGTCATTGATGAAGAAGCAGGGGTAATACGCAAGCGGTACATCGAAATTGGCAGCATCTCCATGCTGGAATTTGAGATCACCGGCGGGCTCGCAGAAGGTGAAAAAGTAGTGCTCAATCCCCAGCCTTACTATAGCGACGGCATGAAAGTGAAAATCAAAGACAGGCAGGTCGAGCAGCCGTGAACTATACCCGCTACCTGGAAGCGGTCAGGCAGGCATATGAAAGCCTGAAAACAAACAAACTCCGCTCCATGCTGACCATGCTCGGCATCATTATGGGCGTATTTTCCATTGTGACCATTATCGCCATCGGCAAGGCCGCGGAGGCCTATATCACGGCCGAGTTCGAACGGATCGGGGCTTATGCCATTGACATCAATACCATGTCCATGAATGCCGCGGACCGGCTGCACCTGGAAGATATCGAAGTGATCAAAGCGGCGGTTCCGGAAATAAAAAATATCCACGCCTATACCTACAAGATCGGAGAAGCGGAAAGCGCTGCCGGCGAGCTTTACCCTTACACCACCATTATCGGGGTAACACCGCAGTGGCGCAATATTGTGCCCACGGAAATAATTGCGGGGCGCTTTATCAATGACCTGGACATTTCCCAGGCCGGTCCCTACGCCGTGGTCGATGATCTGTTTGCCCGGAGAGAGTACGGCCGGACCAACCTGGTCGGGGAGACGCTTACAGTGGGGGTTCCTGCCGGGAACTCCATGGAGGTAACCATTATCGGGGTCTTAAAGGAAGACGATATCTTTGCCGGCATGATGGGAGACAGCTACCCCCTGGTGCTCTATATGCCGTTAACTACCGTGCAACGGTTATTCAATGCCGATGACGTGGAGTTAATCCAGTTTACCGTTGACAGCGAACCGGAAGAGCTCCCCTTGATTGGCCGGCGGGCGGTTAAAGCCCTCGAATTTGTGAAAGGGAACCAGGATGTATATATGGCCAGCAGCTCGGCCGACTACAGGGAAATATATTCCAACATACTGGGGGTCATTTCCGCCGTATTAATGGTCATCGCCATCATCGCCCTGATCGTGGGAGGCATAGGCATCGTCAATATACTCCTGGTATCCGTAGCGGAAAGGGTCAGAGAAATCGGCATCAGGAAAGCGATCGGGGCGCAAAAAAAGGATATCGTGTGGCAATTTATGGCCGAGTCCGTGATTATCACCGTCACCGGCGGCGTTATCGGTATTATCCTGGGGCTGATCGTGGGCGGAATCGTTTCTTCAATCATTAAGTTGCCGCCGGTCATCGATTTGCCGGTCGTGCTGCTTTCCCTGGCGGGGGCGGTGGCCCTGGGGATAATCTTTGGCGTATACCCGGCCAAAAAGGCCGCGGACCTGGATCCCATTGAAGCTCTCAGGCATGAGGTTTAGGGGTTCTTTCGGTTCGCAAGGGTTAAAAAATTCGACGGGAGAGGTGTTGCCAGTGGTAGAGTTGGCCAATAATCTTGCTGATCAGCCCGGAGGCAGTGAAAAAAATTTGAGCATCGGGCAGAAGATTGCCGGGGTCATCGTGTCCCCGGGTGAAACGATGGCCCATATCACCGCCCGGCCGACGTTTTGGTTTCCAGTTTTGCTGATAGCGCTGGGCCAGTTTATCCTGTTGTTGGCCCGGTTCCCTCTATACATGCAGACGGTCAGAGAAGAGGTGGCCCTGGCCCTCCAGCAGGTGGAGGGGCTGCAGTTGACCGAAGCCGCTGTTGAACAATATGTAAACTTTGGCGCCTATTTTGGCCTGGCCGCCGCCCCGGTATCCAGTATGATTAGCTGGATGGTTATAACGCTCGGCTTCTTTCTGCTGCTCAAACTGTTTAAAGGCGAGGGCTCTTTTAAGCAATACCTTGCCGTGACGGGGTATGCTTATATCATCATGGGCCTTAACATCTTATTGACTTTAGTAGTCTCTTTTTTCACGGGCCAGCTTTACCTGGATGCCTCCCTGGCCCACGTCAGCAGAATTATCGCACCGGATTTACACGGGACCTACCTGTACGGCATTATCCGCGGCATCGATTTGTTTACCGTCTGGTATTTCGCGGTCATGGGGATTGGCGCTGCCGCAGTCAGTAAAACAAGCTCCGGCAAAGTGTCCCTTGTTACGGCCATATTGTTTATCGCCTCAGTATTAATCAGCGCCGTTAACTACAGATACTTATAAAATGTCCGGGCCTGGGTTTCGGAGCATTTCCCACATGGGCAGGCCAATTACCGGCAGCTTTACCTGTTTAACCACGTGAAAGCCAAACCGTTCATACATTTGCACATTCTCTTCCGTCCCGGTCTCCAGGTAGATGGGAAGGGCGGCCTGTTCCGCGCTTTCAATAAGAGCCCGCAACAGCTTCCCGCCGCAGCCCTGGCCCTGGTATTCCGGGGCCACGCCGATGATATCCAGGTAGATGAACGGTTTACCCTTCATGATCTGGCGGCAATCTTCGAAGAGCGGCCTGGTTGCTGCTTTCAATTTCCTGGCCAGGCCGGCGCCCAATTTCAAACCGGGCAGAACAGCCCCGCTCCGGATCAGCCGCCAGAGGGTCAAAGCGGCATAACGGCCGGGAACCCAGGCCGCAACCCCTTCCAGCCTGGCCGAAACCGCATAGACCGCGCCATAGGTCAAGCAATAGCGCACGGGGGTCTCGTAAAAGAAGCTTAGTTTCTGCCCGGCACGGGGCTCCCCCGCAAACACCCTGTTCCAGACAGGGTCAAGCTGAAAAGCAGCTTTCAACACCTCCGCCGCTTGCGGAATATCTTTCTTTTGCACTTTGTATAGCTGTCCCGGCTGTCCGGTCAAGTGACTCACCTTCTTTTGCGCCCGGACCAATGGCGCGAAGTGAAAAGATTATGTCCCCTGTACAAGTAGAACAAGCGCAAGAGTAGCAAACGGAGCCATTGTGTCAAGGGCCAGTGAAAATGTCACTCTAAAACGGCTTTAAATGGACTGAGAAAATGTCACCTTTGGTGATAAAATTAAATCAGAACTTAGAGTTCTTTTTAAGATATCTTTCTCTGCAGTATATATCTGCCTCTGTAG
>JAKPEE010000153.1 GCA_029552125.1 Bacillota bacterium | reverse complement strand
CCTCCTCCTTCAGCTCCTTCATGATCTGGTTGACGATCCGGATTACGCCGGCATGCTCGGGTGCCCTGGGCCTGGCCAGATTAATCCTGTACTCTTTTTTAATCCTGCCCGGGTCGGCCGCCATCACGACAACCCTGTCCGCAAGCAGGACGGCCTCTTCGACATTATGGGTGACGAAGATGATGGTTTTTTTGGTGGCGCACCAGATTTGCTGGAGTTCAGTATGCAGGATGCTCCTGGTCTGGCTGTCCAGGGCCGCAAAGGGTTCATCCATGAGCAGAATATCGGAATCCATGGCCAGCGCCCTGGAGAGGGCTACCCGCTGGCGCATGCCGCCGGATAATTCGTGGATGAAGTGATAGGCAAAGCGGGCCAGGTGGACCATTTTTAAATAATGCATAGCCCTTTCCCGTCTTTCCTTTTTGGAGACCCCGGCAATCTTTAATCCGTATTCTACATTTTCGATGACCCTCAGCCAGGGGAAGAGGGCCGGTTCCTGAAACATGACAATCCGGTCCGGCCCAGCCCCGGTTATTTCCTTGCCTTCCTTGTAGACCTTGCCGCTGCTGACCTTTTCCAGGCCGGCAATAATATTGAGAATTGTCGTTTTGCCACAGCCTGACGGGCCCACCAGCGAGAGGAATTCTCCTCTGGCGACGGTTAAATTGATGTTTTCCAGGGCTTTGATCTTTCCGTTATTGGTGCTGTAGATCTTTCCCGCGCCTCTGAGTTTTAACATCTCTCCACTCCCTCCCTTTGGCCAGGCTTCTTTTCAATTTCCACCGGCAGGGCCCTGTTTAAGCAGCGGCGCCGGCACTACCTCAACCGGCAGGCCGGCTGCAACAGCAATGCGGCACACATCCCTAACCAGCGGCCGGCTTACCGCACCGGCGCTCTCGCCTACTGCACCGGCGGCAGCCCCTTTGCCTGGAGCACCTGGTTTAATAGTTCCGTGTTGACGAGATTGCTGAGATCGGGCTGTTCCTTGAGATAGCCATAATCACAGGAGAGTTTTGCAAATTCTTCAATGGATTCCGTCTCAGGGTCGTATGTTATGACAAGCCGCTCAAAGGCGCTGTCCAGGACGTCATCGGGGATCCTTTCCCTGGTCAATTTCTCGATCTGGTTGTTGATGGCGGCTTTCCCGCCCTCCTTATCACGATTAATCCGCTCCGTCAGATCAACGTGGGCCTCCAGCCATTTCTT
>JAKPEE010000136.1 GCA_029552125.1 Bacillota bacterium | reverse complement strand
GTTGAGGGCCACTATGCCGGCCTTATATGGGCCCTTCGCCGGCAGGCCTTGGATCAAATATGTGCTTAAAGAAATCGCCTCAGTGCAATGGCCGGCTTAAAAAAATGCGGGAGTTTCACCTACTAAGTCTTGACACAGTCCAGCCAATTCGCACTTTTGACAGATCTGGCGGGAAGGGGTAAAATTAAGCCAATACTAAGGTGAGAGAAAATGCAGGGGATATTTTCTGTGCCAAGAAAAACACGGCTTGATCTCAGGCCGCTGCGGCTCTCGATTAAAAGGCTGGGACGGATACTGTTTAGTGCTGCCGGGGCCGTGCATAAACGTTTTCCGGCGGCCGGTTTACTGCTGGCCAGCGCCTGCCTTGTCGCTGTTGTATACCAGTTTGCCGCATTTTCGGTTACCATTTATGTGGACGGAGAACCGGTTCAGACCGTGCGGACGTTCAGCCGGAATGTGGACGAACTGCTTCAGGAAATTCAACTGCCTCTGCATCCACGGGACCGCGTTACCCCGCCGGCTGAAACGGTGCTTTCACCGAAATCCGTTATCACCATTGACAAGGCCTTCCCTGTGTTTATTATTGCCGATAACTCTGTTGCCGAAATATGGACCCCGGTAATGACAGTCCATGAACTGCTGGAAGAAGAAGGCTATAGTCTGGGCCCTTATGATCGTATAGAACCGGAAGGACTGGAATATATTTATAATCTGGCTGAGATTAAAATTGTCCGGGTGAAAAAAGCATATGAATCAGAGAAAAAGACGGTGCCCTATGCTGATGTAACCCGGGGCAACCCTGCTCTGGATCGGGGATTCTCAAGGGTAATCAGTGAAGGGAAACCCGGCCTGCAGGAAGATCTGGTGGAAGTGACCTTTGAGGATGGCGTTGAAGTCAGCCGCGTTGTTGTCCATTCATCGCTCCTGGAAGATCCGGTTGATCGCATTGTTGAAGTGGGAGAAAATACACGGCTGGAGCGGGATGGAAGGGTGATGGAGTTTTCCAGGGCGCTGATGGTATCGGCGACAGCATACTGCCCCGGCACTCCTGAATCGGGATGTCCACGTAATAAGCAGGGCCATGCTTTCTGTACTGGGCCTTATAACAATGGTTACACATACACCGGCAAAAAATGCGTCCAGGGCCTGGGGACGATAGATTCACCGCGCATGGTGGCCGTGGATCCCAGGGTTATACCTCTAAGAAGCATGCTTTATATCGAAGGATTCGGGTTTGCCCGGGCTGAAGATATCGGCGGCGCTATTAAAGGGAATAGGATTGATATTCTTTTTGACAAACATAAAGATGTGGCACAGTTTGGCGTTAAATACGGCATAAAGGTTTACCTGTTGACGAAATACTGACAGAGGCCGTCTGCGGAGATCTCAAATATGATGAATGCCAGTTATAATCCGACCTCCCCCCGGGAGGTCATGGCTTTAATGTCACAATATGGGTTGAAACCACAGAAGGGACTGGGCCAGAATTTTTTAATCGACCGCAACATCGTGCAAAAAATTGTTGCCGCTGCCGCGGTTGAACCCGGCGAAGCCGTTCTGGAAATTGGCCCCGGAATAGGGGCTTTAACCGCAGAGTTGGCCCGGGGAGATGGTCAAATTCTCGCCCTGGAGCTGGATCAGGGGCTGGCCCGGCTGCTGGAGGAGGTGCTGCGCCCTTTTACCCGGGTCACCGTCATTTCCGGGGACGCCCTTAAAGCTGATTTTCTCGCGCTGGCAAATAAATATTTTCCTCCCGGCACACCGGTTAAGCTGGTATCCAACCTGCCTTATTACATTTCGTCTACCTTGATGTATCGCATCTTTGAGCAAAAATTTCCTTTTGCCCGGGCGGTATTAATGTTTCAAAAAGAAGTGGCCCAGCGGCTCCTGGCAGAGCCAGGGGAGGCGGGTTACGGCAGCCTATCGGTACTTTGCCGCTATTACAGTAGCGGCACCTTTTTATTTAATGTTTCGAAACAAGTTTTTTGGCCCCGCCCGGAAGTAGATTCGGCGGTGATCATGCTTGTGCCGCGCCCCCCGGTGCTGAGTCCGGATGAAGAAGCGCTCCTCTGGCGTATAGTGAAGGGGTCGTTTCAACAACGCCGTAAGACCTTGTTAAACTCTCTGTCCAAAATTTTCCCCTGGGATAAAGAAATACTCTCTACCTTGCTGGCGCAAGCGGCCATAAAACCGGCTACCCGCCCCGAGCTTCTATCCATTGACCAGTTTGCAAAGCTTACTCGAATCCTATATAATTATAAGCGCGGTAATAATCGTTTTTAGCCCGATCTTGAGTTGAATCCCGGGTGAATTTAGGAAGGGAAAGGTCGGAGCCATGAATTTTTTTAGTCCCAGCCGGGGTGAGATGACATTCCTGGATGTGTTTCAGGATCTCGTCCAATACACCAATCAATTTCCTGAAGATAAATATAAATTAATTATTGGCAGTGATTCTCACTCCTTTCAAAATAGCAGCGTAATTTTTGTTACCGCAATTATAGCCCACCGTGTAGGCAAGGGAGGCCGCTTTTATTTTCACAAGCAAAAAACCCGTTATATGGAAAGTTTAAGGCAACGCATTTACTATGAAACGTTTCTCAGCCTGGAAGTGGCGACGAGGCTTACGGAGAAGCTGGCGGAAAACGGCCATAGCGACATGAACATAGAGATTCACCTTGATGTGGGAGAAAAAGGTGAAACCAGGGATATTATTAAAGAAGTTGTGGGCATGGTCATTGGCAGCGGCTATGATGCCCGTATAAAACCGGATTCCTACGGGGCCACCACGGTTGCCGACCGCTTTACCAAATAGTGCCTGGCTGATCATCGACCAGGCTGTGCCGCGTAAAGCTTCTGGTCCGCTTATCTTGACAAAAAATCCGATTTTATGTTAAAATCATAGCTAGATTAACAATAAGGTGGTTTTTCATGTGGCGACAGACGTCCTGTTTGAAATACGTAAAAAGCTTGAACCCCACGTGGGGGAACGGATCAAATTAAAAGCTAACCGCGGCCGTAGAAAAACGTATGAAAAAGAAGGAATATTGGAAAGCATATATCCTTCTATTTTTGTAATTAGAGTTGATGAGCAAAATTATTTTCAACGCCTCTCTTTCAGTTATGCCGATGTGTTAACCGAGACTGTTGAATTGAGTTTTGGCGAGGAAATCCGGCGCCGCTCCGTCAGTATGTAAATTCATACAGGGCAGCCAGAAGGGCCGGAAATACCGCAACTCATTTTAGGCATTGACCTTATCATAAATCAAGAAAAACCGGGAGGGATACCCGATCCACCCCGGTTTTTTGCTGTAAAATTTGCGTAAGAGTTTTCAGGAGCTTACTTCGTCTCCAATGAAACCATGTTTATTTCAAGCCATTTTGCACATAGCTAGTAGCGCCACCTGATCATGACTAAAGGAGGGATGCGGATGCCGCGGAGGCGTCCCGTAATGTCAGAGGCGCTAAAATACGAGATTGCGGCTGAGTTGGGGGTTCTGGACCTGGTTAAACAAGAAGGTTGGGGCAGTGTTACCTCAAGGCAGTGCGGTAATCTGGTAAGAAAAGCTATTGAACGCGCCGAACAGACTCTTCCGAAAAGCTGAACAGGTGGCCGGGGCTGTCCTTTTAAGGGCAGCCCCGGTAATTATGCGCCCGGTATGGGCGCTGTCTAGGTGGATTTTCCTTCCCATGTATAAGAAGGCTTTGTTCGGAAAAGGATAAAAGAGCACAAAGCATCATTGAAGGGCAGGCAAACATGGTCGGCAAACTGGTGGTTATTGGCGGAGCGGAAGACCACGAGAGGCATTGTACTATCTTAAAAACAGTACTCCGGTTAGCACCGGACAAAAAGCCGCGGGTAGCTGTTGTGGCCACAGCATCTGCCGATCCTGCCAGAACCGGCCAGGATTATGAAAAAATTTTCGAAGAGCTGGGCGCTGAATCTGTTCGCGTTTTAAAGATTTCTTCCAGAGCTGCCGCCTCCGATCCATCTTCAGCCGCTGCCATACAGGAAGCAGCGGTGGTTTTTATTACGGGAGGTGACCAGTTGCGCCTGACCAGCATTCTGGGCGGCACAGCGCTCATGAAGAAGATCAAGGAGCGCTTTGAAAACGGTTTAATCGTTGCCGGTACCAGCGCTGGGGCTTCTGCCATGAGTGGGACCATGATCATTGGCGGCAGCGCCGGGCAACCTCCGCAGAGAGGGCAGATTCAGATGTCTCCAGGATTAGGTTTTTTACCGCATCTATTGATAGATCAGCATTTTGCCCAACGCGGCCGCTTTGGCCGCTTGATCGCTGCTGTGGCCATGAATCCCGGTTTTTTAGGCCTGGGTATTGATGAAGATACTGCTGTCGTGATCAGCGAAAGGCGGTGGCTTGAGGTGATTGGTTCTTATGGCATAACCATTATTGACGGAAGCATGTTAGCTCACACAAATGTTTCAGAGACTGCTCCCTGGGAAACGTTGACCCTATCACCGTTGCAGATACATATTCTGGCCCGAGGCTCCGGTTTTGATCTGTTACACCATCGCATCCATGCACCGCAAAAAGGAGAGTAAAAGCCAATGTACCTTTCGCTTGCCTTTAACCAGTCTACGCTATTACCGGCAGGTGAAATAAATTCATGAAAATAGTAGAAGTACATACCGTGGAAGGACCTAATATTTACTGTTACCATCCCATCATCAGGCTCATTGTCGACCTGGAAGATGTAGCATTTAAAAATTCTCGTGACCTGGAAGGCTTTTGCACCAGTCTGCTGGATTTGTTGCCTTCATTGCGCTCGCATCGCTGCAGCCGCGGCTATCCGGGAGGTTTTCTGGAGAGATTACGTGAAGGGACATATCCGGGGCATGTCCTGGAGCATATTATCCTGGAGTTGATGCATCAATGCGGCCTGGTTACAGGATACGGTAAAACTTTGACCGGCCCCAAAGCCGGCCAGGTGGAGATTATTTTTGAATATACCAGTTTCCGGCCTACTTTATATCTGTGCCATGTGGCCGTAAACCTGGTTAATGCGCTACTGGCCGGTAAAGGCTTTTCCCTGGACGGCCTCAAAGAAAAGGTTGACCGGATCAGGCAGCGTTTTGAACCGGGACCCAGCACGGCAGCCATAATTGCTGAAGCGAAACGGCGACATATCCCTGTCACCTTTCTGCAGGAAGGCACAAGCCTGCTGCTGCTGGGATACGGTGCGGCTCAAAAAAGAATCCAGGCTACTTTGACTTCAAAAACTGGCTGCCTTGCCGCAGACCTGGCTGGAGATAAGTGCAGGACCAAGGAGTTGCTGGAGCGGGCGGGGATTCCCACTCCGAAAGGTGAAGTGGTCATGAGCGAGCGCCAGGCTGTTTTAGCGGCGGAAAAGCTTGGGTATCCCGTGGTAGTTAAACCCTGCGATGGAAATCAGGGGAAAGGAGTCTCCTTAAACCTGGCCACACCGGCCGCAGTAATTGAAGCTTACCGCCTGGCCCGTTGCTATAGCTCCCGTATCATGATTGAAAAGTATATTACCGGCAGGCATTACCGCCTTCTTGTGGTGGAAGGGCGGATGATTGCAGCGGCCAGGCGGCTTCCGGCGCAGGTCTGTGGTGACGGCTTTAGCACCATTGCCAGGCTTGTTGAGCAGGTAAACGCCGATCCCCGCCGGGGTATCGGCCATGCCCGCCCCCTGACCCGGATTGAACTGGACCGGGAAACCCTGGCGGTACTGGCCCGGCAAGGGAAAAACATACTCTCCCGGCCCGCCAGGGGAGAAAAAGTATTGCTTCGTGAAAATGCAAATTTAAGTACCGGAGGGACCGCCTGGGACGTTACGTTTAAAGTTCATCCGGCCAATGCGCTTTTGGCGGAAAGGGCGGCGGCGGCCATAGGACTGGATGTGGCCGGAATTGACCTGGTCGCTCCCGACATAGCCTCTCCGGTTAAACAGGGAGAAGGGGCGGTAATTGAGGTAAATGCCGCTCCGGGTATCCGCATGCATCTGTATCCGTCCAGGGGCAAGGGGCAAAATGTAGCCGGGCCGATTCTGGATATGCTTTTCCCCGCTAAGTCCAACGGGCGTATTCCTATTGCCGCCGTTACCGGCACTAACGGTAAAACAACAACCGCTCGTTTGCTGGCTCATATTTTAAAACAAACGGGTAAGACAGTAGGGCTGGCAGTAACCGGAGGCGTCTATATCGGAGAAAATTGTATCCGTAAGGGCGATACTACGGGGCCCATAAGCGCGCGCATGATTCTGGAAGATCCGGCTGTAGAGGCAGCTGTGCTGGAAACGGCCCGAGGCGGTATTATCCGGGGCGGATTGGGTTATGATCGCAGCGATGTGGCGATTATAACCAATATTAGCGAAGACCACCTGGGGCAGGACGGGTTGGAATCGATAAATGATCTGTTGTTCGTTAAATCGCTGCTGGTGGAGACAGTCCACCCTGAGGGTGCTGTTGTCTTGAATGCGGACGATCCCAATGTTTTAAAAATGATGCCCCGTTCTTCCGCGCCGGTTATTCTTTTTGCTTTAAATGACGACAACCTGGCGTTGCTGCGCCATCTTACCAGCGGAGGAACCGGGATAACGGTTCGTGGGGGGTTTCTTTACTGGGTTTGCGGCAGCCGCTGGCAAAGGCTTATTTCAGTTAGGAATATACCCCTGGCTGAGCGGGGTTTGGCCCTGCATCAGTTGCAAAATGTTCTGGCGGCAGCCGCGGCGGCCCTGGCCATGAAAGTGCCCCGTAATGTTGTGGCCAGGGGGGTGGCCACCTTTGTCTCTTCACCGGAACAGAATCCCGGCCGTCTGAATCTCTACGATTTAAAGGGCGATCGCCGCCTGCTGCTCGACTATGGCCATAATCCTGCCGCCATGAAAGCGACTCTGCACTATGCCCGCCGCCTGGGTTGCCGGCGCCTGCTCGGGGTAATTGGGGTTCCGGGGGACCGCAATGATGATTTAATCAGGCAGTGCGGGCAGACCTGCGCCCCTTTTCTTGATCGGATTATCATTAAAGAAGATTGTGATTTACGGGGCCGTGCGCCGGGTGAGACAGCCCGGTTGCTCCGGGAAGGCTGCATTAATGGCGGCTCCAGGCCCGGGCAAATTGACACTGTCTTAAATGAGCTGGAGGCAGTGGCTTATGGTCTATCTTTGCTGGAAGAAGGCGATCTCCTGGTTGTTTTTTATGAACATAGAGAGCCCATTGCCGAGTTGTTGCAGAGCGAACTGAAAACAGGGGATGGCAGGCCGGATCTGGCAGGCACGGCCACAGTCGAAAATGGATCGATCCGCTGCTCGGCCGGGACAGGTGTTGCAAAATAGTTTCTGCCTGGTAGCTTCGGGCAGGATATCTTGCATCAATCAAGAAATCTATCTCAATGGCCAGAAGCATCATCATTAAAGCACCGGCTAAAGTAAACCTGGGGCTGGCGGTACTGGGGCGGCGGGCCGACGGATATCATGATCTCAATTCGATCATGCAGCAGATTTCTTTGTCCGACACCTTGGTCTTAACTCCGCGCCTGAGGCAGGGATGGGAATTTTTTTGTACGGAACCATCTCTGGCCGGAGAGAGTAATCTTGTTTGCCGGGCGGCAGCGTTACTATCGCGGGAGGCCGGCTGCAGACTGCCCGGTGTCAGGATAACCTTATTCAAGCAAATACCGGTTGAAGCCGGTCTGGGTGGGGGCAGCAGCGATGCGGCTGCAGCCCTTTTCGCCTTGAACCGCTTTTGGGGTTTAAATTTTACCCTTCACAAACTGCTGGATCTGGGCGCGCAGCTCGGCTCCGATGTTCCTTTCTGCCTCTATGGAGGTACAGTCCAGGTTATGGGAAGAGGCGAAATACTTGAACCGTTGCCCCCATTGCCTTTCCACTGGGTGGTTGTGGCTGTCCCGGCCGGGCTGCGGTTGTCCACCCCGGCGGTTTATCGTTCCCTGGTTCTAGGCCGGCAATCTGTGCCGCCGATCAATGACCTGGCCGGAGCGATTAAAGAGGGCGATTGTGCCAGGATAGGGCTCTGGTTTCAAAGAGAATCTGTTAATACCCTGGAAGAAGCCGTGCTGCCCGCCTGCGCTCCCGTAGCTGCACTTAAGCATAGATTTAAAGAAATGGGCCTTTCCCCGGCCATGTCGGGGAGCGGCCCTTCTGTTTTCGCCCTTGTGGAATCATATTCTGTGGCGTCCATGGCTGTACGCTCTTTACTAGAAGAAGGGACCCGCGCTTTTCTATGCTGGACTGTTCCGGGCAATTTCAGAAAGGATGGTGTTGAAAATGTTTGACGCACTGGTTTTGGCTGGAGGAGGCAAAGCTGAATTACTTACAGAGCAAGAAGGTGTTGCCAACAAGGCTTTTATACCGATAAACGGTAAACCGTTGCTGGCGTATATCCTGGAAGGGCTTTCCCGTGCACCGTCCATTAAAAATATCGTTGTTGTCGGTCCGGTTGAAGATTTGGGCGAGCTGCAGAAAGCAGGCTATTCTTTTACCCTGATCCCGGAAACAGGTTCCATGCTTGATAATGCTGCCGCCGGGTTGGCCGCGGTTGAACAAACAAAGCTTTGCCTTATTGTTACCGGCGACATTCCGTTGCTGGATGAAGTTGTTGTTGAGGAATTTTTGAAGCTTTGTGAGCCTTTTGATGCAGATTTTTATTACCCTATTTTAACCCGGGAGAGCTGTGAAGGCCGGTTTCCCGAAACAAAGCGCACTTATGTGCGCCTGCAGGAGGGTACCTTTACCGGAGGTAATATCGTATTGCTTAAACCAGCCTGGTTCTTTAATAACCGGCATCGCCTGGAAATTTTTATTGCCACCCGGAAAAAGCCGTTAAAATTGTTACGGATGCTGCCTCCCCTGTTTATCTTTAAGTTTGTCCTGCGGCGCCTCAAGGTGGCCGAACTGGAGCAGAAGATGTCTGAACTGATGCTCCTTAAAGCCCGGGCCGTCCCTTGTGACCTGGTGGCGATAGGGACAGATGTCGATAAGCCGAGTGATCTTGCGGTTATCCGTAAGGCTATAAGCGGGGGCAGCAAAGAGTAATACAAGCAATAGCCCCCAACGGCTGGCCCGCTGACGGCTATATTGGCGGCAGAGACTAATACAAGCAATAGCCCTGACTTTTCAGTGAAAGTTCGTGAAATTTTTCTCCAGAAAGAAGGATTTTGTAGCAAATCATTGAATTATTTTCATTATTAAGAAATAGGGTAGCCTTTTGTCAATTTAAACCGGGAAGGTGGTAAGGTGAAAGTAACAGATGTCCGCATAAGAAGGCTCAGCCAGGAAGGGAAAATGAGAGCAATAGTATCCATTATCTTGAACGAGCAGTTTGTTGTCCATGATATCCGCATAATCGAAGGCAATAACGGCTTGTTCGTGGCCATGCCCAGCAAGCGTACGCCCAACGGTGAGTTTAAAGACATAGCCCACCCGATCAACTCGGAAACCAGGCAGAAAATACAGATGGCTATCCTGGAGACATACAATAAGGAGATGGCAAGAGATGGTGTCGTGAGTTGAATTCCGGTAGTGGTCATCATTATTAGGCCGATAGCAATATGTTTAGCCATCTTTAATTTTTTAACTATCTATTGGCCTCTGAATTGTGCTTGGGCCTCCCCGTTTTCTGTAGTATAATGTTGGAGGTAAGCTTAGGGGGAGGCGATGTTATGGGTCAGCGCTGGGCGGTAGTGCTGGCAGCGGGCGAAGGGAAAAGGATGCATTCACAATTGCCCAAGGTACTGCATCCGCTCTGTGGCCGTCCGATGCTCGACTATGTCCTGCATAGTGCCGCGGCAGCAGCCGGTAAAGTGATCGTGGTGATCGGTCGGGGCGCCGCACAGGTGCAAGCGGCCATGGGGCCCCGCTGGCGCTATGTTTTACAAGAGCGTCAGCTGGGAACAGGGGATGCCCTGATGCAGGCTTTGCCCCTATTACCTGAAGAAGGGCAGCTCCTGGTGCTTTGCGGGGATACTCCCCTCATGGGTGAAGATCATCTTCAGGGCTTACTAAAGGCACACGATTCCAATGCCGCTACAATCATGACCGCAGTGTTGCCGGACCCTACAGGGTACGGCCGTATTATTAAGGATAGCGCCGGACGAGTGAGCCGTATTGTTGAAGAGAGAGATGCCTCTGTTTCGGAGAAGCAGGTGTCGGAAATTAATACCGGCACCTACTGTTTTGATTTGACCCTGCTAAAACGCTTTCTCCCCCGGATTTCAGCGGACAACGCCCAGGGGGAATTTTATCTTACCGATGTTATTTCTTTACTAACAGAGAGCGGTTACCGGGTTGGAACATACCAGCTTGACGACTACCGCATTGGCCTGGGCATAAATGATCGCGCTCAACTGGCGGAAGCGGCAGTAGTTTTACGGGCACACATAAACAGGCAGCTCATGCTGCAGGGTGTGACCATGGTCGACCCTGACAGCGTCTATATTGATTACGGGGTGCGCATCGGAACCGATACGGTAATATGGCCGCAAACCGTAATTGAAGGAGACACAGAGATTGGAAAGTCATGCACCATTGGTCCAGGCTCTCATATCAAAAACGCCCGCCTGGGAGATTACGTGGTATTGCGCCAATCTGTAGTGGAAAACTGTGTCCTGGATGATGGTGCTACCATTGGCCCCTTTGCTTTTCTCAGGCAGAAGCCCAGCCCTACCTGACAATATGCTCACCGCAACGGTAGCCGCTGGCCGGACTCCGGGATCCAAACCAGTTTTTATTTTTCGAAGGAGGTAAAAGATAAGTATCTTGAGTAAAAGTGCCAGAGCAGGAAATAAAAGCAGCCAGCGAGAAAAGATACCTTATTTTCACTTGAGGATAAATTAAAGGATAAATTAAATACAGGAGGGTGCGCGGTGCACAGGCTAAAATTGTTTAGCGGCAGCGCCAATCGCCGCCTGGCGGAGGAAATCGCCAGTTACGCTGGAATTCCCCTTGGCAATGCCGAGTTGGGGCGCTTCAGTGATGGAGAAATTTCCATCGGGATCAAAGAAAGTGTGCGGGGTGCCAATGTGTTCCTGATTCAGCCCATGTGCGCTCCGGTTAATGAAAACCTGATGGAGCTGTTAATTTTAATTGATGCCATTAAACGGGCTTCCGCTAACTCTGTAAACGCGGTTATCCCTTATTACGGGTATGCCCGCCAAGACCGCAAAACGCGAGCCCGCGATCCCATAACGGCCAAACTGGTAGCCGATCTGATTACCGCAGCCGGAGCCAGTCGTGTCGTAGCGATGGATCTTCATGCCGGCCAAATCCAGGGTTTTTTTAATATTCCCTTTGACCATCTCACCGCCGTTCCGATTCTTGCCGATTATTTTATTGCCAAGAAGATTAAAAATGGTGTCGTGGTATCGCCCGACCTGGGTGGTGTCACCCGGGCCAGGGAGTTGGCCAACCGTTTGGGCTTCCCTATTGCCATCATCGATAAAAAACGTCCCGCTCCCAACCAGGCTGAGGTTATGAATATTATCGGTGATGTGGAAGGCAAAGTGGCCATCCTTGTGGATGATATCATCGATACTGCGGGAACCATTGTCTTAGGCGCTGCAGCGCTGCATGATCAGGGAGCGGCTGATGTGTACGCCTGCTGTACCCATCCTATTTTTTCCGGTCCTGCACTGGAAAGATTAAAAAGCGCACCCTTAAAAGAAATTGTTTATACTAATACTATTCCGGTTAACAGCGACAAGCTGGATGAGCGTTTTGTGGTCCTTTCTGTAGCTCCGCTTATCGGGGAAGCGATTTTGCGAGTTAATGAAGAACGTTCGGTCAGCGAGCTTTTTCTATGAGTAAAATGTTAGCGGGGGGAGAGGATCGAAAAAACCTGCTTTAAGCAGGAAAAGAGAGACCTCGTTCCAGAAGGTATAGGTTTGAGAAACAACACCCAGGAAAGAGGCCTCTCAAGAATGAACGATAAGATT
>JAKPEE010000132.1 GCA_029552125.1 Bacillota bacterium | reverse complement strand
GAAATGCCCGGCTCCACTTTGATCGCTGCCTTGATCTCATCTATGATGGTTTCAGTGTAACGCTGACCCTGTATTAGCATGCTTCTATGCTACATCAATCGACCCCCGGTGTCAAGTGTGTGCTCGGATCACCGCCAGGGGGGAGGGAGCTGCAGATAATAAAATGCCGTTAAAGCCTTTTGACTTAAGGGTTTAACGGCATTTTTGCCTTATAAAAAGACAGTTGTAAATTTTGGTCGTATTGCAGCCGCCGGGGATTTTCCCGCCGTAATTAAATCTGGCCGGCCCCAGGTTCGCGGTGGCCAGTCCGTTGACCGCGCTACGGCCCGGCATCTTGACGATAAATGTTTGCACAACATTGCCGCATTTCCCGTTTATCCAGGCCAGGATGAGGGCCGGCCCGGGCAGAAACAGGTTGCAATTAGAAGGGCATCTCCATATCCGGGCCGTACATTTTCTCCATCATTTTCCTTACTTCATTTTTAACCAATCCCCTAAGGGGCACTTTGGAGATCATCCCGTAGGTCGCGGCACTGCCCTTCAACGCCAGGGAGGGGTTGTTGCGGACATGCTCCACCGACTCCCTTAAATCCTGCAGGTAGCGGTCAACAATGCGCCGGTGCAGGGGAGTGACCATGGCATGAAGGCCGTCGGGCTTTTGCAGGCGATCGATATGCCAGCCCCGCTCCTCCATCTGGTCCCCTACGGCAAATATGTTTAGCCGCGGAGAGGTGGAGCGGTAGCCGAAAACGCTCATGTCCGGCTTGCCGATGAGCTCGAGGCCGGGTATGGCGGCAATTCCCTCCATCAAGGCCCTGGCCGTCTCCATCACGATTCTGGCCTGCTCCAGGTATCCATCCCAGCCCATGGCCATCATGGTGGCCCAGGCGGCGGCAAACGCGCCTCCCGGGCGGGTGCCCAGCAGCCCCGGAGAAGCAAATACACCGCCGGGCCAGCTCTCGGACACAAAGATCTGGTGCTTCATGTAATCCATATTCCGGTACAGAAGCACGGAAGCCCCCTTGGCGCTGTAACCGTATTTATGCACATCGGCGGAGATGGAGGTTACCCCGGGAACCCGAAAATCAAAAGGCGGCACTTCGTAGCCCAGCTTTTCCATAAAAGGCAGCAAAAAACCGCCCAGGCAGCTATCCACGTGAAAGGGGAGGCCGTGCTCTTCAGCCAGGCGGCCCAGCTCCTCAATGGGATCGATCACCCCGTGGGGATAAGAGGGCGCCGAGGCCACGATCATGGCGGTATTCCGGTTAATCAGCTTTTTCACCGCCTCCACGTCGACCCGGAAATCGCTGCGCAGCGGGGCCTTGACCATCTTCACCTTGAAATAATGGGCCGCCTTCTCCCAGGCCACGTGGATCGATTCCGGCGCGATCATCTCGGGTTGAACCGGTTTTAAACGTTTTTTGGATTCCGCCAGGTTCCGGTACGTAAGCACCGGCAGCAGGCAGCTTTCGGTCCCGCCGGAAGTAAGCATGCCGACCACGTTGCGGTCACCGTGGAGCATGCCTGCCGTCATCTGGACAATCTCGTGCTCCATCCTTTTCAGGCTCTGAAAGGCCATGGGGTTAAGGCCGTTTTCCGACAGGAACAGGCCCATGGCCTCCAAGAGAAACCGGGTATGCTCCTCCCCCAGGTAGTAGACCAGGCTCCATGTCCTCGATTCCTTGTAGTCGACATCACCCTTTTTGAATTCTTTAAGCAGTTCCAGGGTCTTTTCGGGGCCCAAACCTTTTTCGGGTAAAGCAATATGTTCGCGATTACTCATGCCGGTTGCCTCCTTTGCCGTTTTATTAATGAAGCGCTCTCAAGATATAGGCAAAAGTTATGCCCAGGTAATTGCCGATGGCATAGCCGATAATTCCCGTATAGATGCCGGAAAGAATAATCTCCTTGTTTTTCAGGGCATTGGCCACCACCGGGACGAATGGCGGCGAACAGATGGCCGAGGTGGAGGTAATAATAAAGGTGTCGGTGTCTATTTTAAATAATTTACAGAGAAAGGCATGGAAAAATAAAGAGACAATTATACAAAAGGTCACAAAGAACATGATCGGCCAGTTGATCCGGGTAAAAAGCTGCTTAAGGTTGGCCATGGAGCCGACCACCAGGCAGAAGATGAGGATGAGATACATCCCCGCCTGGAAGGTTTTCTTGATTCTCCTGATTTGGGGAACCAGGGAGCAAATTATGCTTAGGGTGGTTATGCTTAAAATAGCGGCTGCCGTGGCATAATCATCCGGGAAGAGGCCGGATATGAACAGGGAGATTCCCACCACCGCCGCGGCTATCACCAGGGCTCCCAGGAGGGGCGGGATAATCTCTTTCCGGAAGATGCCCGCGTAAGAATCGATGGCCTCCGTCTCCACCTCGCCGTTGGGGATATCTTCCAGGGAAGCGCCCGTTTTCTTAAACCTGGGCAGGAACAGGTTGAACAGCCTTTGGGCCACCGAACATAGGAAAAGGATGTAGATCAGTGAGATCACGGTATCGTAAGTATGCATGGTAATGTACACGTCTTCATTGACCTGCAGGGCGGTCTTGATGGCCGCCAGGTTGGGGGTCCCCCCGGTGTAAAGGCCTACCGCCATGCCTCCCAACTGCCAGCCGTAGGCCGCCTGGTCCTGGATCAATAAGAACCCCACCAGGGCCACAACCACGATGGAGATCACCGCCAGCAGCATACAAAGGGTGGCTTTGCCGGCCAGGTGCCGCCAGGCTTTAAGATCCATGGAAAAAAGCAGGAATGGAAGGGCTACGGCCACGGTCACATCGGTAAAGGTGGCCTGGAGTTGCACCGCCTCCGGGGGGAAATCAATATAGTTGCCCACCAGCATCCCAACCAGGTAGCAGATGATCACGGCGCCAATCTTATTAATTAATGGGAAGCGGTAACAGAGGTAGAGAACCAGTGACGGGAAAAAAAGATAAAAAACAATGAGCAAGGGTAAGAGCAATGGGTTCACTTCCTTTGCTGAGTTTTCAATAAGGAGGACAGGCTCGATTCTAACTAAATTTTTGTTAAGATTCGCCCTTCTCTTTAAAATTCCTTTATTTAATTGGTGTTTGCTTAATTTTACTCAATTGTTTCGTTAAATGGCTTTTGAAGCCGGTTGCTGGTTCTGGAGATCACCCTTTGCCTGGCCCTAAAGCAGCGGGCAGCAATTGGCACCGCGTTAACAAACCTTTACCGGTAGGTAAAAAGCGCGTTTTTTCAAGGTCTGGCTGTATTGGCAGAGTACCTGTAAAATTCTAGATTGTGCTTGCCAATTTATGGATTGTAGTATATATTTGGGGCAAAGGGATTGACGGCATTCCCGGAGGAGGCTGTTGATCAGAAGCTAAATACTGATTACCATGCCGTGTTCGCCGGTTCATGGCGGTTGAGAATACTGCGGCTTATTGAGAATTTGACCATGGGCGCAGCGGCGGTTGATTACCGCACCGAATCCATGCACGGCGCCCGCTCCCCTCAGGCCCAGCGGGTGATGATCAACTGGCAGTCTGACTCGAGTTTAAAAGGGCCTGGCCCGCGCTATCGCCGGAATAGCCAGAGTGTTCACCGGGCCAGAGAGCTGACCGGAAATAAATTATGGGGAGGAAAAATATTGATGAAGTGGCTGGCCATATTTGGGCATGCATGTGTAATTGGCGGATGTTACCTGGTTGCCTGGGGCATCAATTTGCTGCCTGTAAGCGACCCCACGCCGCTGGGGATACTGTCAAGACCATTATTTTGGGGCCTGTTTTCTATATTCGGCGGAATATGTGCCAATATGCATTCAACATGCAGGTGCCTGCAAAGTCAAAATGTAAACCGGTGCAAAGCCGATCCTACTAAAAAAAATGTTCAGCGTAGCTAATGGATAGCTGTTGTATCCAGGCTATAAAAAAGGTATTTTGCTTTTCGCTTACTTCCAACCCTGTCTGTGTTGATGCAGTTCCCTCCAGTTAGCCTGGAAGAGAGGCCGCAACTGCCCTATTGATCAGGCCTCGCTGCGGCCGGCTGCTGTCTTGTTTTCGCCTTCAGCCGGCCTTCTCTTTTGGGAGAGATAGTCAAGCAACAGCGCCGCCAGGCGGGTGATCACAATGGCCAGGATCAGGCGGGATAAAAGTATGACCAGGGGATTGGCCCCGAAAACGGAAAAAATTAAAGTATCTTCAATCACGGAGTGGTTGATGCAGAGAAAGGTCCCGATCAGCATGAGGTCCCTTTTTTGCAGGTATCCTTCGGCGGCGTAATCGATAATCACCGCCGCCCCCAGGACAATACCGAAGAACATCCCCGCCAGCAGCGGCAGGGCGGCCTCCTTGGGCAGAGTTAGAAAGCGCAGGCAACCCTGGATTTTTACCGAAACCTTTTCCAGGATATTAAAGTGGCGGGCTAGCTCGATCAGCACCATGACCGGGATGAGGTACAGGGCAATTCTGAGGATGCTCGTGACCCCGCCGGAAATTCCTTCTTTAAGCAGCAGCAACACTGTTTCCATGACTCAGCTTAACCTCCCAGCAGCCCGGTATAGATAAAGTAAATGGCCATACCGGCAGCCAGGGCCGTGCCCAGCCGCAGCAGGATAGAGACCGGTATCTTGAGGCCGGTGTGGGTGCAGACGATGGTTTCCACCGGCAGTTCGTGGCAGATGCCCATCATCAGGCCCACGGTAGTCATCTGGGCGGTGGTCAGCGGTGTGTTAACGATCACTCCGAGAGCGGCGTAAAAGTTGGCGAAAAACCCCAGCGAGAGGATGATTGCCGCCTCTCCGGGCAGCCCCACAAAGGACATCACCGGGGCGAAGAATACCGCAATTTTTTCCATGATCCCGTAATGTTCCAGGAAATTAACAGCAACGGAAACGGGGATAATGATCCTGGCCAGGAGCCAGAGCAGCCGCAGGCTTTTTAATATAGCTTTTTTTACCGGTTCAATTAAGGTGGACATGGGCTTCCTCTCCCTGATGTTTTTTTGTAATATTGATTAAACCTGAAGTTAACGGTTACTTGTGAGCCCCCTTCCCCCAACCCTTTCCCGCCGGGCGAGAGGGAACTGCCAAAAGCGGGGCAGTAATTTTCAACAGATACAGATCTAGAGCCTCTCTCCTGCAATTATGCCTCTAGTATAGCTTAAGCGGCCAGGTTTGCCTATACTCGAGAGGTCAACCACGATTTTTATCATGTCGCGGTAAGGCTGTAGCAACAGCCTCTCAGCAGATCAAATCTATTGGTGTTAAGGTATCGAAACAACACTAAAACAGGCTATCTGTGGCCGCCATGCCAGATCCTGTGCTCCTGCCTAAATATTATGCTTTGAAGGGACACAGATTAGGGTTGAACATGGTATAATTAAAGATAGGCTGGAAGTGATTTGCCGGGACGCAAACTTATTAATAGGGGATGTGGTCATGTTAAAGATACATAATCTTACAGTGAGCACCGGGGGAAAAGAGATCCTCAAGGACATTTCCCTGGAAATACCGCGGGGAGAGACGCATATTCTTTTGGGGCCCAACGGCTCGGGGAAGACCACCCTGTTAAAAGCGATCATGGGGATGGGCTCCTTTCAGACTTCGGGAAGCATCATGCTGGACGGGGAAGAAATATCCGGCCTGGGCATCGATGAACGGGCCAGGCGCGGCGTGGGGCTGGCCCTGCAGAGATCTCCTGCCATACCCGAGCTTACGCTGGGCGGCCTGCTAAAGATCATGGGGCAGGAGTACGGCTCCGGGGCCATGGCCGAGAAGATTGACAGCCTGAACTGCCGCTACCTTTTAAACCGCGGGGTTAACGTCAATTTTTCCGGCGGTGAGATGAAGCGTTCAGAGATGCTGCAGCTTTTGGTGCAGGAGCCCAAGCTGGTTTTAGTCGATGAACCGGAGTCCGGGGTAGACCTGGAAAACATCGTGGTCATCGGAGAAGCCCTGAGACGCTTGCTTAAGCCCTCCCGGGAGAAAGAAAAAGAGAGGGCGGGCCTGGTCATCACCCATACCGGCCATATTCTTGATTACTTGAATGCCGATAAAGGGCATGTTTTGCTGCATGGCAAGATCGTTTGCTCGGGGAATCCCCGGGACCTGTTTGAAGAGATCGGCCGGCACGGTTTTGAAGGATGCGCCAATTGCCCGGAATTGCAGTTGAAGGGGGGCCAATCATGTTAGCGGAAAAAGCAAGGCGAGCTCTTGAAAAAAAAGCGGCTTACGGTCCTGATCTGCAGATTCCCCTGGTGGAGCCCCACGGGGAAGATTTTGCGGTGGAATCCCTCGACAACCTGGATAAACGGCTTAAGGAAGCTTCCCTGCTTTCAGGCTTCAAAACGGATGAATCGGACCGCTCGGGATCCTTTTTCCAAAAAGACGACACCGTGCTATACCAGAAAGTGCAGGAGGCCTACCGGGGCCAGGTAGAGATTATGAGCATCGAAGCGGCCCTGGCGCAGTACCCCTGGCTCAAGGAATACTACTGGCGCAATGTTCCCGTGGATATGGACAAGTATACCGCCCTGGTGGAGCTTTCAGGCAACGGCGGCTATTTTATTCGCATCCTGCCGGGTGCGCGGGTGGAGCAGCCGATCCAGTCTTGCCTGCTTTTGGACGAGTCCGGGGGCAGCCAGCGAGTACATAACATCATCGTGGCCGAGGAAGGATCTCACGCCCAGATCATTACGGGCTGCACCATTACCCCCGAGGTTAAAGAAGGCTATCACCTGGGGGTGTCCGAGTTTTATGTGAAAAAAGGGGCACACCTCACTTTTACCATGATTCATAACTGGGCCGAGAATTTTCATGTCAGGCCCCGCACGGGCATAGTGGTGGAAGAAGACGGCACCTTTATCAACAACTATATTTTATTAAAGCCGGTGCGCTCCATTCAGTCTTATCCCCGGGCGGAGCTGCGGGGCGACCGGGCGCGGGCCCGCTTCAACACCATTGTTTACGGGCAGCGGGACTCAGAGATTGACCTGGGTTCCTGGATTGAGCTGAACGGCAGGGAGACGCGGGGGGAATCGCTAAGCCGGGCCCTGGGGACGGATCGCGCCAGGGTGATGATGCGGGGAAGGTTGACCGCCCGCAGCAACGATGCCCGGGGGCACCTGGAATGCCGCGGGATGCTGTTTTCCCGGGAATCCCAGATGAACGCCGTCCCCGAGTTGTGGGTAGATGGGGCGCCCCAGGCTGATCTGACACACGAGGCGGCCGTGGGACCGGTCAGCGAAGAAGCGGTGGAATACCTGATGAGCCGGGGCTTGAGCCGCGATGATGCGGTCAGTGCAATTATCCAGGGGTTCCTGCAAACGGGCATCCAGGGGCTGCCGGAAGTTTTGGAAAATATGCTTACCGGGGCCCTGGCGGCCATGTCCAGAGAGGCCCACTAACCGCCGCTATCGTACTTGATTCCGTGAATCCAGAAAATAGGCAAGGTACCCTAAATTGAGGGGGATCTTGGCGCAAACGCCCCCTCTCCCCGGCCCTCTCCCACGAGGGGAGAGGGAGAAGACGGCTTAAGGTAAACATGGGTTTCTAAAACTGGGGCCGCCCAACCAAAAGGGCCGCCCCAATTGGCTTTTAGGACAGCCCCATGGCCGGCGGCGGCGGGCTGCGGCCCGGGCTGCTGCCGGCCATGGACGAAACCGCGACGACCCTGAAGGCCCGGAAAGCGGCGAAAGCGGCGGTGCCTTAGCTTAGGGTCCCTGATGTAAAAAATCAGCCCTGAGCATGTCCATGGTTACCTCCGGATGGCCAATAGACCTCCGGGGCAGGAAGGCACCATGGCAGTCGGAGCCGCCGGTGACCATGAGGTTGTTCTTGCGGCAAAAGGCTGTATAAAAATCGCTATGGGCTTTATCCGCAGAAGGGTGAAAGCACTCCAGTCCCATTACCCCTAAGTTGATCCACTCCTTCAGCTCTTCTTCATCCATCAGGGCTCCCCCATGGTAGACAGAGGGATGGGCCAGGATGGGCCTCCCGCCTGCGCTCTTGACGGTTTCAATTACCTGGTGCGCTTCCGGCAGTACCGGCTTCGCTTTACTTTCGACCGCATATTCAAAAAACTGTTCCATCCGGTCAATGGCTCCCGCGTCCAGCAAGAAATTAATCGCTTTGCAGCCGCCGCGGGTCCGGTCATTCTCATACCGGTCGTATTGCTCCAGGGAAAAGGCGCCGGTTAGCGCACAAATATAGGCGGTAACCTGGCGGGAATATGCCTCCATGCTTTGCTGATTGGCCGCCAGCAGTTTCTGCAAGGCAGCAGAGCCGGGGTCAAAGCCATAGGTGGTAATATGGTACTCCTTTAGCTTATAGTAACAGGATATTTCTACGCCCGGAATAAAAGTTAGCCCGTTATCAATACAGAGTTCTTTCATTTTCAAGGCATTCTCCATCGTATTGTGATCGGTGATGGAGAAAACCTCAATTTTGTGCCGGCGGACTTCCTGCAGCAGGATGTGGTTCGTCCAGGTCCCGTCTGAAGCTGTCGTATGCAAGTGCAGGTCTACTTTGATCATCGCTCCGGATTCTCCCTTCACCAAGAAATCCGTAATCTTAAGCACTGCTTTTAATCTTATCATTAAACGGCCCCTTTTGAAACAAGGCTCAGCCGGCCGGGCTGCAATTTTGGATAATAATGGATTGACATATATGGAGGAATATTACTATAATTGCACCAACTAGCTGATCTGGCCTGCGGCCCGATGAAGAGAAGGGGAGGCGGTGATCATGCTGCATTTGCCGTGGGTTGAAAAGGCCCTGGAAGGGCGCGCCGGCGCGGCCGGCGGGAAGGTGGCCACACTTCCGGAGGCGGTCCGGAAGTTTGTCCGCCCCGGTATGGCCCTGCAGATCGGCTGCGGGCACGGCTACCCCATGGCCCTGCTGTACGAGATCGTCCGGCAGTTCTGGGGCCGCGATCCCGGCTTTACCATCATTACTTACGGAGGCAGCTGCACCAACCTGGTGCCCTTCCTGGCCGGCGGGCTGGTGCGGAAGGTGCTGGCTTCGTACCTGGGCGATGCGTATCCCTTTCCGGCGCCCAACCCCCTGATCCAGAAGGCTTTTGCCGAAGGCAAAGTCCAGTTTGAAGAGTGGAGCATGCTTACCCTGACGCAGCGCCTTGCCGCCGCGGCCATGGGGCTGCCCTTTTTCCCCACTCGCTCCCTGGCCGGCAGTTCCCTGGCCCAAAACCTGGCCGATTTCACTGTAACTGAAGACCCTTTCAGCGGAGAGCAGGTCGGCCTGGTAAAGGCGCTTCATCCAGATGTGAGCCTGGTTCACGGGTGGCTGGCCGATCCGCAAGGGAACACGGTATTGAACATGCCCCTGGTCGGCAGCGCCTACGGCGCTTTGGCCGCCCGCGAGGGCGCCATTGTCACCGTGGAGAAAGTGGTCAGCGCGGCGGAGCTTTCCCGCTGCCGGGAGCATGTCCGCATTCCGGCGGAGGTGGTGCGCGCCGTGGTGGAGGCGCCCTTCGGGGCCCATCCTTCCGGGCACCATCACTTCCCGCAGCGCGGCGAAGAGGGGGGCTACGCCGAGGACCGCCCCTTTATCATGGAGGCCCGCCGGGCCAGCCGCAGCGCCGAAACCTACCAGGCCTGGCTGGAGGAATGGATCCTAAGCTGCCCCGACCACCGGAGCTACCTGGCCAAGCTCGGCCAGGAGCGGCTCCTGGCGCTGAAAGGAAGGCTTTCCCTCGATGCCTGGCCGCTTCATTTCCTGGAAGGCGGAGGCAGGGATGGGCCGCCGGACGCTCCGCCGGCGACCGCGGCGGAGCGGATGATCGCCCTGTCCGGGCGGGAGATCAGGCGGCTCATTCTCAAGAAGGGCTATCACAGTATCCTGGCCGGGGTCGGCGCTTCGCACCTGGCCAGCTGGATGGCTTACTACGGCCTTCTGGAGCAGGATCGGCAGGCCGCCCTGCTGGCGGAGATCGGGCTTTACGGTTTTATCCCCCTGCCCGGAGATTCCTTTGTTTTTGCCCTGCGCAACTTCCCCACCGGCCGGCTTTATACCGATGTGCTGCATACCCTGGGTTGTTTTGTTTCCGGCAGCCCCGGGTCCTGCCTCGGGGTCCTGGGCGCGGCGCAGGTCGATTGCCGGGGTAACATCAACTCTTCGCAGATTCCCGCCGCTTCGCTCTACCTGGTCGGCTCGGGTGGGGGCAATGATGTGGCCTCGGGCGCAGCCGAAGTTGTGGTCGTGGCCTGGCAGTCGCCGCACCGCTTTGTCGAAAAGGTCCCGTTTATCACCTCGCCCGGGGACAGGGTCACGGCGGTGGTTTCGCAGTACGGCCTTTTCCGCAAAGATCCCGCCGACGGCATCCTGAAGCTGTCCGCCTACCTGGAGCGCCCCGGTTTAACCGAAGCGGAGACGGTACGGGATATAAAGGAGCAGTGCGGCTGGGAGCTGCAGCCTTGGCCCGATCTCGAGGCGGTTGCGCCGCCAACAGCGGAAGAGTTGGCGCGGCTGCGCCATCTCGACCCGGAGCGCTACTTTACCCGCTAAGATCTGGACTGGCTGAATGACTATAATTTGTGCCTTTTGTTTGCAGTATTCCCGCCATCCGAAAAAAAGGAAGATACAGGCTTGGTTGATATCCTTACCTGAATTGCCGGTGGAGTAATCGGGTGCTGAAAAGGAAGTATATATGGGTCGGAGAGTTTAATAAGCAATAGCCTATCTCTTGAATATGAATATTAATTCGGGTAGGCCTCTAGGTTGTGTACATTTTTAGTAGGTGAATAGGGGTTGAATAGAGAATGAGACCTCTATCGGTGACTCAGCCGAACTCCCAAGAAAGGAGAAGAGGTCTCATCCATGTTTAAGATTCGCCAGATAGTAATTGTAGTCCTGTT
>JAKPEE010000130.1 GCA_029552125.1 Bacillota bacterium | reverse complement strand
TTTTGCCCATCCTTAGCCCTCCTCTCTCTCCAGTTCGGCAAAGTAAAAAAGTATCAATTGACTTTATTATACTAAATTTTGCCGGAAACCTGTAGTGCCGGGAAGGCCCCGCCCGCGATCGGTTATGTATCCACCTGTAGGAGCGGGGCTCCATTCCCGCCCGACGTGGCTCCATCTCCACACAAGTTGCTGCCTTTGACAATGGCAATTTTGCATTAGGAAAGGTTATTAAAGAAAAACGATTTTTGGGCAGCCCCCGCAAACCTGGCGCAGCATGATAGCATTAAGGCAAATAATTTAAAATCAGAATGATCCCCTTGGAGACATCCCCTGCAACTGCCGGAAGTTGAAATCAATAGCCCGGTTTTTTGGTTGCGGCCAGGTAAATAGCCGATATTAGAGGCGAACCGATTATCATAACTGAAAGGATTAAGAAACCCGCCATGCCGGTTGACCTCCTTTTAAGGTAATTCATCTTTCGGAATATTTATTTCAATGTTTTCTACTTCTTTTACCCCGGTTTTTTCATCATAGCTGAAAAACACCTGGCCTCCCACCACAAAGATTAGAAATAAAAGCAGCGGTATGAGCGTAGCAATGAGCTTATCCCTCGTTCTCCAGGCCGGCGAAAGCCAGGCCAGGATTATCCCTACCGGCCAGAGGAAGACGGTAAGGACAATAACCAGCCAGCTGGGCGGGTAGGGCGCTTCGCTGCGGCAGGCGCCCGCAGATTTGCCGGAATACTCTTCAAGGTAGCCCGCGGCAATCTCACTGGGCTCACCGAAGCTGTTGATGATGTTGAGCAGGTTTTCCGTGGTTGGCTCATCGCAGCGGCGCCACTCTTCGAGCAGGTGAGAGCGGATCTCGGCGGCGATCTCCCGGCGAACGGTCCGGGGCAGCCGCTCCAGCTCCCGCTCGATTTCTCCCAGATACCGCCGGAGGACATTCTCGCTTTTACGATCCATGAACCTGCACGCCTCCTTCCAAAAGTAGATTCACCGTGTCTACAAATTCCACCCAGTGCTCCTTGAACAGGGCCAGCGCCGCCTCACCCTTTGCGGTAATCCAGTAATATTTCCGGGGGTTCCCTTCATCCATTTGCCGCCAGGATGACGTGACCAGTCCCTCCTTCTGCAACCTGGCCAGTAAAGGGTAAACCGTTCCCTCGGAGGTGGCAAGGCCTTGTTCGCCCAGGGTTTTTACGATCTCATAGCCGTAGCTTTCACCCCGGGCGATGAGCGCCAGCACGCAAAAATCAAGGGCGCCTTTTTTGATCTGGATCAACGG
>JAKPEE010000129.1 GCA_029552125.1 Bacillota bacterium | reverse complement strand
CCGCACATGGGCTGCTGGTACGGCATCCCGAACCATCACCCTTACCTCGGCGGAGCGGACGACGCTCCTCAACGCTATGGCCAGCCTGAAATCCTTCACGGCGACCATTGAGCTGGTGACAAAAAGCGGGAATACGCAGATCGGCAACGCCTCCACCTGTACTTGTACGATCAGCACCACAGAGGCAAATTCCGGACCGACTCTTTCCGGCTTCACCTTTGCCGACAGCTACTCGACCACCACCGCCATTACCGGAAACGATCAGGTGCTGATCCAAAGCTATTCCCGGCTGACAGTTACCCCCGGCACCGCCACAGCGAAAAATGGCGCTTCCATCGTTTCTTATTCGGCAGTGTGCAGCGGCGTTACGAAATCCAACACTACCGGCGCGGCCTTATCCCTTGGCACCATTGGCACCTCCGGCACGCGGGATATTACCTTGACGGTGACGGATTCCAGAGGCTATACCGCCTCCGTGACAAAAAGCGTAACCGTGGTGCCATATTCCAAGCCCAAGGTGAACTCGGTGTCCCTGCGGCGTACAAACGAGATTGAAACGGAGATGCAGCTTGTCTTTAATGGCAGCATTTCCGCCATTACCGTGGATGGTGCGCAGAAGAACAGCCTTCTTTATGTGCGCTATCGGTACAAGCTCACCAGCGCTTCCTCCTATAACGCTTATACCAGTATCCTTGCCTCGGTTACGGCCAGCGGAACCAGCTTTTCCTTTTCCAATCTGGAACTGTGCAATTTGAACGCGGAGGCATCTTACGATTTTCACCTGCAAATCCGGGATAAGCTGAACTCTCTGACTTCTCTGGATTTGTACTTTGTTGTTCCGCAAGGAACCCCTCTGATGGCGCTGCGCAAAAAGATGGTGGGGATCAATACGCCCAATCCGGCAGCCGCCCTCCATGTGGTAGGCGATACCCGGATTGAGGGGACGCTTATCCCGGACGAGATTGATTACCCCTTTGACAAGCCCTACTTTGGCACCTGCAGCACAGCCGCCGCCACGCAGATAAAGGTGGTGAGCTGCGCAGGCTTTGAGCTGAAAACCGGCTCCCGTATTGCGGTGCAGTTTACTTACAGCAATACCGCCAGCCAGCCGAAGCTGAACGTCAACGGAACCGGAGATAAATTTATCTGCGGGATTGACGGAGCCTCGGTTATCACGGGGATTTGGCGGGAGAAGGAAACCATTGACTTTGTGTATGACGGATCGTGGTGGATCGCACTCGGCTGCCTGTATGCCACGACCTCGGAATATGGCCTGACGAAGCTATCCTCCAGCACTGCTTCCACCAGTACAACACTGGCGGCTACCGCATCAGCAGTGAAGCGTGCCTATGACCGCAGCTCATGGACTTCTATTTCCCTTACAAACGCACTGGCTTTGTCTTACGGCGGTACGGGGGCAAAAACAGCGGCGGCGGCCCGGACAAATCTTGGGATCGCCGCCACCTCGCTCTACAATGGGACGCTTACCAGCGGCAGCATCACCTTCAACTATGGGAATTACAACTTCTATGTGATTATAGGCCGCCCAAGCAGTACGGCTTCCCGAACTTCGTTGGTGGTGCCGAGGATCCTACTGACAACCTCCGCTGTTTCTTTCCAGATTGCGGATGAGTCCAACTACAAAGCCTTCAATTTGTCCTATTCCGGTTCCACAGTGACGCTTGCTATGGGGAACGGAGCCGGGCAGATCAACCGGGTATTCGGGATCAATTAAGGGAGGGCCTATGAAAGTATTACTGAATGAACAGGGATATATTGAGAGCTACGCGCTGGAAGGCGAATTGCTGGATGCCGTGGAGGTTTCCGCTCCTTCCAATCTCGCACATTTTGAAGTGCATTTCACTGCCTACCGGGTGCGGGATGGAACCCTTTCCTTTGACGGGGAGCAGGCCGCCTTGGAGCAATCCGAAGCGGCAAAGGCGGAATATCGCAAGCGCCGGGAGGTTGAGTGTTTTCCTATTATCAACCGGGGGCAGCTCTGGTATGATACCCTCTCCGCCGCCCAGCTTGCGGAACTGAAAACATGGTATCAATCGTGGCTCGATGGTACAAATACACTGGCCATTCCGGAGAAACCGGCGTGGCTCAACTGAGAAAAGGCGCTCTGCGGAGTGCCTTTTCTATTTCAAAAAAAGGAGGTCAATTATGAAGACTGTATGGAATTGGATTCAGGTGGCGCTTGCCGCTATCGGCGGCGGGCTGGGCTGGTTCTTCGGAGAGATGGATGGTTTCTTTTATGCGCTTATTGCCTTTGTGGTGATCGACTACCTTACCGGAGTGATGTGCGCCATCATCGACAAGACCCTTTCCAGCAATGTGGGCTTTAAGGGGATTTTCCGCAAGGTGCTGATTTTCGTCATGGTCGGCATCGGCCATGTGATCGACACCCAGCTTATCGGAAGCGGTGATGCGCTGCGTACTGCGGTGATTTTCTTCTACATTTCCAACGAAGGCGTGAGCCTGCTGGAAAATGCGGGCCACATCGGCCTGCCCATCCCGGAGAAGCTCAAAGAGGTACTGGCGCAGCTCCATAACCGCACCGAGGACGACAAGGATACGGAGGACAAGGAATGAAGATCTCCGTAAAACTGACCCGCGCCGAGAATACCGCCCTCCTTGGCGCGGGTCCTGTGGAGCTGGATTTGGAGGAATACCTCTGCGGGGTGGTGCCTTCCGAGATTTATGAAAGCTCCCACATGGAGGCACTCAAAGCGCAGGCGGTGGCCGCCCGCACCTTTGCGGTCAAGCGGGCCATGGCGGGGACGGTGGTGGACGACACTACCAACTTTCAGGCATACCGCGCCCCTCTGGCAGAGTCCAGCCCCCGCAGCAGGCAGGCCGTGGTGGAAACCGCCGGGCAGGTGCTTACCTATGGCGGCGAAGTCATTGACTGCTTTTATTCGGCCTCAAACGGCGGCACCTGCAAACGCAGCGGAGAGGTTTGGAGCCGGGACTATCCCTACTATGTGAACAAGCCTGATCCGTGGGACACGGCGGCCCGCACAGAGAAATCCACCAATCCCAGCCATGGTGTGGGACTTTCCCAAGTGGGCTGTATGTGGGCCGCAAAACAGGGTGTCCCTTACAACGAGATACTGGCCTTTTATTACAGCGGCGCTGCTTTGGTGCATGAATACGGCACCGGCAGCGTCGTTGGCTTTGAAGAAGAAACAGGAGGTTTCGCTATGAATTTGTATACACTGATTTTCACGAATAACGCCTGCTACAAGGCAGGCCGCAAGATTACCCCCAAGGGCATTATGGTGCATAGCACAGGGGCCAACAACCCGTGGCTGAAACGCTATGTCGGCCCGGATGATGGGCTGCTGGGAAAGAACCAGTATAACAATCACTGGAACCAGCCCATGGATCGGGAGGTCTGCGTTCACGCTTTTATCGGCAAGCTGGCGGATGGGACGATTGCCACTTACCAGACGCTTCCTTGGGATCACCGGGGCTGGCATTGCGGCTCCGGTTCCAAGGGCTCCGGCAATAATACCCACATCTCTTTTGAAATTTGCGAGGATGGTCTGACAGACTCCGCCTATTTCAACAAGGTCTACAATGAGGCGGTGGAGCTTTGCGTTTACCTCTGCAAGCAGTACGGCCTGACCGAGAAAAATATCATCTGCCACAGCGAGGGCCATGCGCAGGGCATTGCCTCCAATCACGGGGATGTCATGCACTGGTTCCCGAAGCATGGGAAGAACATGGACACATTCCGCGCAGCGGTGAAGGCCAAGCTGGCCGGTTCTTCTTCCGGCAATACCGGAGGTTCTGCGGGCAGCGGCACCCTCTACCGGGTGAGAAAGTCTTGGAGCGATGCTTCCTCCCAGCTCGGAGCCTTTGCGGTTTTGGATAATGCCAAAGAGCTGGCGGACAAGAATCCCGGCTATGCGGTCTTTGACGAAGCTGGGAAGAAGGTTTATCCCTCTGCCTCTGGCAGCACCGGCAGCGGCACCCTCTATCGGGTGCGCAAGAGCTGGGCGGATGCCGCTTCTCAAAAGGGTGCTTTCAATGTGCTGGACAATGCAAAACGCTGTGCCGACGAAAATCCCGGTTACTCTGTTTTTGACGAGGCTGGAAAGGTTGTATATGCGGGCAGCGCAGCCGCTTCTACTTACACGGTGCAGAAAGGCGACAGTTTGTGGGCCATTGCAGAAAAGCGCCTCGGAAACGGCACCCGGTACAATGAGATCAAGAAACTGAACGGCCTAACCTCCGACGTGATTTATGCGGGGCAGGTCTTGAAACTTCCCAACAGGTAAGCATGGTGGGCGGCCCTCCGGGGCCGCTCTTTTCTTTAAGAAGGAGGCGATCCCATGACAGATGCACAGAAAGAGCAGGTGCGCTATCTGCGTTGCGAAGGGCTCGGTTATGGAGCGATTGCCACCCGGTTAGGTATTTCCGAGAATACGGTCAAGAGCTTTTGCCGCCGCAACAACCTCACCGGAGTGGCTTCCAAAGAGCCGGTGGTGGTATGCCGGAACTGCGGCAGGCCGCTTCCTCAATACCCCAAGAGAAAACAGAGAAAATTTTGCTCCGAGGCTTGCCGCCGCGCATGGTGGAAGCTGCACCCGGAGCTTATCCATAAAGCCGCCTTCTATCCGGCCACCTGCGCCCATTGCGGGCAGGAATTTCAGAGCTATGGGAACCGGAAACGGAAGTATTGTTCCCACGCCTGCTATATAGCGGCGCGGTTTCAGAAAGGAGGCACCCATGACGAAGGAACAGTTTGACCGGGAAAAAAAGTATCAGGCAGCCCTCGCGGTGGCCCGTGAAATGCTGCAAAAAGGCATCATAAACGAGGCGGATTTTCTGCGCATTGAGGCCAGACTGGCGGCAAAATTCCGGCCTGTTTTGGGCGGTATTTTCTGCTGAAAAGCCTTTCTTTTCAGGGTGGCTTCCTATAACATCAGTGTCCTGAAAGGAGGGCGTATTTATGGAACGCATTATTCAAAAAGTTACCCCGCCCGCGCGGAAAAAAGCGCCAAAGCTAAAGCGCGTGGCGGCCTATGCGCGGGTATCCAGCAGCAGAGAAGCTCCGCTTCATTCCCTCTCCGCGCAGATCAGCCAGTACAGCGGCATGATCCAGAAAACGCCCGGCTGGCAGTACGCAGGTGTGTATGCCGACGAGGCGCTGACCGGCACGAAAGACAGCCGTGGAGAATTTCAGCGGCTTCTGGCCGATTGCAGGGCCGGAAAAATCGACATGATAATTACGAAGTCGGTTTCCCGTTTTGCCCGCAATACAGTGACAACGCTTCGCACCATCCGGGAGCTTCGGCTCATGGGGGTGGACGTTTTCTTTGAAGAACAGAATATCCACACCATGGGCGAGGATGGCGAGCTTCTGCTTACCCTCCTCGCTGCTTATGCAGAGGAGGAGGCCCGCTCGGTATCTGAAAACCAGAAGTGGCGTATCAAATCCAACTATGAGCAGGGCCTGCCTTGGAGCATCACCATGTATGGTTACAAGCAGGTCAACGGGCGGCTGGAAGTCGTACCGGAAGAAGCCGAGATTATACGGCTGGCCGCCGACCTCTATCTGGAAGGTTACGGGCGGTATAAGCTGGAAGATGCTTTTGCCGCCGTGAATATCAAAGGCAGGCATGGTGCCAACATGGGAGGGAACTCCATTGTTGACCTGATTTGTAACGAGAAAATTGTCGGGGATATGCTGCTGCAAAAGACTTTTGTGGTAGACCCCATCACAAAAGAGGTTCGCAAGAACAACGGCGAAAAGCCGCAGTATTTTGTAGAGGGCAGCCATGACGGGATTCTTGACCGGGAAACTTACAAGAAGGTTTTGGCGGAACGCTCTCGCCGGGCCGCCGCCTATAAACCGCGCTCCGGGAGTTATGAGCGGAACCGCTTTCCATTCAGCGGGAAGATACATTGCGGGAAATGCGGAAAATCTTTTACCCGGAAGGTTCTCAATGGCAACACCCCCTATGAAAAGCGGGGCTGGCTATGCCGCACCTTCAACCAGAAAGGCAAGGCGCACTGCGATGCCAAGCAGATCCCGGAGGAAATTTTGAAACGGGTGAGCGCCGAGGCCATGGGCCTGTCGAAATTTGACGAGGCGGCCTTTGCGGCCAAGGTGGAAGAAATTCAGGTGCCGGAGAACGGCGTGCTGGTCTTTGTTTTCTATGACGGGCATACCGTAACAAAGACATGGGACAACCCTTCCCGCCGCCATAGCTGGAACCCGGAGAACCGCCAGCGGGCGCGTGAACTGGCGCTCCGGCAGGCCGCAGAAAGGAGGCTTGCCAAATGCCAACAGTAACAGCGGCTCGGGTAACGGTTATCCCTGCAAAGAAAGACCGGCTTCCCATCAATGTACTGAGCAGCGAGGCCCGCAAGCTGCGGGTGGCAGCCTATGCCCGTGTATCCACCAATAATGAGGAGCAGCTTACCAGCTATGAGGCGCAGGTGGACTATTATACCCGGTACATTCAATCTAAGGACGAGTGGCAGTTTGTAGAGGTTTATACCGACGAGGGCATTTCTGCCACCAACACCAAAAAGCGCGACGGCTTCAACCGCATGGTGGCTGATGCGCTGGCGGGTAAGATCGACCTTATTATCACGAAGTCTATCAGCCGGTTCGCCCGCAATACGGTGGATACCTTAACCACAGTGCGCAAGCTCAAAGAAAAGGGCATTGAAGTTTTCTTTGAAAAAGAGAATATCCGTACCTTGGACGGAAAAGGCGAGCTGCTTATTACCATCATGTCCTCGCTGGCGCAAGAAGAAAGCCGCTCCATTTCTGAGAACGTCACATGGGGCCAGCGCAAGCGTTTTGCAGACGGAAAGGTAAGCCTTCCTTACCGGCGCTTCCTCGGCTATGAAAAAGGCCCGGACGGGCTGCCGGTCATTGTGGAATCTGAGGCGGTGATTATCCGGCTGATTTACCGCCTGTTCCTCTATGGTAAATCCCCCTCGGCCATCGCCACCTACCTCACCGACGAGGGTATTCCCACGCCGGGCGGCAAAAAGGTGTGGCGGGCCAAGGTGGTGGAGAGCATCCTCACCAACGAAAAGTACAAGGGCGATGCGCTCTTGCAGAAGAAATTCACGGTGGATTTCCTCACCAAAAAGCAAAAGGTCAACGAGGGCGAGGTGCCGCAGTATTATGTGACGAACAGCCATCCAGCCATTATCGAACCGGAGCTTTTCGACCTCGTACAATACGAGCTGAAAACCCGCAAGACGGATGGGCGTTTTACAAGCTGCCTGCATCCATTTTCCGGGCGCATTATCTGCGGCGAGTGTGGCGGCATTTATGGCAGCAAGGTCTGGCACTCCAACACGGAAAACCGGAGCCTTGTATGGCAGTGTAACGAAAAATACCGGGGCCAGCATTGCTCCACGCCCCATCTTACAGAGGGTGAAATCAAAGCCGCATTTCTGGCCGCCTTCAATATCGTGCTGGGGAACCGGGACGAGATTATAGAGGCATACGAGGAAGTGATCGCGGCACTGACCGATACGGCAGACTTGGATGCAGAACAGGAAACCTTGGAAAATGAAAGCGAGGTTGTACTGGGGCTTATTCAGAAAATCATTTCTGAAAATGCGCAGACCGCCATGGATCAGGAAGAATACAACCGCCGGTATGATGCTTACTCTGAGCGGTTTGAAGCCGCCCGGAAACGGCTGGCGGAGATCGCAGAGCTTCGGCAGGAACGCAATGCCAAAAAGACAAGAATCCGGCTGTTCATGGAAAACATGAACAACCATCAGGAACTGGTGCAATCCTTTGACGAGGAGCTTTGGTATTCCACGGTGGACTATGTGACGGTTTACGAAGATAAAAGGCTGGTGTTCACCTTCCGCGACGGGCGGCAGGTCGAAATCACGGCAGAATTATGGAGGGCAGCATAATGGAGAAGGAAGCAAGGAAAGCAATGCGGGTGGCGGTCTATTGCCGCCTCGCCCGCGCGGATCAAGACGATACCTTGTTAGAGATGCAGAAGGAACGGCTGCGCGTATATGCCAAAGAGCGCGGCTATAATATTGTGGCGGAAATCGCCGAGATCGGCAGCGGCCTTTCCCTGAACCGCCCCGGCATCCGAGAGATGGCCGGGCTGGCCCACCGCCACATGATAGACGCGGTTTTAGTCAGCGATATTTCCCGCCTTTGCCGGGATTGCGGACAGGCGCTGCGGTTAGAAGGAAAACTCAAAAAGCAAGGGGTTTCCATTGAGAGCATAAAGGGCAACCCGCTCCCGGAATACCGGCGAGCCAGAATTGCGCTGGGCTGTATAATAAAATAAGGCAAAGAGAAAACCGCAGGTTCCGGCCTGCGGTCTTTTTCTTTGCCCTCTACTGCAAGGTGCTTATAAATTCAAGCAACAGGGCTTTTTGCTTCTCGGTGAGTGTACTCCATTTTGCAAAAAGCTCGCGCTGTTTATCCGTTATTTCCACAGCTTCTCCGCCTTCCGCGAAAAACTGTGCTAAGGTTATTCCAAACGCACGACAAATCACTTCCAGCGTGGGAAGCGTCGGCGCATTATTCCTTTTGAAAAGGTTGGTTATTGTGGAGTGAGATAGGTTTGCCTCTTTTGCCAGCCTGTAATCTGTCCAGCCGCGCTCCTCCATGAGCTGCTTGATCCGCTTCTGTGCGTCCATTCCATCACCTGCCCATCTGTATCTATTCTAATTCCCAAATGGGTGGTATAATAGTCACAATCGGTGGCTACCGTATCGCCCAAGTGGGGCATAGAGTAGTTTATATCATGGGCCTAACATGGAGATACTATTCATACAGACAGGAGGCTTTACATTGCAAGAGAAAGGAAAAGATTTCTTCGCCATGCTGGCGGAGCGGGATCATACGACCGTGGAAAAGGTCAAAGAGAAAATCTCAAAGCGGATATGGGAGGGTCTGCATGACCCTGACCCGAAGCGCCGGGCGCAATGGGAACGGATACCATGCGCCGGGGATGTACCTACCCCGGAGGAATGGCTGCGCTATTCTGTGGAACGGCTGAAAGAAGATGGCCGGGAGGATTTGCTGCGGCACTACCTTATAGATTAGGGGTGTGCATTTCAAAGACAGAGAAATACAAGATATAGATACGCGGGCAGAAAAAGAGCGGGAATGAACACCTCATGTTGTGTTTTCCCGCTTTTTATTTCCGCCGTACTGTATGAAATGTTGTCCCTTTAGACACAAAAAATACAGTAACCACGGGATTTTCCAGAATCCCGTGGTTACTTGCTTTTTCCGGCACTTGCATGGCATGCCTAAGATGGTGCCATTTTGATGCCGGGGCTAGCCTTTTTTTTATTTCTCCGTTAAACTAAAGGCAGATGAGAGGAGGTGTTATCTGGTGAAGACCTGCCATATATTATATGTCGGTAATGCGGGCCAGGAGATGCTCAATATCGAGGACAACAGTATCGGGCTGGTATTTACATCACCCCCCTATTGGAACATTAAAGATTATAATGTTGAGGGCCAAATCGGTTACGATCAACCCTATGAAGCATATATCGAATCACTAAAACAGGTTTGGAGCGAATGCAAGAGGGTTTTGATGCCGGGATGCAAGCTGGTCATTAATATTGGAGACCAGTTTTTGCGTTCCAAGGATAATGGAGGGGTATATGAAATAAAGCCTATTCATGCCGATATAATTAAGAGCTGCCAGGGGTTGGGGTTCCGGTTTCTGGGTAATATCATTTGGCGAAAGATTACCACTACCAATACCACCGGAGGCTGTAGCTGGATGGGCAGCATTTACTATCCCAGGGATGGCTATATCACCTATGAACACGAGTACATTATCATATTCAAAAAAGATGGCAAAGCCCCCCGGCCATCAAAAGAAGCTAAAGAACTTAGCCGGCTGCCTAAAGAATATCGTTCAAAGTGGTTTAGGGGGATTTGGGATGATATTCCGCCGGAAAAACAAGACAGGCACTGTGCCATGTTTCCAGAAGAGTTGCCCACGAGGATAATCCGCATGTTTTCTTTTGCCGGTGAAACTGTTCTGGATCCCTTTGTCGGTAGCGGCACGACCATGGTAGCTGCTCAAAACTGGCATAGAAATTCAGTTGGCATCGAGTTGAATCATGAATTTATCCCTTTAATTAAATCTAGAGTTAAGAATGTTATCTTGAAGGGGGAATTAATCAGTAATTGGGAAAAACGGGAAAATGAGCCCGGGTCCAGGGAAAACATGGCCTAGACGATAGTCTTGTTTAGGCTATCCGGAAGGAAAAAAATAGGGTATTAGTAATAAAGAAGTCCAGGCAACCCGGTTGCTGACTGATACGGTTTATTGCCGCCGCCAGTTGATTTGCAGGGGAGTGAACGCCGTGACAAAAAAAAGTGCTGCCGCCATCTTGCGGGAATACGGTTTGAAGCATACTGCCGGACGGGAGGCTCTGCTCGATCTGCTCCTGGAAGCGGGGCGACCGCTGTCACACCGGGAAATCTGCCGCAGCATGGATCCAATGCAGTATGATCCGGTCAGCGTTTACCGCTCCCTGGACAGCTTTATAGCCGCCGGCATTGTGCATCGCATTGAAGGCGATAACCGCACCTCGTTATATGCTCTCTGTACCTGCGGCAATGGCGGTCACTGCCATCCGCACTTCTTCTGCCGCTCCTGCGGCAAGTGTGAATGCCTTAAAGGGCTGGCCATGCCAGAATTGCCGGACTTAAAAGATAGATATGTGGTTGAAGAGAAACGATACTACCTCAGGGGGCTTTGTCAGGCCTGCGCTGCCAATAATAACTGTAACTGAGCCGGTACAGAAAGATACGTGGCATATAACCTCACAGTGCTGGAGCACTTTACCAACCCTCGCCACAGCGGTAGAATCAGCCGCTCCCCAGAAGCAGGAAATACCATCCGCAAAGCGAAAGTATAGTTTTGGTAATTTTTATTGGTGAATCACGGATACCCGGGGCAAAATAAATGTAACCAGAAGCTTAAGGAGGCGATTGCAGTATGGCGGTTGATATGAAGGGGAAAGACATTATCTCGATCCATGATTTATCCAGGGAAGAAGTAAACCAGATTTTGGACACCGCCCATATGCTCAAGACGAAAGATAAAATCGGAGATATCTACCAGCCCCTGCGGGGCAAAACTTTAGGCATGATCTTTCAGAAAGCTTCCACCCGGACCCGCATTTCTTTTGAAGTAGCGATGTGGCAACTGGGCGGTTATGCCCTCTTTTTAAGCGCAGCCGATCTGCAACTGAAGCGGGGTGAGACCATTGCCGATACGGCCCGGGTCTTAAGCCGCTACCTGAACGGGATCATGATCCGCACCTATTCGCACCAGGAGGTGTTGGATCTGGCGGAGCACAGCACGGTGCCGGTCATCAACGGCCTCACTGACCTGCTGCATCCCTGCCAGGTTCTGTCCGACCTGTTTACGATCCAGGAGAAACTGGGCCGCCTGCAGGGGGTAAACCTGGCCTATATTGGGGATGGTAATAATGTAGCCCACTCGCTCATGTTTGGGGGGGCCAAGGTGGGCATGCATGTTACCATCTGCTCGCCTCCAGGGTACGAGCCTGACCCTGAAATTACCGCCCTGGCCCGGGAAGACGCGGCCAAGAGCGGTGCCACCATTAACCTGGTGGCCGATCCGGCCGCAGCGGTCAAGTCCGCCGACATTATTTACACCGATGTCTGGGCCAGCATGGGCCAGGAAGAAGAGCATCAACAGCGGGTGAAAACCTTTGCCCGTTATCAGGTCAACAGCGAGCTGCTAAAACAGGCTAAAGAAGACGCCCTGGTAATGCACTGCCTGCCGGCGCACCGGGGTGAAGAGATTACCGACGAGGTGGCAGACGGCCGGAATTCCATTGTCTTTGACCAGGCTGAAAACCGGTTGCACGTGCAGAAAGCTATCCTGGCCCTGGTGATGTAAAACTTTATCGGGAGGTTTTTAAAATGGCGCCCAAAAAAGTGATCATCATGGGAGCAGCCGGACGGGATTTTCACAACTTTAATGTTTTCTTCCGCAACAACCCAAACTATCGCGTCGTTGCTTTTACTGCCACCCAGATTCCGGATATTGAAGGCCGGGTCTATCCGGCCGAGTTGGCCGGCCAGCTCTACCCGGAGGGGGTGCCCATCTACCCGGAAGAGAAACTGGCCGAGTTAATCAAAAAAGAAGATGTCGATGAGGTTGTTTTCGCCTACAGCGATGTCTCCCACAATTATGTTATGTCAAAGGCTTCAGAAGTAGCGGCAGCTGGAGCGGATTTCCGCCTGATGGGCCCGAAAACAACCATGCTTAAGTCGAGTAAACCGGTGATTGCCGTGACTGCCGTAAGGACAGGCGCCGGCAAAAGCCATACTTCGCAAAAAGTCTGCCGCATTATTAAAGATATGGGTAAAAAAGTAGTAGCGATAAGACATCCCATGCCTTACGGGGATTTGAAAGAGCAGGTCTGCCAGCGCTTCGCCACGTACGAAGATATGGATCGGCACAAATGCACCATTGAAGAGCGGGAAGAATACGAACCCCATATCGATACGGGCACCGTAGTCTACGCCGGGGTAGACTACGAGGTCATTTTGCGGGAAGCGGAAAAAGAGGCCGATGTAATTGTCTGGGACGGCGGCAATAACGATTTTTCGTTTTACCGGGCAGACTTCTACATTGTCCTGGCTGACGCCCTCAGGCCCGGCCATGAAATAAGCTACCACCCGGGAGAAACAAACCTGCGCCTGGCCGACGTGGTCATTATAAACAATGTTGATACAGCCAACCCTGAAGATGTAGCCCTGGTTAGAAACAACATCCTGAAAGTAAATCCCGGGGCGGCGATCATTGAGGCGGCTTCACCGGTAAGCCTGGCCCAGCCGGATGCGGTTAGGGGCAAGAAAGTGCTGGTGGTGGAAGACGGCCCCACGGCGACCCACGGCGAAATGGAGTATGTTTACGGATATATCGCCGCCAAGAAATTTGGCGCCGCCGCAATGATTGATCCCCGGCCCTTTGCCGTAGGCACCATAAAGGCTACCTATAATAAATATCCGCATATCGGCGCCCTGCTCCCGGCTATGGGTTATAGCCCACAGCAGGTTAAAGACCTGGAGGCGACCATTAACGCTTCCGATGCCGATGTAGTTGTTACCGGCACACCCATCGATTTAAGCCGTGTTATTAAGGTTAACAAACCAATCGTCCGCATCAGCTACGAGCTGCAGGAGATCGGCCAGCCGACCCTGGAGCAGCTTTTGCAAAAAGTCCTTTAAAACCAAAAGGAAGCACGGGGGCGGTTCCCGTGCTTCCTTCTTCTTTTATGAAAATGCGCCGCTTATTACCCGGGTAAGCGCATGGTCCGTGAAGATTCGCGGCTACCGGCGTTCTGGCGCCATATCTGGACTTTTTTCGCCCTTTGATCCGCCAATTCCGCAAAAAAATCCTTCTTAACCTGAGGTGTATCCTTCTTTCCACCCACCCATATAATTTAACAGCCGGTCAATATTGGCAAAATAAAGGCGGGCCAGGCAGGAACCGGGTCCAAAATATTGAATTTTCCAGTGGTGGGAAAAATAAAGGAAAAGCTGTGGAATTAAGGCAAACACCGAGGAGGGTCTGAAATGAAATGGTGGAGGGTATGGCTCGCAGTATTAGCGTTGCTTTGCTTGATTGCGGCTTCCGCGTGCCGGCGGAAGACGATACGGCTTTCCCCGGCGATACTGTGGACGGCGAGGCTATAGATAATCCGGGCGAAGAGCCAATGGGCGAAGATAACGGTACGGATACGGAAGAAGCGCTGGAAAAAGTAGAGGAAACGCAAGCCCCTCCGCAAACCGGGCAAAGCAGCGGGCAGGGTGGAACAGAGGCGCCCGGCACGTTAAAGCTTACCCTTTACTTCTCTGATCTGGAGGCCATTGAAACGGGCGCAACCGGACAGACGGGCTATGTGAAGGCGGTGACCCGCGAGCTGCCTTATACCTGGGCGGTGTTGCGCCTGGCCTTGCAGGAGTTGATCAAGGGGCCGCAGCCGGGCGAAGGCGCCCTGGGGCGGACACTGCCCGCCGAAACGCGTATCCTGGGATTGACCATTGATCAAGGGGTAGCCGTGATCAATTTTTCTTCCGACCTTTTGACCGCTGCGGGCAGCCCCGGAGGCAGTCTGGGCGGCACCGTCTTTAGGGAGTCCATCGTCTACACGGCGACCCAGTTCTCCACGGTGGATGCCGTCCTGGTGCAGGTGGACGGTGAACCCTACTCCGACGGCCACTATTTCTGGGATAAACCGGTCGGCAGATACGATCTGTAACATGAAGCAAAGAAATAGCATAACAGGAACAAGAAAAGGCAAGAACAACTGGAAACCCAAAAGGATCAACCAAGCATGTCTGTTTTTATCGGCCAGGTTGTTGTTTCGACAGAGCTAATGAATAAAGTGGTTAAGCCGCTTATTCTGAACCAGCAGTCGGTTTTAAGCGACATTGAGTTCAGGGTAGACCGGGGTGCGATTACTTTCAGGGCCCGGGGGAAATATTTTGTCCAGTTTCGGGCAGAAGGTGCCGCCCGCATCATCAGTTTCAACTTCGGGCCGGGCGGGCACAACCTGACTCTGGCGGTGGAGATTAAGCTCTATCCAAGGGTGCTGGATTTATTTGCGCGCAATCCCCTGGAAATAATCTTCGCCGGTCAACCCGGCATGCGCATTAAAGGAACAATCATGCAAATTGATCTGCGAGAAGTCCCCTGGGTAGCCTCTATCGGCAAGACGCCGGTGGGCGGCGCGGATATTTTCTCATGGCTGGAAGTGGCGTTTGCCGGAAAAAGTGAAGCAGGACTTTTATTTAATTTCAGCCTGGCGGAGCATGCGATGACGCCGCAGCAGGAGCCAGCAGGCAATTAAACTGGGGAAGGAGAGAGGAAGAGGATATGACGGTTAAATTGTGGGAAGCGCACAACTTGAGCCCCCGGGTGCAGCGGCTGCGCGAGGAATACTGGTCCTTTTATGAACGGGACTACTACCGCAATGAAGTGATGGCCTTCGGCAGCGGCGCTCCCTGGGACGAACTCTATGCCCCCTACAACTGGGGCGTGGTTCCGGAAGTGTTCCCCTTCATGCAGGGGTTCCGTGAAACAGCCAAGGCCATGGCCGAACCGGTCGAGCTGCCGCCTCACTTTTACCGCCTATCCCTGGCGGAGCGGCGGGCTGTCTTTTTCAACCGGGTCCTGGAGAAGCACCTGCCGGCGATGGTGCTTGAAGGAGAGCTGATTGTCGGCTCCCACTTCAACACGGCCCTGTCCAAGACCCTGGATCAAAAAGAAAGCGCCCGGTGGGTAAAGCAGACCTATGCCTGGCTGGATCGTCTCCTGGAGACGCATAACAGCGGTATCGGCAATGCCGGCGCCGTCCCCGGGCATATTATTCCCAATTACCGCAAAGTTCTCAAAGTGGGTTTCAAGGGAATTCTTGAAGAGGTGGAAGCGCGTATTTCCCGCGAAACGGACCGGGAAAAGCTGGCCTATTTAAATGCCCTGAAGCTTTCGGTGGAAGCGCCGCGCCTGATTTCCCGGCGCTACGTTGAGGCGGTGGATGCGGCGCTGGCTGAAGAGAAGAGCGAAGAGCGGCGCGGCGAGTTGAAGCAGCTACGAAATATTGTCTCCCGCGTGCCCTATGAAGCGTCGCGCACTTTCTGGGAGGCGCTGCAGGCCCTCTGGTTTACGCATATGTTAATCATGGCCGCCGAATCGTATCCCGGCCCGGGCCTCTCTTACGGGCGTATCGACCAGTACCTCTATCCCTTCTACCGGCGTGACCTGGAAGAAGGCCGCCTCACCCGTGATTTTGCCCGGGAGCTGCTGCACTGCTTCTGGATTAAACACAATTATGCTTATGACTACCAGGGGCGCTGCGCCCGCAACCAGGGTATCAATTCATCTTTCGGCCAGTTGATCACCTTAAGCGGCTGCGGCCCCAACGGCGAGGATCTGACCAACGACCTGACCATGCTCATGCTGGAAGTGATCGAAGAGATGAACCTGCTGGAGCCGAAGCCGAACGTGCGCCTCCATAAGAATTCCTCCCCCGCGCTGCTGCGCAAGGTGGCGGAGATGATTAAGAACGCCCAGGGCGCTCCATTTTTACTTAACTTCGACGAACTGTCCATGAAAGGATTGGTCTTCGAGGGCGTCCCGCCCGAAGAGGCCTGGGATTACGCGCCGGTGGGCTGCCTGGAAAATACAATGCAGGGCAACGACCGCTCCGGCACGGTGGATGTGAACCTTAACCTGGCCAAAGCGGTGGAGCTGGCCTTAAACGACGGCCGGGACATGAAGAGCGGCCGGCGGCTGGGGCCGGCTACGGGCGATCCCCTCAAGTTTGCGGGGGAAAGCGATTTCTTGAACGCTTTCTACCGCCAGATGGATTTTATCCTGGAGCGCATTGTCGACCTGGCCAGCGAGGCCGATCGCCTGCGCAGCCTCTATGATCCGGTGCCGTATCTCTCTCTGCTGGTGGATGGCTGCATCGACAAGGCCCTGGACGTGAATCGCGGCGGGGCGGTGTACAATTTTATTACCGTGGAAGGGGTCGGCCTGGCCACCGCCGCCGATTCCGTGGCCGCGGTGCGGCAACTTGTTTACCGGGACAGGACAATATCCATGGAGCGCCTGTTGAACGCGCTGCGCACTGATTTTAACACCGATGAAACCCTGCGGCAGTTGCTGATTAACCGGGCGCCCAAGTACGGCAATAACGACCCCTTTGCCGATGAAGTAGCGCGGGAGTTGTCCCGCTACTGGACAGAAAAGGTCATTACCATGCGCTCCCCGGCCACCGGGCGCCGCTTCAGGGGCGGTTACCTTTCCTGGAACTACTGGATTGCCTATGCTCCCCTGACCGCCTCTACCCCCGACGGGCGAGTGCGCGGCCAGGCCCTCTCCAACGGCGTCTGCTGTGTCAACGGCGTAGACCGGGAAGGGCCCACCGCGGCGGTGCTCTCCGTGGGCAGGCTCGGCCTCGAGTCGGCTCCCAACGGCGCCTCCCATACCATGAGCTTCAACCCCTCCTTCCTGCGCGACGAGGAGCACCTGGAGAAATTCATTGCCTTCCTGCGGGCCTATAACGAAACGGGAGGGACGGCGCTGCAGATCAACATGATCGATCCCCAGACCCTGATCGAAGCGAAGAAAAACCCCGGCGCCTACCTGAACCTGTTGGTGCGTGTTACCGGCTACAACGCTTACTTCGTTCACCTGGGCCCGGAAATCCAGGAGGAAATCATTCGCCGCGCCGCCCACGCCATTTAGAGGTGAGAGATGAGAGGTTAGAAGTGAGAAAAGTGGGAGAGGGGTGGGGGGGATCATTACCATCAAACATGGACACACTTACCGCTACTATCTTTAACATCCAGCCCATGTCCACCGAAGACGGGCCGGGCATCCGCACCACCGTTTTTATGAAAGGCTGCAACATGCGCTGCCTCTGGTGCCAGAATCCCGAAGGCCTGGCCGCCAGGGTGCACCTGGTCCATGACACCCTGCGCTGTATCGGCTGCCGGACCTGCCTGAACGGGTGCGAGCGGGGCGCTATCAGCGACAGCGGCAGCGGTTACAAGTTTAACCGGGGCTGCGCACTCTGTCTCACCTGCGCCGCTAACTGCCCGGCGCGGGCCATCCGGGTGATTGGCCAAACCGTGGGCGTGGAAGAACTGGTGCAAAAGCTGCTCCGGGACAAACCTTTTTACGACCAATCGGGCGGCGGGGTTACTTTTTCCGGCGGGGAGTGCCTGCTGCAGCACCGTTTTCTAACGGCGATTATGCCGCGCCTTAAAGGAGCAGGAATCCATGTCTGCATCGACACCGCCGGCCATATTGATCCGCCTGTTTTCCAGGCGATAGCCGGGCAAGCGGACCTGGTTCTATTTGACCTGAAAATTATGGAGGACCGGCTGCACCGGCAATACACCGGCGTGTCCAATGCACTGATCCTGCAAAACGCCGCCTGGCTGGGCCGCGCCGGGATCCCTTGCTGGATCCGGGTACCCGTGATTCCCGGATATACTGACAGTGAGAAAAACTTGCGTGGCATCGCTTTATTTTTAAAGGAAAATATGCCCTCGCTGGCGCGAGTCGATCTGCTTGGTTACAATGACCTCTGCGCCAATGACTACGCTATGCTGGACAGAGACTACCCGCTCGCTGGTACGCCGCGCGTTGCCGAAAGCGCGATGCTTCACTTCCAGGAGATCATGGCGCAAAGCGGCGCCGGCATGGTCAGCATCTCCAATTACCAAAAGGGGGAGTAGATATGCTTAATCAGCAGCAGGCCGGTATGCTTAATGAAATGTATAATCCCAAGTTCATGGCCACAGTAGATCGCCATGGCCGGCCCAACCTGGTGGTTATTACCAGTTTCGAGTATTACCGCGGCCAGATCATCTTCGGCAACCTGTTCTTGTGGAAAAGCGCCCGCAACCTTGAGCAAAACCCCCATATGGCCGTACTGGTTATCGATACCAAGCTAAACTACTTTATCATGGAAGGCCGTTTTACCGGATTTCAGGAGACGGGAGAGTTGATGGATCATTTAAACTCCAGCGAGATGGTTCGCTACAACGCCTATACCGGCTTTCGCAGCGTGGGCACCATGGAGTTAAGCGCAGTGACCCCGGTGCAAAAAGTATCTCCCCTGAACATGCTCGGCGCCTACCTCAAACTTAACCTGGCCAGGGGGGCTGTGCCACGCTTCCCCGGGGCGGTAGCCGAAAAATTCAGCATGTTAAAAAGCATTAAAACCGTTGCCTGCTATGAGGATGGACGGTATACCCTGGCCCTCCTGCCGGCAGCGGGGGTAGACGGCGATTACCTGCGTATCACCAGGCCGCTGCCGCAGGGGAGTTTGTATGCGGCCAATGTGATCACTCCGGCGGTGGTTTCTTTCCAGGTCAAAGGAACAGTGGAGCGGCAGGGGCTGAAGGTGGAGCAGGTTTACGCCACCGGGCTGCCAGTACCGGGAAAACTGATTTATGAATTAAAAACATAAGAAAGATTCAGCATAAACCAAATTAAGTCTTTATTTCCACATTAAACTTAGTTATAATATCGGTTAAGTAACATTAGTTATATTACTCTTACCGGAGGAGCGAGCGCGATGCATAAAATGACGGAAAAAACCCTGGCGGAAGCGTTTGCCGGTGAAAGCCAGGCTAACACCAAGTATCAACTTTACGCGGAGATGGCGCGGGACGAAGGGCGCGACAATATCGCCAGGCTCTTTGAAGCCATCGCCTACGCCGAGCGGGTCCACGCCCGCAACCACCTCCGCGCGCTGGGCCGGAAAATGAGCGCGGCGGAAAACCTGCAGGACGCCATTGACGGAGAAAATTTTGAGGTGCAGGAAATGTACCGGGCTTACCTGGCCGTAGCCCAACTGCAGGAAGAAAAGGCGGCCATAACCAGCCACCGCTACGCCCTGGAGGCGGAAAAAATCCATGCGGAGAAATTTGCCCAGGCCCTGCAGGCGGTGCAGGAGGGCAAAGATATTGACTTAAACGACATTTACATCTGCCCCACCTGCGGCCACACCGTGGAAAACGCGGCCCCGGATCGCTGCCCCGTCTGCGGCGTGCCCGGCAGCAAGTTCCGCCGGTTCTAACACCTGCCAAAGGTGTGTATGACAGGCACAAGCCAGTGAGCCGCTTAACAAACATGGAGAGGGGAAAGGAGATAAGGTTATGAAATTATGGCGCTGCGAAATCTGCGGCTATTTACATGAGGGGGAGGAACCGCCCGATATCTGCCCCAAATGCGGTGCGCCGAAAGATAAGTTTGTGCTTCTGGATGAAGAAGAAGCCCAGATGATGGTGGACGCCCGCAACACCAAGGAAAAATATAAGCAAATCCTGGAGCGGCTGGACCAGGTCGCCGTCCTGGCCCGGGAAGGGATTGAGCTGGATCTGGACGAGGGCTGCAACAAAATCTTCAATCAAACCCTGGCTTCTATTGAAGGGATCCGTAAGATGATCAAAGAAGAACTGGCCGGGCATGCCCATGAATGCATCTGGGTCAAGGTAGCCAGCGACGGGGAATGGAACATCAAGTAGGGGACGGTTCTTGACTTGAATCATCAAGCTAGTCAAGCTAGGGACGGTTCTTGACTTGAATTAGAATATCCACCCTCGAAGGCATGATCGCGGCCCGGCCCGGTATGTTTAACCAAAGAGGTGTTTAACAGTCAAGTCAAGAACCGTCCCCACTTGAATAAATCATTCAGGTGCGTATTCGAGCAGGTCTCCAGGCTGGCAATCAAGTTCGCGGCAGATCCCCTCCAGGGTGGAAAAACGGATCGCCCTTACTTTGCCCGTTTTGAGCATGGATAAGTTGGCCATGGTGATACCGACTCTTTCCGCCAGGTCTGTCAGCGATACTTTCCGGTCGGCCATGACCCGGTCCAGCCGTACGATAATTGGCATGGCTAGGCCCTCCTTAAACCGTCATGTCCTGTTCTTCCTGCAGGGCCGCGCCGAGGCGGAAAATTTCCGCCAGGATCAAAATGACCACGCCGAGGAAGAGGTCGGAGAAGTTTAGGCTGACATTAGCCTTGAGCTCCAATCCGGGTAAATTAATCAGATTAACCAGATAGAAGCCGATCAGGGTATGCAGGATCCCGCTGAGAACTGTCCCGGCGATGACAACAATTCCGATAAGGCGGATGCGGCGTATGTTTTCCACCTGGAAAGGCTTCTCCTGGACCAGGGTGGCGAAAATACGGCGCAGATTGTAGATTACTATCAATCCGGCCGCCAGGAGCGGCAAGATCAGGATGAACTGGAACAGGAAGTGGGCGGGAGCGAAAGCCCCCTGTAAACCATCATGCAAAATAAAATCCAGCCCGGGGGTTTCAATGACCAGGCTCTCCTGCCCGGAGGCAATTTCCGGCATTTTCAGCCAGCTAAAGACAATGCTGCCGGCCAGGAGAATAGAGCCTCCGATGGCCAGGTACCAGGCCACGTCCAGGAGCCGTCGTAAGAATGAAGCTACGGATTTTTTCCCGAGGTAGCGCATTATACTAACCTCCCCAAAGTGTTTCTGAAGCGATTATAGGACAACATTTATTGTTTGTCAATAAATTTTTTTTGTAAAACAATAAATCAGTATTTTAGTAGCTGGATTGCCCGGGCCGGCAGGGTAAATACTATGAATGAACAGAGGAGGTTGAACCGGCAAATGAATTTAGAGCAGCACGAACAGGTCCCCCCGGACAGCGCAGGCCGTGCCTGGGTGATATTCTGCCACCTCGGCGCACTCTCCGTATATTTCGGAGTGCCGCTAGGGAATATCCTGGTACCCCTGGTCATCTGGCTGATCAAAAAAGATGAACTGCCCGCAGTGGATGAACACGGCAAGCATTCCCTCAATTTCCAGATATCTTATACCATGTACACCTTTCTTGCCAGCTTTGCCGTCGTGCTTGTGGCCTTTACCGCGTATATTGTCGGCGGAGATTACAGTCCTTTCGCGGTGCTTGTTTTCATCTCACTGCTGTTAATCTTTCTCATCCTGGCCCACCTGGCGCTAACCATTGTGGCCGCCATTAAAGCCGGCCAGGGCACGGCCTACCGCTATCCCCTGGCCATCCGTTTCCTCAAGTAGGGGACGGTTCTTGACTTGAATTAGCATTTACATCCCCAAGGCGAGTTCGCGGTCCGGCCCGATATGTTTTAGCAAAGATTGTGTCAAACAGTCAAGTCAAGAACCGTCCCCATTTGATTTGGCTTCAAGGAACCGGCTCAGGCGGCCCCCGCCGAAGAAAAGGGCCAGGCCCAGGGCCAGGCCGGTTAAGGCGCCTAGCATCTCCCCGGTAAAATATGGATTCGTGTTGGACAAATCTTGAATAAACAAAAGTTTATAACCTGTTTCCACGATCTTCGGAAGGGATGTTGCGATCACGGTCAGACCGGTTACGGCGAAAGCCGCCGCTGTAGCTCCCGGCACACTTATGCCGGAAAGCGCCGTCGCGGAAATGCCCGCCGGGATCACGGCCCGGCCCAAACGTCCGGCCAGGAACCAGAGCGCCACCGCCAGGATTAAAAACAGTACAAAGGGCATCAGCGTTCCCAGCATGAGCTGTATCAGCGTTTCGCTTTCAACACCGTTCCAAACAGTGATCGGGATAAACATGAATAAGTACGTCAGGCTGCGAAACCCGAATATTAGAGCCGCTATCCGGAATGCCACCGCCGCCAATTCCTGAATCTTCACCGGAAGGCCTCCTTAATGTTTTTTTGCTGGCAGCAATGCGCCGGCAAATCATTATATTACGTTAGATTCAAAAACAATACTGCTGCCGGCCGGTTGAGCAAGAACCGCTTCCATTTATCTGGAATTCAAGTCAAGAACCGTCCCCGACTTGAATTACTTCCGCGATGTGAACCGTTACCGGGCCCGCTGCCGTGCGCAGGCGCAGGCGGCCGGCCCAGGGCTCCAGTTTGGCCACGGTCCCGGTGACCTGGCGGCAGCCGTCGTCGCTTAAAACGGTCAGTGTCAGGGGCGCGCCTTCGGCCAGGGCTCGCTGCAAAGCCTGCTGGAAGAGCTCCTGCGCCTGCTCGTCCAGCACCGGCCGGCGATACTTTTCGCGCCGCTCGCTTGCCGCGCGGTGCCGCTCCAGGCTGCTGCGGTGCTCGGGCAACATCATGCTGCTGCAGGCAAACTGGTGGCGCAGCTTTTTACTCATGCCTCGTGCCCTCCAATCCTGCCGGCGCTGTGGAAAAGCTGGGCGCCGGGGGTCAGGGAAACGGCCCGGAAAAGGCTGGTCTTGCCGAAGCGCTCGCGGATACGGTCGGCGGCCCGGTTCAGCGCCTCCCGGCGCTCCCGGTCGTTCACCAGGGAAAGCTGTACCGGGCGGCGCTCCACCAGCTCGCTCAAAGAGATCCCCACGGCCCGGATGGGCCGGCCGTCCCAGTGCAGCCGGAATAGCCGCCGCACCAGCGGATAGACCGCCGCCGCCGTATCGGAGGGTTCGGGCAGCCGCTTCTGGCGGGAGAAGCCGGTGGGGTAATCGAAATCGGCGCCGCGGCAGTAAACGTGCACCACGCAGCCCATCTTCCCCAGGGCGCGCGCCCGGAAGCAAACCTCTTCCGTCATCTCGAAAAGCACCACTTCGATCTCTTCCGGCCTGGCGTAATCCCGCGGCAGGGTGGCGGTGTGGCCTACCCCTTTCTGCGGCGCCGCCGCTCCGGTTTCGATTATCGAATAATCGATACCGTGGGCGTTCAGCCAGAGCAGTTCGCCGTTGACGCCCCAGAGCCGCTTCAGCGCCTGCCGCTCCAGCGCGGCCAGGTGGCCGATGGTGCGCACGCCCATGCGGTGAAAATTGCGCTCCATGCGGTGTCCCACCCCGAAAAGGTCGCCGATGGGCAGGGGCCAGGTATGGGCGGCGTAGTTGTCGTGGTTCAGTTCAAAAAACAGCTCCGGGCTGCGCTTGGCGAAGCAGTCGCAGGCCATCTTGGCCTGGAGCGGGTTTTCGCCCATGCCGATACGGCAGCGAATGCCCAGCTCCTCCCAGATCTTTTCGATGATGGCCGCCGCCGCTTGCCGGGGGCCGCCGAAAAGGTGCGCGCTTCCGGTCAGGTCCAGAAATTGCTCGTCAATGGAGTAAGGCACGACCCGGTCCGTAAACTGCTCGAAGATGCGCGTGATCTGCAGCGAGTAGTCAATATAGGTCTGCATGTGCGGCTTCACGAAGATAATCCAGGGGCAGAGGCGCCGGCACTCCCAGGCGGGGGCGCCGGTCTTTACCCCGAAGGCCTTGGCCTCCCTGCTGGCGGCCAGGACAATGCCATGGCGCAGGGCCGGGTCGCCGCAGACGGCCACCGGCTTGCCCCGCAGGGAAGGGTTGCGCGCCGTCTCCACGCTGGCATAGAATGATTCCATATCCGCCAGGAAAATAACTCTTCGCTCCACCTGAGCCACCCTGAGTCACCTCTCTGCGAACATATGTTCACCTTATTATACACCAGGCGGAGCCAAAATAGAACAACTGTTCTTAAGGCAATTTTTGGCACAAAAAAATTAAGTAAAACGGCCGGCCGGCCCCGGCGTTTGCAGGAATTAAAATCTTGCTGTAGAATATTTTGCCCTTAAAAGAAAGCCGACAATGCTGCAAAGAAGGTGTAATATGGCAGAAAAACCGCTGGCAGGAATAAAAGTAATTGATGTGAGCCGGGTGCTGGCGGGGCCGTATGCGACCATGCTCCTGGCGGACATGGGCGCAGAGGTAATCAAAATCGAGCGCCCGGGACAGGGTGATGATTCCCGCAATTTTGGCCCGTTTATTAACGGGAAAAGTGCATACTTTATGAGCGTCAACCGGGGTAAAAAAAGCGTCGTCCTGGATTTGAAGGATCCTGAAGATCGGGAACGCTTCAAGGATTTAATCAGGCAGGCCGATGTGCTGGTGGAAAACTTTAGGCCTGGAGCCATGGAGAGGCTGGGCCTGGGTTACGACAGCCTCTCTGCCCTTAACCCGCGGCTAATCTATGCGGCCTGCTCCGGTTTCGGCCAGCAGGGACCATACAGCCTCAAGCCCGCCTACGACATCATCATCCAGGCCATGAGCGGCCTCATGAGCATAACCGGCCCCGGGCCGGGGCAGCCGACCCGCGTCGGCACCTCTATCGCCGACCTTGTGGCCGCCCTGTTTACGGTGATCGGCATCCTGGCCGCTTTAAATGATCGAAACCGCACCGGCCTGGGGCAGATGGTGGACGTGGCCATGCTGGACTGCCAGTTGGCCCTTTTGGAAAATGCCCTGGCGCGCTATTTTGCCACCGGAGAAGATCCCGTCCCCCTGGGCAATCGCCACCCTTCCATCACCCCGTTTTCCTCTTTTAACGCCGCCGACGGCCAGTTTGTCCTGGCCATGGGAAACAACTCTCTCTGGCAAACTTTTTGCAACGCCGTGGACCGGCCGGCCCTGCTGGAAGATCCCCGCTTCGCCGACAATGCCAGCCGCACCACGCACTGGGCCGAACTGCATCAAATTTTGGAGGAGTTGTTCCGGACCAAAACGGTGGCCGAGTGGCTGGAGCTGCTGGGCAGCCACGGCATTCCCTGCGGCCCCATTAATACCATTTCCGCCGTGGCCAGCGATCCCCACGTCCAGGAGCGGGGCATGGTTGTGGAACTGGTGGACCAGGAAGCCGGGCCGGTAAAGATGGCCGGCCTGCCGATCAAATTTTCGCGCAGCCGCTGTACTATCGATAAGCCGGCGCCCGGGCTGGGTGCCCATACTGTTGAAGTATTGTCTAGCCTTGCCCGTCATGGGCATAATACAGACAAAACCTGACACTAAAGGAGAGATGATTAATTGAGATGAAAGATGGGGCAGAACTATATCACTGTATCAACGCCCAGCAATTCAACCGCGGTTTTTTGGAAGAAATCAGCGACCTGGCCGATAAAATCAGGCAGATCGCCAATACCAAGGCTGGAAACGAATACCTTGCCTCCACTTTAAACCACAAGCGGGCCATGCTTTACTTTGTCCAGCCTTCCACCCGTACTTTCCTTTCTTTCTACAGCGCCTGCCAGATCCTCGGGATCAAGTGCGCCGAGGTGCGCGACCCCAAAACATCTTCCGAGGTCAAGGGTGAATCGGAAGAAGATACGGTGCGAACTTTTTCCTCCTATTTTGACCTGATCATTATGCGCCATCCCCGGGCCAATTTTGCCGAAAAGATTGCCGCCATGCTGGATAATACCGACCGGCCCGTACCGGTAATCAATGCCGGCTCCGGCAAAGACCAGCACCCCACCCAGGCCCTTCTGGATGTCTATACCCTGCGGCGCAGCTTTAAGCACCGGGGCGGCATTGACGGCAAGCGCATTGCCTTCGTGGGCGATCTGCTGCGCGGCCGCACCGTGCGCTCCCTGGCAACCCTTTTAACCAATTATGAAGGGGTGAAGCAATATTTTGTCGCCCCGCCTGAGTTCCAGATCGGCCAGGATATCCTCGATTACCTGGATAAACATGGGGCTTCCTACGAGGTTACAGGCGATTTTGAGGCGGTGCTTCCGGAAGTAGACGCCATTTATATGACCCGGCTGCAGGATGAATGGGACGCCCAGGATCACACCAGCGCCAAAATCGATATTGAACACTATTCTCTGCGCGAACGCCACCTGCAGGTGCTCAAAGCGGACGCGGTGATTTTGCACCCGCTGCCCCGCCGCCAGGAGATAGATGTAGCTATCGATGCTGACCCCCGGGCCGGCTACTGGCGGCAAGTAAGAAACGGGATGTGGGTCCGGGTAGCCCTCATCGCCATGATTTTCCGGCGGCAGCGCAATATTCTTGAATATTACTTAAACAATAACCTTTAAAGGATGGGGGGAGCGGTTAAAGCCCGTCCATTATGCGGCCGCTCCCCTCAGCTATTTGGTATAATTTGCATAAGCCGGGCCCAGGCAGCGGCTGCGATAGGGCGGTAGCGTTGCTAATTACGCTTTTTTTTTTAGTACAGAGCGGGGCAAGGGAAGGGCACACTGTACCACGCGGCTAACGCAAGCTTTATACTTTCTCCGAGCGAAACAGCTTTAAAATATTAACGGCAATTTCCAGGTTGAGGGCGCTTTCCGGGTTATCCAGCCTGACTCCGGTCAGTTCTTCAATTTTTTTGACCCGGTAGAGGATGGTATTATAATGGGTGGACATCTTCCGGGAAGTAAGTTTCAGGTTGCGATTGACCTGGTAATAGGTTTCCAGGGTTTGCAGCAGCTCTCCGTTTTTGGCCCGGTCGTATTCCATCACCGGCTGCAGCAGGTCCTCCACGAATCGTTCCAGCTCTTTTTTGCTTTTTTCACATAAGATTTTATAAAAGCCCAGCTCATCAAAATGAATCTGCCTGGCGCCGCAGGAAAGCTGGCAAATCTTGAGCGATTCGCGGGCTTCCTGGTAGCTGCGGCTGACCTTGTGCAAATCGGTGTAGGGGCGGCCCACCCCCACCTTCAGATCCAGGTTAATCTTTTCGCTGCCACAAAGATACTGCAACAGCGAATCCGCCAGGTTTTTCAGTGCAAGCGAAGGTTTTTTTTCATTCAGTTCAGCCACAATAACGATATTGTCGCCCCTGGTTCCGGCGAGGAGCTTCATCTGCGGCTGCAATTCCTGGAAACGGTTAAGGGAGCGCAGCAGCATCTCTTTGCTGCCGGGGCCGCTGATGTCCGCAGGCGATTTTCCGGGCGGCTCATTGAAGCTGTCGTCATTGATCAGAATCACAGCCAGGGGTTTCAAGAGATCTAGATTAAAGGTACGCCCCCGCTTAACCATCTCTTCTTCGCTTTCGAAATCGCCGGAGAGAAGAACTTCCAGAAACTCGGAGCGGTAGTTCCGCTCAATTTCAAAAATAGCCTTGCGCCTGGTTAAATCCAGAGCGGCGATGGTGGCTGCGCGCTCCAGGATCAGCAGGTCGGGCTCAAAGATAGGTGTGCGGCAAAGGGCAAACATGAATCCGTAAACACTGTTGGCAGCCATAATGGGGAGGCGGAGAACTTTGAGGGCCTGGGTCTTGTTGTTGTTTCCGGTATATTCCAGAGAGTACCGCTCCGCTTTAATATGGCCGAAAGATACGTTGTCCTCCCGGATCGCAGGCCCGCATTCAGTCACGGCCCGGGCCACCTGTTCCAGCTCAGGGCATTCTTCCGCCAGGATGAGCCGCATATCACGATCCAATATGGCCACGGGGTTGCCGATAAGCCTGGAGATCTCCCGGCACAAATCTTCCAGGGGGCTGCCGTGCAGCACAATATCCATCAGTTTCCGGTGAGCCTGGTCCAGTTTCTGCAAGACCTGATTTTGCTTGTTAAAGATCACACCGAGGATAGGGGCAAGGATTTCAGAGAAAGAGAGATCGGAGGGCACCTCCAGCAGAGGGATGCCGTGCCTGTCGGCGCTTTGGATTAGCTCCGCCGGAATTTCGCTGAGAAAGCGTTCCGGCTTGATGGCCAGCCCCGCACCGCCCTGTTCAGCCATGCGGGGGATGAGCAGCGCGAGCAACTGCGGGTATTCCCGGAAAGGGCAGCCGGTGGCGAGCAAAAAATCGCCTTCTTTGATCCGGTTCATCATATCGGGTCCTTCAATAATATTCACCAGCCTGATGACCCGATCCAGGCCGCTGTGCCCGCCGGCCAGGCGCAGGCGGTTGACCGCATCCAAAGAAAGAGCTTCCCTGATGGTGATACCGTCCTGTTTGTGCAGCACCGTTGCCCCTCCGTCTGACCATGATTCACCCAATAATAACAGTAACAAACAGTGAAGCCCTTTGTCAATGTCCAATTGTGCTGTTTAAACAAAGATTTAGCGTCGGTTTAGATAATCACTATAAAGGGTAGGAAAGTATCCGGACCAGCCCCCTCTCCCTAACCCTCTCCCACCAGGGTAATCTTTACCCATACATGACACCGGGGGTCAAAGGTTATGTGGGGGGTGGTGCTCCTCTCTGTGCAAAGATCTCATACATCTCTGCTGCTATTTCCAGGGCTTGCAGCCCTCGCCACATGGCTTTGGTGC
>JAKPEE010000102.1 GCA_029552125.1 Bacillota bacterium | reverse complement strand
TGCAGAAATAAAATGTCAGTGTTTGGAATGCAAGGAGGGCAACGATGAGCAACGAAAATAAAGAACCGCAGCAACAAGGACAGCAGGCCAATCCCCTCCACGCCGAGGCCCAGCTCTACCAGCGCATGGAGCAGGCCAGGGCGCAGCTGTACACCATGGTAAACAGCGTGATAAAAGACACCGGCCTGCCAACGGCAATCATCTTGGAAGTCCTTCGCGGCGTGATAGCCGAGACGACCCTGGCCCTGGAAAAGATGTCCCGGGAGGCAGTTCTGAAGGAGATGGAGGGGCTGAAGAAGGCGGGGGAAAAAGAAGCGAAAAACGGGGAGACCAAAAACGGGGAGGCCAATCCTTAAGCGCCGCTTGTTACGCAGCCAGGCACAGGGGGCGCGGGCGGTCCTGCGCCCCCTTCCGGCTGAACGGGAGCCGGTGCCTGGATTAACATTATACCACAAAAAATTGCGAGAGGGGCGGTCAAGATGCCAAACGGTGAATGTCACGTTGGCGCGGCAAACCGGGCGGAAATAGAGGCACTTAAGCGGGAGCAGAAAACGCAGAACGAATCGATCAAGGACATAAGCGTTAAGCTGGACCGTATTAATTGGTGGCTGGTGGCGCTTTTGGGCGGCATGGTCGTCAGCCTGGGGCTGCAAATAGCCGGGCGGATGGGCGGGTAAGGGGGTAGGCAAAGTACTTCTCCGGAATAACTGTTTTTATTTTTTATTCAAGCCGCGTAAAGCGGTAATTTTATTTAAGGAGAGATTCTGAATGGAAGTCTTTTTAATCATTTTCGTGGTGGCGGCGATTGTGGAAGCGATCTGGGAGACCCTGAAGAAGCTGCTGGCGCCCTTGGTGCGGTGGCTGGACGATCGCGGCTTCCCGGCGGACCAGATGGGGGCGCTCATTGTAGCGCTGTTGATCTGTTTCGGCCTGGGCAGTAGGATTGACCTGTTCATCATGCTCGGCATTCCCCTCGAAGTGGCATACCTCGGCATTATACTAACAGCGGTGCTTCTTAGCCGGGGCAGTAACTTTGTCCACGATTTGATCGGGAGCTTAGATGCAATCCGTCAAGTTAAAAAGCAAGAAGCCCTTCGCAACGGTGATTATTCTAACGCGGGGATGTGATTGATTGTGCCAAAATTTGTAATCAACCCCGGACACGGCGGAAGCGATCCCGGTGCCCAGGGTAACGGGATCAAGGAGAAGGACCTGAACTTGATGGTGGCTTTGAAACTCGGTTCCCTGCTCCAGGCGCGGGGGATAGAGGTTTATTACACCCGGACAACGGACAAGCCCTTGACCCTGGAGCAGCGGAGCAACTACATTGTTCAGGTGAAGCCGGACGCGGCTTTGGACCTGCACCATAATGCTTATAATGGCCAGGCCCGGGGCATCGAAACATACCGGAGTGCGTTCAATGCGAAAAGCAAGAAGCTGGCAGAGAAGGTCCACCCTGAACTTATCAAGGGCCTGGGGATGGCGGATCGCGGTATAAAAACCAAGTTATACCCAAACCGCTCCGATTGGGATTACTACCACATGATCCGGGAGCCGCAGCGCAAGGCCGGCATACCCGTGATCATTACTGAGGCTGGATTCATAGACAACACGCAGGACGCGGCCATTATGAAGCGGGCGGATTTTTCAGACCTGGAAGCGGAGGCGCTGGCACGGGGGATATGCGCCTTTTTTGGCGTGTCGTGGGAATTGAATCTTACCCCGATCCTCGGTCCGCCCCAGGCCACCGTCGCACAGGCGCAAGCGTGGGCAAGGAGCAAGGGCGCCCACCAGCGTTTTATTGATATCGCCCAGGCTTACTGGCATTACGGGCAGCTTACCAATATCCGCCCGGAAGTGCTCTATGCCCAGAGCGCCCATGAAACAGGTTTCGGCCATTACGGTAGGGCAGTGCATCCGGAACAGAATAACTGGGCCGGCATCAAGGTTGGCCGGGAAGATGCGGGAGAGAGGACCGAGGACCACGAGACCTTCGCCACCCCGGAAGAAGGGGTTAGAGCGCATTTTAACCATGTATGCGCCTATGTGGGGTATGAGCCCATCGGCAAGCCGCACCCGCGCTATGAGGTGGTCAAAAGCATGCCCTGGGCCGGGACGGTACGGCACGTGGAAGAGCTGGGCGGCAAGTGGGCACCGAGCCCCAGTTACGGCGAGCGCATCGTGAAGCTGCTTAATGCGCTTTTGGCCACCCCGGCGCCGGGTGAACCGCAACAGCCTGAGCTGCCGACCATCACCCGCAGGATCGGCGTCATGGTAAACGGCAGGATGACTGATATTACGGGGTACCTGATCAACAACGTCACCTACGTGCCGGCGTCGGCGATTGTGGAGATCGCCAAAGGCCAGGTTACGGGGCATGGGGATCATATCCGGATTATCCTTTAACGCGCCAAATGGCAAACCTCCTTATAAAGCCCTCCTTCGCATAGCGCGGGGGAGGGCTATTTTTTTTGCCAAATTGTTAAGAAAACTTAATATTATTAAGTGTTGACATGTGCGTACGTTGCGATATAATTAAGATAGAAAAAATGAGGAGGCGGTAAGGATGGCGGAACCAAAAGCAAGTGCAACACAAGAGAGGGTAAGTAAATTATACGGCTTGAAGCACAAC
>JAKPEE010000090.1 GCA_029552125.1 Bacillota bacterium | reverse complement strand
AAGCGGCCCTCCGCTCCGTTACGCGGCTTTTTTGTGCCCCAATAGTTTCTGCTGCTCCTTTGGGGGAGCGCCTATCCGTAAGGACGGCGGCCAGGCTTTCGACTGGTGTTCAACTCCCCCACCTACGCCTTGAACAGCGTGGAAAGAAGTCTCTCGAAAGGAGCAATCCTCTTATGTCTATCCCCGCCCAAGTTACGCCAGCCGTTTCCTCTGTAAAGATTTGTGCAAAATGCGGCGAAGAAAAGCCGTTGTCTGATTTTTCCAAGGATAGAAAAAATAAAGACGGAATGGATCGCTTATGTAAGTGTTGTCATAGCGAAAAAAACAAGGCTTTCCGAGAAAAAAACAGGGAAACAATACTGGCTAAAAAAGCGGCTTATCGTTTAGCTAATAAGGCCAAGTTGGCAGATAAATGCAAAGAATACTATGCTAGAAGCAAAGTAGTTCGTGAAAATTATTTGTTAAGAAACAAGGATAGATTAAGAGAGCTTCAAGCTGCTTACCGCGAAAAAAACAAGGACAAAGTTAAAGAGAGGCGAATTACGTATGAGGCCGCCAACCTAGAAAAGAAATCTGTGCGTGAACGTAACCGCCGCGCCCGCAAGCGCAATGCTGAAGGGTCGCATACCGCCGCCGATATTCAGCAGTTACTTGTTTTGCAAAAAAACAAATGTGCATCCTGCCGTAAACCCATCTCCAGCAGCTACCACGTCGATCACGTTATGCCATTAGCTTTAGGCGGCGGAAACGGGAAAGACAATCTGCAACTGCTTTGCCCTCACTGCAATCTCAGTAAACACGCACAACACCCCGTTGAATTTATGCAATCACGGGGGATGCTGCTATGAATCCGGTTATCCCCGTCAATGTTTCAAATAGTGGCGGTCTCCAATCTCAGTTAGGAGCCGCACCATGAATACCCCCGCCCAAGTTGCGCCCGCGCTCTCCCTGCGCCCGTATCAGATTGACGCCATCGCAGAAACCCGCCGCCGTATGGCGCGAGTGCGGTCAGTGCTGATTAACGCCCCAACCGGAGCCGGAAAAACCATTCTGGGCTGCCAGATCATTAGGTTGGCCGTTGAAAAGCAGCGCCGGGTACTCTTCTTGGCGCATCGCCGGGAGCTGATTGACCAATGCGCCGCCAAGTTGGATGAAGCCGGTGTGTTGCATCATGGCGTGATTCTGGCCGGACATGCCAAAGCCCGCGCTCCTCATGCCCCGGTACAAGTCGCCAGCATTCAAACCCTGATCCGCCGCGAGTTGCCGCCCGCCGATCTGGTGATGATCGATGAGTGTCACCGGGCGATGGCGAAAAGCTACCTGAACCTGCTGGCCAATTACCCCGCCGCCAAAATCATCGGCTTGACCGCCACCCCGGAACGCCTCGACGGCAAGGGGCTGGCCGATCTGTTTGAGGACATGGTGGTGGTTTCCACCATTCCTGAACTCATTGCCGAGGGCTATCTCATTGCCCCGGAGTGCTACGGTGCCCCCAGCGGGGGCCCGGATTTGAGCCGGGTCAAAAAGAGCGGCGGCGACTACCACGAAGGCCAGTTACAGACCGCGATGGATACGGCGGAACTGACCGGCGAACTGCTCACCAACTGGCAACGGCTGGCAGCAAATCAGAAAACGATTGTCTTTGCATCCGGGATTGACCACAGCCAGCACATCGTCAGTCGGTTCCGGGATGCCGGGGTCAGCGCCGCTCATTTGGACGGCGCAACCCCGTTGCCGCTGCGTCAGCAGATTATCCGCGACTGGCAGTCCGGGGGAATTCAGGTCGTCTCCAACTGTGCGGTGCTGACCGAAGGCTTTGACTTCCCCAGACTGGAATGCTGCGTTCTGGCCCGGCCCACCCAGTCCGTCGCCATGTACCTGCAAATGGTCGGACGGGTGATGCGCCCGGCTCCAGGCAAAGCCGGAGCGATGGTGCTGGATCATGCCGGGTGCTTCAACGCTCACAACCTGCCCTTTGAGCATCGGGAATGGCTGCTGGAAGGCGAG
>JAKPEE010000135.1 GCA_029552125.1 Bacillota bacterium | reverse complement strand
TTTCATGGCCCGGGCCGCCATCATCACCTCGGGAACATACATATCGCCCGCCTTAAACCGGGCCCCAACCACGTTCATCCCCTTAATCAGGCCCTGGTTGATAATCTCCACCGGGGCAACGCCTTCATCAATCGCTTTCTTAGTCAGCTCCGCTACCCGGTTAAAATCACCCGAAACTACTCCGTTGGCCAATCCTTCATAATCTGCCACTCGCAAAAACCTCCTTATCTATCGGTTCAACCTGTTTTGCGTTTCTTCTTGCTGGCTTCGCGCTCTTCCGCCCTGGCAATAATCTCGTCGATCTTCTTCAATACATCGTCGGGCAAAGCAGGCACTTTATGGTTTTCCAAGATGTAGTGCAGTTTCTTTTTAACCCGCTCGCCCATGGTGCTGCCGCCGGCCTCGTCCCTCCAGGCGTTATAGCGCATCCGGTTGAACAGGGTTGGGAACCAGGTTTCGTTCTTGAAATGTTTGATGGTGTGCTCTTCACCGAGGAAATGTCCCCCCGGGCCGACCCGGTCCACCACATCCAGGGCCAGAGTTTCGTCATCAACAGGAATGCCGCGCATAAAGCGGCGCACCATGCCGATGATCTCATCGCCTAAAACCAGCTGCTCCAGGGAGCCGCAAGAGCCGACTCCGGTGTAGCCCACGTCGTGAACCAGGTTGGCTCCGGACTGGGCGGCTATAAGAATGCTCATGGTTGCTTCGGCGGCCGCCTGGCCGTCCATGGTATGGGAGTCGGTGCAGCCGGCGGTGCCAAATACCGGAATTTGCATATGCCTGGCCACTTCGGCGATTCCCGCCTGCATGATCTGAAATTCAGGGCTGCCGTAACTGAAAACCGTTGTTTTCATGTCCATGATGGCATAGACACCGCCCATGATAATAGGCGAACCTTCACGAATTAGCTGGGATACGACAATCCCCACCAGGCTTTCCGCCACACCGAGAGCAATGGTTCCGGCCAGGGTAGCCGGGGCGGTAGCTCCAAGCATTATACAGGGGGTATAAACTATGGGAATCCTGTTTTTTGCCGCAAAAACCGCCTTGGCAATAGCCTCCCGTGAATGCATCAACGGGGAACTGGGTTCTGAGTAGAGGCTGAAAAAGGGCTTCTGCTGCAATTTTTCCAGGCCACCGGCCACCGCTGCACCGATTTCTAGAATGTCCTGGTATTGATCAATATCAAAGCCCCAGTGCACAATATGCTTGCGCGTGTTCCGGACCAGGGCGCTAAAAGCATAGACATCGGCCAGGGTTTCCGTGACCCCGGTGGGGGTGCCCAGGTCTTCCACAAAGTCAATGTTCGGTAGAGCGTCGCAGACGCGGCCTACATTTTCTGTATCCGTGAGGACCGGTCTTCTTCTTTCACCGGTATAAGGATCGCGATGGTATGTGTTTGTCGGGCCCGGACCGAAATAAGTATATCCTTCCTGCAGCGACATGGCTACATTGCCGTCACGGTCATACAGGAGAATTTTTGAAGGTGCTGTCTTGACCGCCCATTCAGTCAGGCCGGCTGGAAAGCGGACCAGTTCCCCCTCCACCCAGCAGCCTGCTTGTTTGAGAATTTCCCGTGATTCTTCGTCGTAAACCTTGGCCCCGGTTCTCTGCAAAATTTCCAGGGCGGCCAGGTAAATCTCATGACACTGCTCCTCACTGAGCATGCGAAACGAGGGAGTCTGGTTTACCTGGTAGCGTGCTCTAATGTATCTGTCCACTTGCGTCCTCTCCTTTCTGCTGGTAACAGTTTTGAATGTTATTTCCCGACCAGTTCCAGGGCGAGGTCTTTGGCCGATGCCGCATCGGGCGCCCAGCCGTCAGCCCCGATCTCGGTGGCAAAATCACTGGTC
>JAKPEE010000118.1 GCA_029552125.1 Bacillota bacterium | reverse complement strand
ATTTAGTAGAATATAAGTCTGTCATTTATGTTCTCCTTCTCCCTTTTAAGGAAAACTTCCCAGACTTAATTCTACCTAAAATACTTCCCAAACTAAATGCCACATCGTCGTCCACTGTAGAACTTACTTTGGGAATTTACTATTCGACGTTAAATACTAAAATTTTTAAAAAAATACTTGACCGTTTCGTTTTTTTATGGGAAAATATAGATCCACTGATTTGATAAAGGCAAAACCACTGAAAAGTGGTGGCGCAAAGCTACAGGGGCTAAGGCGTTGTATACGCTACTGCCAGCCAGCTGCCGGTTCGATAAGGTGGATCATGGCCCCACCTGAGCCTGCAAGGAGGGGCATTGCTATTATTATTGCATAAATAAAAGCAGCATTAGCAGGAATAGAACAGTTTTTAACGAATTTTTTCAAGATTCCTAAATTCTTGTCGATAGCATGTCGAAAGTAAAAAGATTTTCTGGGCTAGGGGGGTAGTTAATGCCGGAAGTTAAAGGAAAAGTGGGGAGAAGAAGACGTGCCGGGATGCTGCAGCCGCTGCTGCAAGACAGGCGCGCCCTGATTACCGGCGGTATCGTTCTGGCCGTGGTAATTGTGGCGGGCATCTCTATCTTCCTGGTTTTGAACAGGCCTGCGCCCAAAACGGCTGCCGCGGGAGGCGGCGGTGCCGAGTCTGGATCCGGCACTGAGGCGGAAGTGCTGCCGCAAATCACGCGGCATGACCGGCAAGCGCAAGGCTTCGACATTTTTTCCCGGGATCCCTTTGCTACACCGCTGCGCCTGACCGGTATTTGTACCGGTGGAGCAGGTGGTTCCATGGCCGTCATCGAATCCGGCGGTACTGTCTACACGGTTACCGTGGGGGATATGATCGACGGCTTTTGGACCGTGCAGGCAATATCAGGGGAAGGCGTCCTGTTAGCCGCGGAAGGCCGTGAAGTGACTTTAAGCCTGCATCACCGGAGCGTGGAAGAAAAAAGCGGCTCAGCGGCAGAGTCAGCAGCAGAGGAGGAAGAATCATGAAAATCGGCATGGCTAAGAATAATTTTCAGTTTAGGGCACTCTACGGTGTTGTACTGCTCTTCATTCTGTTGCCGTTTATTGTAAACTGCGGCACGGTTCCTGCAGCCGCCCTCCTGCCGGCAGAACCGGCCTTTGCGGCAGAGACAGGGCATGGCGATGCGGAAGAACTGCCTTTAGCCGTGGCCGCATTCAATGCCAGCAGCGGCACCCTCTGGGCCGATGCCTCCGGCTCCGCCCCCTCCGGAGGGACCTCCTCCGGCAGTCCCTCTTCCCGCATTTCGCTGGATGTACGCGACGCCAATATCCTTGATGTTCTCTGATAAAGTATAATATTTTTCGCAAATTCATAGAAGTCCAATAAAAATGACATGGACGTAACCGTTTGGTAGAATTAAGTTAGCACACAAAATACCAACCAAAGGAGGTTACGTACCATGTCAGATAAGATTATACAGCTA
>JAKPEE010000112.1 GCA_029552125.1 Bacillota bacterium | reverse complement strand
TCACTGTTGATTATGACGCCTGCGTATTGGATAGCTTCGGCGAGCTGCCCGAGCGTATTCTGCGGAAAATCAAGGGGGCAAAAGTGGTAGGGGTTTCCTTCATAACGCCTGCTCAGCCTATAGCCGATCAAGTCGGCAGGTACGAGTTGTACGCGCACTATCTTGCTTTGAGGGCATCCTTGAACGAGGCGTACCGGCGCAAACTAGGTATACCAAGTGACAGGCTGGAGGCCGCCATCAGGCGTGCAAGGGATATGGGAGAGTGGGCCTATAGCTAAGGCACAAAACTGCAAAACATAGCCAGGCGAAGCAACGATACCGTTAAATAAATTCCGAAGAAGGACTCTTCCAATATCTTACCCTGTTCTAATCTAAAGCCCCTGCCTGAAAAGGGCAGGGGCTTATTGCCGCTGCAGGCGTTGGCTAGCGGCCGGGCTGCAGCATTTCTCTAAAAATGGCGGCGGCCAGTTTTTTAACGCCGCTTTTTGCGGCAACGCCTGACAGGGTGCTTTCCCTGTCTCCCAGAAGCTTATACAGTTCCTCGACTAGCTCTTCTACCGAGAATTCGGGTTTCAGGAGAGCAGCGGAAAATGTGCCGGCCTTATCCCGCATTGCTTGAATTTTGGAGCCGGCCAGTTGGGCGGCTTTTTTGTCGTGTTTCATTTTCTCAAGATACAGCCTGCAGGCCAGGGCGGCAATTAAGTAATGGTACTCTTCCAACTGGTCATGCTGCCGCTCATCCAGCAGGAATGTCACGGATTTTTCTATTTGCCGGCGATAGATCTTTGTATCTTCGGCAGCCAGAAGCATGGCCAGGGCTGCCAGGGCCGTATTTTCGAATATGGAAGCCTCTTTGTCAACCGCTTCCGCTTCTGCGGGGAAGGAACCGTCCGCCTGCTGCTGCATGGCAATAAACCGGACCGCTTCCTGGAGATCGCTGCCGGCGCTCCAGGCGGCGGTGTCTCTATCGGTAAAAAGGGTTGCAGTGTCATCCAGCATGATTTTTTGACTGTACTTTAAACTGCCCCGCGAGGGAGAGCTGAACACTGTGGGTTCTGTACTTACGTCCAGGTAAAAAGATAACATTTCCCAGCCGGCCGCCGGCGCAACGGGGACTACTACTGTTTCGGGTATGCCGGTGACCTTGTTCTCCCTTTCCTGCACCGCCACAAACGAAGTATGGGCGGAGCCTACGCCGTATTCCCGTGAAATTTTCACCAGCTCTTCGACCAGGTTCTCTCTGCGGCGGGGATTGATTCCTTCAAGGGATTTTTCCAGGTGATCGATCTTCATTTTGGCCCATATCTTTTTCAGGAAGCTAAAACTGCTGTCAGTTCTGAGACGTGTTAGATCCATCTCCACCCGGTAATCTTCTTCTTTCAGCATGCCGCTCAAGGACAGGGATCCGGTAAGTTCTCCGCTATACTTCCCCACCAGTATCAACGGCTCACGGTCAAATATCGCGGTAATCTCTTGAGGATAGAGCTCCACATCCTGCATTGCACTCCATTTGACTGTAACATCGCTGCTCACCGGCGAGTTTATGCGGTAAAACTGGCGGATCACCTTATCCTCTATCCTTTCCCCGGGATAGATAAACTCGGGAAGCCCCCTTCCCGCTTCGGCAAGCTGGTTGATGAAGTAGCTGTTTACCGCCGTATCGATTCCGAAAG
>JAKPEE010000111.1 GCA_029552125.1 Bacillota bacterium | reverse complement strand
TCACTGTTGATTATGACGCCTGCGTATTGGATAGCTTCGGCGAGCTGCCCGAGCGTATTCTGCGGAAAATCAAGGGGGCAAAAGTGGTAGGGGTTTCCTTCATAACGCCTGCTCAGCCTATAGCCGATCAAGTCGGCAGGTTCGAGTTGTAAGTGCACTATCTTGCTTTGAGGGCATCCTTGAACGAGGCGTACCGGCGCAAACTCGGTATACCATGCGACAGGCTGGAGGCCGCCATCAGGCGTGCAAGGGATATGGGAGAGTGGGCCTATAGCTAGGGCACAAAACTGCAAAACAAAGCCTGGCGAAGCACGATACCGTTAAATGAATTCCGAAGAAGGACTCTTCCGATATCTTACCCTGTTCTAATTTAAAGCCCCTGCCCGAAAAGAGCAGGGGCTCATTGCGCTGCAGCCGGAAGTTACCGGCCGGACTGCAGCATTTCTCTAAAAATGGCGGCGGCCAGTTTTTTAACGCCGCTTTTTGCGCCAATGCCTGCCAGGGTGCTTTCCCTGTCTCCCAGAAGCTTATACAGTTCCTCGACTACCTCTTCTACCGAGAATTCGGGTTTCAGGAGAGCAGCGGAAAATGTGCCGGCCTTATCCCGCATTGCTTGGATTTTTAAGCCGGCCAGCCTGGCGGTTCTTTTGTCATGTTTCATTTTCTCAATATACAATCTGCAGGCCAGGGCGGCAATAAAGTAATGGTACCCGTCTAGTTGGTTGCGTTGCTGTTCATCCAACAGGTAATTCAAGGCTTTCTCAATTTGCCGGCGATAGATCTTCGTATCATCGGCAGCCAGGAACATGGCCAGGGCTGCCAGGGCCGTATTTTCGAATATGGAAGCCTCTTTGTCAACCGCTTCCGCTTCTGCGGGGAAGGAGCCGTCCGCCTGCTGCTGCATGGCAATAAAGCGGACCGCTTCCTGGAGATTGCTGCCGCTGCTCCAGCGAGCGGTGTCAGTGTAATCCGCCGTCATTTTTTGACTGACCTGTAAACTGCTACGCGAGGGCGAGCTGAACAGTGCGGGCTCTGAACACACGTCCAGGTGGAAAGATAACATTTCCCAGTCAGCCGCCGGCGCAACGGGGACAACTACTGTTTCGGGTATGCCGGTGACCTTGTTCTTCCTCTCCTGCACCGCCACAAAAGCAGTATGGGCAGATCCTACGCCGTATTCCCGGGAAATTTTCACCAGCTCTTCGACCAGGGTCTCACTGCGGCGGGGGTTAATTCTGTTAAGGGCTTTTTCCAGGCACTCAATTTTCATTTTGGCCCAGATCTTTTTAAGGAAGCTAAAACTGCTGTCAGTTCTGAGACGTGTTAGATCCATCTCCACCCGGTGCTCTTCTTCTTCCAGCCTGCCAATAAAAGATAAAGATCCGGCAAGTTCTCCGCTATACTTCCCCACCAGTACCAGCGGCTCGCGGTCAAATATCGCCTTAATATCTCGTGGATAATACTCCACATCCCGCATTGCACTCCATTTGACCGTTACATCGCTGATCGCCGGCGAGTTTATGCGGTAAAACTGGCGGATCACCTTATCCTCTATCCTTTCCCCGGGATAGATAAACTCGGGAAGCCCCCTTCCCGCTTCGGCAAGCTGGTTGATGAAGTAGCTGTTTACCGCCGTATCGATTCCGAAAG
>JAKPEE010000101.1 GCA_029552125.1 Bacillota bacterium | reverse complement strand
CTAAACGGCATGGCCGAGGCTTTCTTAAACCAGCTTAAGACACCGGCCAATGTATCGCTATCTTTTGAAGAGCGGCTGGGGCTGCTGGTGGATTACGAATGGACCCACCGACAGAACCGCCGCCTGGACCGGTTGCTTAAGAATGCTTCGTTCAGGCTGCAGGCCTGCATGGAAGATATTGATTTCCACCACCCCCGGGGCCTCGACCGGGCAGTGGTGGAAAGCCTGTCTACCTGCCAGTGGATTCTCGCTTCCCAAAATGTGATTGTGACCGGCCCTACCGGGTCGGGGAAAACGTACCTGGTCTGCGCCCTAGGCACCCAGGCCTGCCGGCAGGGCTTGAGCGCCAAGTACTATCAAGTGTCCAAGCTTTTATCTGATTTACATATGGCCAAAGGAGATGGCACAACCCCCAAGCTATTAAATGCTCTAGCGAAAACCGATCTGCTGGTCCTCGATGACTTCGGCTTGGCGCCTTTAAATGCAATCGAGAGCAGAGATATCTTAGAAATTATCGACGACCGCTGCCAGCGACGCTCCACCATTGTTGCCGCCCAACTCCCGATTGAACACTGGTACGACAGGATCGCCGACCCCACGGTGGCCGATGCTCTCTTGGACCGCCTGGTTCACAACGCGCACAAGCTAAATTTAAAATTGAAAGGAGAATCAATGCGCAAATTACTTAATCAACCTTGAATCCGCCCACGCTGTATGTTACAAATTGGTTAAGGCGTCGCTTGCGCTCCGGCTCGACCAGATCCCGGGCGGAACCGCCCTAAAAACAACGCCTTACCGATCAGTGAAAATCCAACGTCGCTTCGCTCCGGCTAGTGATCGTAATCCACCGGAATGGGTGATCGGTTCCCCAGCGGAACTATTGATCGGCAACTACCGGAATGAGTGATCGATCCCAGTGGAATAGGCATTATAGCAAACCGTGCCGGCCTGGGGAAGCAAAAATTGGTTATTCCGGCAAAAGCGATAGGGCCATGATCTGGTAAGGCAGATCCACAAAACCTTCCCGCAAGTACGCCCTGATGGCCCGCTCGTTTCCCTTGTTCACATACAGCCGCAGCTCCACGGCCCCGGCCGCAGCCGCCTCCTCGCGCACCTTCTCCAGGAGCAGCTTCAGCAGCCCCTTGCCCCTGTAAGGCGGCTGCAGGTAAAGGCTCTGAATCCACCAGTAATAGCCCGCCCGCCAGTCGCTCCACTCGCGTACCACGGAGATACTCCCGACAACCTCACCTTCGCCGTCAACAAGCACCCAGTAGCGGGCCAGCGCAGAATCTGCCAGCCCCGCAGCTACGCCCCGCCTGACGGTGTCAGTTGGAAAACTAGACTGCTCGGATTCGACAGCCTCAGCATAAGCAAAAGCAGCCAGCCTGTCCAGGTCTGCCGGAACCGCTTTACGTACTTTAAACAAGGCTCCCTCTCCTTTCCTCCTGAACCTGGTTCAACAACAACCATGTAAGGATATTATCTATAAACACGGCAAATCCTTTCGACGGGCGGGCTTCATTGTTCCTGTTGATCCACGTACTACAGAAGAGTATAAACGCTACAATAAAAGTGATCCAAAATTAATTGAAACGCCAGGAAAAAAGTGATCCACTTCTAATAAAACAACCTGTATAGTCAGAAGAGACGAAAAAGGCTATACGGGGAGGAAAAAGGGTGGCAATAGAAGTGG
>JAKPEE010000100.1 GCA_029552125.1 Bacillota bacterium | reverse complement strand
CCACTTCTATTGCCACCCTTTTTCCTCCCCGTATAGCCTTTTTCGTCTCTTCTGACTATACAGGTTGTTTTATTAGAAGTGGATCACTTTTTTCCTGGCGTTTCAATTAATTTTGGATCACTTTTATTGTAGCGTTTATATCCAACACCGTGCCGGCGGTGGGCAGTAGTACCCCGAAATGCTCCTGGTAGGCGGTAAGCAGCTGCCTTAATGTGGCGCCGTTTAAGTTGAGCAAAAGTTCCAGGTCTAGCATGGTGAGCACCCCATCCTGCCGCCAGGCTTCACAATACCACCCAAATTAACAGTTTTTTGCATTGCTGTTCTTCGATCCATGCTTTGAAGCTCTCCAGTAAACACTATATTTTTGCCATATAAGTAATGTGTTTTATCAAAAGATTCTGTTGTCGCGGCTATTTCAGAAATGGCTATGCGTTCAAATTTTCGGTATGGTTTATAAAAGCTCGTCTGGGGTTTTAAATCGGAGAATTTTTTAATTGGGAGACTATAATGTGTATTGCAGAATGCTTGAAATGTCTTTCGTTTTTTTCGCTCTATACATGCAATGACTAAATTTGCGCATATAATGGCGTCTCTTAAGGCATTGTGATGGCCATCCATGGAGATGCCAAAATGCTCAGCTCGATCTTTAAGTGAGTTTCCAACATTCTGCCCCCGACAAGCGCGAGTAGAAATGGGTATGCTGCATAAATAATTAAATTCGGGCATGTCCAGGTCGTACTCTAAAAGGCAGCATTTTAGAACTGACATATCAAAATAAGCATTATGAGCGATGATCATATTATCAACAAAGTAATGCCTTATATATTTCCATACATTAGGGAATAAAGGTGCATCGGCAACGTCTTCAGGTTTAATTCCGTGGATACTTACATTTTTTTCGTCAAAATCAAGGCTTTTGGGCTTTATCAAGTAGTACTCTGTTTTTACTATTTTAAGGTCTTTAACTGCTGCTATACCTACCGAACACGCACTTGCTAGATTATTATTCGCAGTTTCAAAATCTATAGTTACGAAATCATATGCCATTAAAAATTCACCACCAATAATGGAATTGCCACATCAGGCATATCTAATTGAAAAACAAAAGGAAATTTGCGTTCTACGACCATAGCAGCAGAGTGCGAAATATTTACAATGCTACAAGTGCATAGGTATATAGAATTTGTATATATTCCTATAGAACTCGTTATGAGCAGTTCCGTGGCCCAGCAAAGGATTTTGTTTTTTGTCCAGATAAACTGTTATGCTTGTGTGTTGATAGAAATGGTGGTTTAATTCATCTGCTGCTACGCGTAGTTGCTTTTGGGTTATGGCGCAAAAAATTATCCAGGATTAATAAAGGCCTGCCCGGGGGTCTATAGTATATCTTTTTGCTTATCTTACACCGGTTTGTACGGCTAATTTTTAAAAACCAAAGATTTTGCCAGTTAGTTAATACTTCTTAGAAATAATTGCTTCGTGCCTGTCCAGCCTTTCAGAAAGAAGTTTGTAGCCGTCAAGCAGGGCGCCTAACTTTTGGCCGTGGTCGTTTTCGATCTTGATGACGGTCTTTTCAACAAACGATAGCCGGGGTTTTATTTCGGCAAGGTCGGCTTTCACTTCGGCCATATCCTTTGAAAGGCTGTCAACCTGGCTTGTCAGCGTGCCCACCTGAGTTGTTAGCGTGCCCACCTGGGTTGTTAACGTGTCCGTCTGGGTTGTTAGCGTGTCCGTCTGGGTTGTTAGCGTACCTACCTGGGTTGTCAGCTTAACCACCTGGGCGGCGATAAGATCAAGCAATTCAAAGCGCTTTAACACTAACTCTTGGAATTTTTCATTGTCCACTTTACCCATCCACCCTTTTCCCCACTTCCAGCGCCTTTTTAATCGTTCAATAAAGAATCTTCTTCCATTCACAACAATGTTCAAGCCATTCGTATTCCCTATGAAGCCGAAGCGCTTTTCACCCTTTTCAAGCTCGTTATTGCTGCGTATTTTATAAATTGCCTCGCCACGTTTACACCAGACGGTTATAAAAGTCCTTACCACAATAAACCTTTTTTCATTCTATCAGCCATTAGCTAAATTTACAATAGTAGGAGAAACCTTCAAATTAAACAGCTATAGTTCGAATTAATTTCGAATTAATAATGTAGATTGTTTACAACTTTGAACAGGACTTTCCTGCCCGTGGGCGAATTTTTCTTTTGAGCATCATGCGGGTGGGACATGCAGACTATAAGAAGAAAGGAATTGAAAGATGAAGCTGATTTATACTGGAAAAACGAAGGATGTTTACGCTTTGGATGACGAGCATTATTTGTTGAAGTTTAAGGACGATGCCACCGGGGTAGATGGTGTTTTCGACCCGGGTGCCAATATCGTTGGCCTGACCATTGAGGGGGCAGGCAGGGCCGGCTTGCGCCTCTCCAGGTATTTCTTTGAGAAGCTAAACAGGTTGGGCATCCCTACCCACTTTGTTGACGCGGATATTGATCAGGCCACCATGACGGTAAAAAAAGCTTCTGTTTTTGGCGAGGGTTTAGAAGTAATTTGCCGTTTCCGGGCGGTGGGCAGCTTTTTACGGCGCTACGGGAAGTATGTTACCGAAGGGCAGCCGCTGGATTCTTTTGTGGAAGTCACTTTGAAAGACGACGAGCGCAATGATCCGCCGATTAGCGAAGATGCCCTGGAGATGCTGGGAATATTGACAAAAGAAGAATACCGGGAAATAAAAAGTTTAACGCAAAAGATTGCCGCCATTGTGAAGGAAGAATTGGCCCGCAAAGGCCTGGAGTTATACGACATTAAATTTGAATTCGGCCGGATCGGCGCGGATAAGCAGATCGCTTTAATTGATGAAATATCAGGCGGCAACATGAGGGCCTATCAAAACGGGCGGCGGGTTGAACCCCTGGAGTTGGAAAGAATAATGCTCGCAGATGAAGAATAGATCAGACTTGCCGCACCGGCCCCGGCGGGCTGCCTGGCATAAAAGGAATGCTCCCTTGCGCATGCGTGAAGGGGGCATTTTTTATCTTAGCAATATAATATCAGGAAACATTTTATTGTTATATTAATTAATTGTGTGCAAATAATAATCATAAATGTCTAAGGAGATATTTAATAGATCATGCGCGATCGATTTACCAGGGGCTTGGTTGCCGGTATTATCACCGGCGTAGTGCCTATGATCATTAACCACGGCGCTTATGCCTTAAACCTGAATAGCCTGCGGTGGGCCGATTTTATGGGGAAATTTTTATTGGGCACTAAGCCTGTCGGTCCGGCGGAGTTTGCTTTGACTGTAGTGGCTGAGTTTATCCTGTTGGGATTGTTTGGTACCGTCTTCTCCTTGATAACTCCTCATCTATCAAGTGTAAACTATTTGGTGAAAGGCCTGGCCTTTGGCGCTTTTATCTGGTTATTCTCTTACTTTCTCACCAATATGTTTCACTTGCCGGGATTGATGCGTGTGCCGGTAAAAACTGTAATAACCCATTTGATTGCCGGCTTACTCTGGGGATTGGCCCTGAGCGTAGCTCTAAACTGGCTGGATCACAGGATTAAAACACAATAGATTTCGGCGGCACAGATAATACGATTAAAAAATACATAATTTAACATTGGCGGCAAAGCAAAATTTTATTTGTTAATGCAAACAATACTAAGCATAGATCGGTACTGCCGGGCGATACTAAGGTCACTGAAGAAAGGAGGTGAAAAAAATGGCACGGAAGAACAATCAAATCGTGGTCCGCGAAGCCCGGCAAGCCCTGGATAATTTCAAATACGAAGTGGCCAATGAACTGGGAGTGAACTATAACGGGGATCTCGGGGCGCTGACTTCCCGCCAGAACGGCTACGTGGGCGGGATCATGGTCAAAAGGATGATCCAGGCGGCAGAAAGTCAACTTGCCGGCAAGCAGAAAATGTAACACATAGGTCTCATCATATCCGGCGGGCTTCGGCCCGCCTTATTTAATTTAATTGGGCCAGCCCAGGCTGTTGCCCTGGCAGCAAAAGGAAAACCAATTGAGGATAATCTTTTTTATCCAAGAAAAAATAAAAGCAATAGCCTTATCATTTTGGAGCGTAGCTCAGCGGGGAAGGTGTTGGCATGAAAATTAAAGATCGTTTTGTGCTCGGCTTGATTTCAGGGATGGCCGGTAATGCCGTCAAAATGCTCATTGATGAGATATCGTTGCGGAAAAAAATTTCAAAAAGGTCTTTTCGCTCTACGGCGGCCGGCATTATGGTGGGCAAGAAAAAACATGCAGACTCGGCAACAGGCCAGGTCTTGGGCGGCATTTTTGATTTTGGTTTTGCTGCGCTTGGCGGTGTGGCTACCGTCTATTTTCTTTCGAAAACCGGCCGCGATCACTTAATCTTTAAAGGAGTGGCCAGCGGGCTGTTCATTGGCTCTTTCATCACCTCTATTCTGAGTGGTTTTCCGGGCAGCAAGGTTGCACCCAAAGATGCTTCCAGCAACCTGTCGTACATGCTTAGCCATATTGCCTACGGGCTGACCACTGCGTCTGTGGCGTCAGCTCTCGGCCATCCTTCCCTATTTGACACCCCGCCCCTTAATGATTACCTTACGCCTACCGAAAAAACTACCGAGATAGCCGGGCAGCAGGAGAAACAACAGCAGGCGCAGCCGGTAGGTTACCATTAAGATAAGAAACCGGGTGCCTGCAATTTTTTATATTTATTTATCACCGGTTTTCTCCATCCCGTCAGCGTCTCTTTTCCACTCCCGCATGACCAGCGCATAGGGGATAAAGGCGAGCAGGGAAACGGCTGCCGCGGCCAGGAACATTTCCGGGTTGGGCACGTCCTGGACAAAGCCGAACTCATCGAGGATGGTCTTGCCGCCCTTGATTACCGCCGAGCCGATGAAAGGGCCGATAACCATGGGCACAAGCACAAAAAAGATCATCCTGATCCCCGAGTAGTGGCCCCTTTTCTCTTCGGGGATTAAATCCCGCATGCCCGCGGAGAGTATGGCCATCAGCACCAGGTTTCCCGCCATCATGATCGTGCCGAAGATGCCGAGCGTGAGCATGGTGGCGCTGCTGTTGCCCTGCAGGGTTTTGCCCGTGGCGTAGAGGATTAATAAAGCCGCGGTAAAAATAGCTCCGGCCGGGTAGAGGAAGCGCTGCTTGCCGTATTTATCTATGAACCGGCCCATGATTACGCTGGCCGCAGAGGCCAGGATCAGGACTGCGCCGAGCAGGAGGGCGTAATCGGCTATACCGAGATAGTGCTCCATGTAGATGATGAGATAGGGCAGGAAAACCTGTTCGGCCGTGCAAAAGACCCCCATGGCGACTAAGATCAGGTATAGCGCTCTATTTTCCCTGATCGCCCGGGGGCGGAAACCGTAGATAATATTGCTGAAATAGTTGGTATCACGGCCCGGTTTTACGCCCCTGTCCTGGATGATGAAAAGCCCGGCCAGGCCTCCGGCGAAGACCAGGCCGCCGACAATCAGAAAGAAGGCGTCCCAGCGGCCCTGCTGCTTGAGGGGGTCGAATAAGCCGAACACCACCAGCATGGCCAGCAGGGGGAGGGCGGAGAGGAGACCTTCCGCTTTGCCCCGGTTGCCGGGATCGGTTACGTCGGTAACCCAGGCGTTAAAGGCGGCATCATTGGCCGTGGAGCCGAAGAAGGTCATGACGCAATCCATAATCACCACTATGGCCACCGTCACAGCAACCGCCGTGGCCAGCGAGGCTGCGGGGATGAGCCTCTGGGTATTTTCCACGCTGATCAGGGCAAAGGACATGATTGAAACTCCCCAGACGAGATATCCCGACACGATAAAAAGCTTGCGCTTGCCGAGTCTATCCGAGAGAGAACCCATCAGCAGGGTAGTCAGCGTGGCCGTGACGGCGCTTGCCGCCACCATGACAGCGATGGCCTTGCTGTCCTTGGACACGGTGTTATACAGGAAGACATTGAAATACATGTTTTCAATGACCCACGCCACCTGCCCGAACAGGCCGAAGATGACCAGGGCCGCCCATATGCGCGGGGTTAAGTCGGTATGCTTCATTATTAAATTACGCCTCCTTTATAATTGGAAACTGGGCCATGCGGATATTGGTGCAGCCGTATGGTACCATCTCCAGGTTAACCGGTGTGCCCGGCTCGGGCCTGGCGGGGTACGGGCCCGCGCTGTGCTGCTTTTCTTTCCAGTTCAGGACTTTGACTCCTTTCACGGTAACGATAAGAGGCGGGGCGTCCGGGTCAAAGGGCCTGGGGGGGATGGCCGCTGTTTTTTCGCCCAGCACTATAGCCTTCCCCGCCCGGAGCAAGGGGGCGTAATTCCAGGCCCCGCCGGAGAGATATTGCCTGTAGTTAAAGGGCTCCCGGCCCTTTAGCGGCTGGTAGATCTCTTTTAGCCTTAAAGCCAGCAGCAGGGACCCTTTTCTTAAGCTGATGCTGCCGTCGGGGTTGGCGCAGGCGGTTACGGGAGCATCAAGATTAATTTCGACCAGGTCGCCTTTGCGGAAATTTTTCTGCAGGGTATAGAGGCCTGCCGGGTGGTGGCCCTCGCTCACGCCGTTATAAATTATCTCGCCCGAAGTAAGGGCGGGGATGCGCAGGGCCATGGCCAGGTCGCTCTCCGGGCCATCGATCATCTCGATCTTGATTTGATGGCGAAAAGGATAGTCTGTGCTGACCCGGAAGGCCAGGGGGCGGCCCCTGAACTCTGTGCGCACGGTGCAGGGCAGGTAGAGCAGAAAGGCCAGGCCTTGCGCCGTTTGGTAACAGGCGTTGGCGGCGAACTTGGGGAAGCCCTGGTGCATGTTGGCGGTGCAGCAGCCGTAGTTCGGCTCCAGGCCGTAGACGTTGGCGTCGCTTTTGGTGTCGTAGAATTGCCTTCTCTTGACATTGGCGGCGATCTGGTTGACCTGCTGCACATACTGGTGGCAGCACATGTCGGGGGTGAAGGTGGCGGGCAGGGCATTGAAGGCGACCAGCTCCAGCAGGTCGGCGTAGGCCGGGTCGCCGGTGATGGAGAGAAGCTCCTCCAGGGAATACATCAGCTCCACCACGGCGCAAAGTTCAATACCGTTAGCCGGGTTGGGGCCGCTTAAATGTTCATCTGCGGTCCAGAGCCCTGCGGCGGTGCCGTGGTATTTCATCAACTGTTCGTAACCGCGGTGCGGCAGCGGGTAGTACTCCTCCCGGCCGGTGAGCATGCCGTAGGTAACCGGGTATTTCAGGGCCATGGCGATGTTGACGCCATGAGTCAGGCTAAGGGTCCTGACAATTTTGTGGCCATTGAATTTTAAGATTTTATCTTTAGGCCGGGGTGGCCTGATTTTACGGTTTTTCTTCAGCAGCTCGTCCACCGGTTCGGCCAGGTTTTTAAAAAAATTAAGAACAGTGCGATTTATATAGGCGGTCATCGGCCGGCGGTAAGGCAAATCTTCAAAGTAGGTAAACCAGTCATACATGTACTCTTTGAGCTTGTGGACCAGGGCAGGCAGATACTCGTGGCCGGTTTCACGGTAAACCAGCTCAATGGCTTCGCCGGCTTCCAGGGCCCGCGCCGCCGCCCAGAAATAAGGGGGCTCTTTATCGACATGTTCATAAAAATAGCGCAGGAAGCGTTCCATGAACGGGATGACGCGCGGATCGCCCGTGGCCCCGTAATAAGGCACCAGGGCCTTCAGCACCACCAGCCGGGGCCACCAGTCCCTGTTCCAGGGAGGGCCGAAAAAACCGTCTTCCCGCTGGGAAGCGATCACGGCGTTCACCCACTTTAAAGACTGTTTCTCCAGGTTTTCATCCTGCAGCAGGGCGCCCAGCGGCAGGAGCCCGTCCATGAAATAGGGTCCCCTTTCCCACGATTCGCCTTTGCCGCCCAGCCAGCCCGAGTTGTCCGACAGATCTCCCCACAGTGATGAAATATTGCCGGTCAGGCCTGCAGCCTGCAGCTCAAGCTGCCTTCTCAGGTAGCCTTCCGGGGTGATGGCGGAGCAGGGTATTTTCTGAAAAATCCTCGGAATCACGGGCAGCCCCCTTTTCCGGTGCTTTTAGGGCTTTTTCTGGTTTATTATAGCAATATTCTGCGAGAAAAGGCAATCACCGGTTGAGAAAAGCAGGAATATTCAGGCACAGCGTCGAATAAGATCACCCCTATAAGGGTGATTTTTAAAAATCACCGTGCAGGGGGTGAAATTTATCACGGACCGGCAACAGCAGCACTATGTGATCACCGCGGATATCATTCATTCCCGCCGGCGGCAGAATGCCGCCGCCCGGGCCGAAGCAGGACTGGCCGCGCTGAATGACCGTTACCGGGATCAGCTAACGGCACCCTTTACGCTCTACCGGGGCGATGAGATTCAAGGGGCTTTGTGCGGCTCTGTCGATATTGCCCGGGTGCTGCGCCATCTCCGTTATCACTGCCTCGGCCTGATGCTGCGCGTGGGGGTGGGCCGGGGCGCCATTACCGGGGGGCTGGATAAAGAATATGCCTGGCAGATGGACGGCAGCGCCTTTCACTACTCGCGGGAAGCCCTGGAGAAGATTAAAAAGAAGCGTGAGCCGGCGACCCGTTTTGCCGGGGAAGATGAAGAGCTGTGGTCCACGGTAAACGCTTTTTGCAGCCTGATCGACAGCATCGAGAGCCGCTGGAGCGCTAAACAGTGGCAGGCTGTCGATGCTTATGAGCGCCGCGGCACCTTTGAAGCCGCGGCCCTGGAGCTGGGTATCAGCCCGCAGAACGCGGCCAAGCGCTGCCAGGCTGCCGGCTGGAAGGCGGTGGCCGAAGCGGAGCGCTTTCTCAAGGCCTATATCTCAAGGCATATATCAAAGGAGTGTTTGGGTTGATTGAGCCGCTGTTATGGATGGTCCTGGCCCATGTGGTAGCCGATTTCTTGCTGCAGGGCCCGCGTATGGCCGCGGACAAATGCGCAGGCCGGCCGCGGGGCTACCTGCTGCATTTTGCAGCCCATGTCCTGAGCCTGGCCCTTTTCACCCATGGCTACATATCGCTCACCATGGTTATTCTCTGGGTGGTGCTGCCGGCGGTGCATCTTTTGATCGACTGGGGAAAAAATCGATTCTTTCCGCCCGCGCATCCCGCTGATGCGGCCATTTTTCTTCTGGATCAGGCGGCGCACCTGCTGCTGATTTTCTGCGCCTGGCAGTGGGCCGCCCCGCAGCCTTGTGCGCCGGTGGCCCTTTTTTATGAAACCTTGCAAGCCCCGGCCGGAGAACCGCTGCTGGCGCAAATATTCCCCGCCGCCGCCCTGCCTCCGCTGCCGCTGGTGGCGGTGGTCTACGGGTACATTGTTTTCGGCGGGGCGGTCCTGGTGCGCAAGGTGCTGGATTTGGAGCCGCTGCGCCTTTCCGGTCCCACCGCCGCGCAAGGCGACATCCGCCAGGCCGGTCGTTATATCGGCATGCTCGAGCGGGCGCTGATTTTAACCCTGACCCTGGCCGGCGCCTTTACCGCCATCACCTTTGTCCTTACGGCCAAGTCCATCGCCCGCTATAAAGACCTGGAGCACCGCGACTTCGCCGAATATTACCTGGTGGGCACGCTGCTGAGTACATTTCTGGCCGTGCTGGGCGGCCTGCTGTTAAACTCTGCCGCGTCGCCCCTTTAGTTAGGCCGCCTTTTTTAACCATTTTTATCCGGAGCACCCTGTGCCAGCGGGTGCCTTTTTGTTTTTCAGCCTGTCCCCTGCGAAGATGAGGCCGGCCGTGGCAGCGAGGCGCCTTTGGCCTACGGTGGCGCTGAGGGTGCCACCCATAACTTAGCTTAATTATCGCTGCCGGCAGTCTGCACTAGCGAGCTATAATTTTTATGCAACCCGCCCCGGCGGTCAATGCGGCCGGGAGATATCATCTCTTTTCGACTCCCTAATCGCCTACTAAAATTTTACACAAACAGATTAATAATTAAATCCTTACAAACGTATTTATTTAGTACATATGTAATGGGGAGGGGAGTCGTATTAAGCGGTACCTGAGCTGGCCTCTGTTATTGGCCCTTGCAACCGCTGCTGTGGCGATAATTTTTTACCGCTACTTCATTGCTGCTCCCGGCCCGCAGCCCTTAGTCGAAAATGAAGAGCCTCCCGCGTACGCCGCAGCCACCCTGTTGTTTGCCGGCGATGTGATGGTGCATGAAACCCAGTTTGATTCAGTTTATGCAGCGGAGGATGATTGCTACAATTTTGACCCCTGGTTTGAAAAGGTGAAGCCCCTGGTTAAGGCGGCGGATCTGGCTGTAGTCAACCTGGAAGCTACCCTGGCCGGTGCAGAGCAGGTCTACAGCGGCTATCCTACTTTTAATACGCCGGAAAGCCTGGCCGGCGCCTTGAAAAATGCCGGTTTTGACCTGGTCAGCACGGCCAACAACCATTGTCTCGACCGCGGTGAATATGGTGTGTTGAAAACCCTTGCCTTCCTGGAAGAGGCCGGTTTAAAATCATTTGGCACCTACCGTTCCCGGCAAGAGCGTGATCAAGCGTTAATCGTGGAGGTAAACGGAATCAAGGCCGCTTTCCTGGCTTATACCTACGGCACCAACGGTATTCCCCGGCCCGAAAATAAGGAATACCTGGTAAACATGCTCGAACCCGAATTGATCATCAACGACATCCACAGAACCCGGGGTGAGGCGGACCTGGTCATAGTATGCCTGCACTGGGGCCTGGAATACCAGCGCCAGCCTGGCGGCGAGCAGAGAAACCTGGCCGCCCGGCTCCTGGAAGAAGGCGCCGATATGATTATCGGCAACCATCCCCACGTCATTCAGCCGCTGGAATTTATCAAGTTTAACCGCAGCGGGGAGCAGCGGGAGGGGCCGGTGGCCTATGCCCTGGGCAACTTCACCGGCGACCAGATCGACCCGTACACTGATACGGGGATAATGCTTTTCGTCAGAGTGATCAAAGATAAAACCCGGGGCAGGGTGGAGCTAACCGAGATTACCTATATCCCGACCTGGATTCACCGCTTCTACCACGCCGGCCGCCGCCACTTTCGCGTCCTGCCGCTGATCCCCGGGGAAGAGTACCGCCGCCAACTACAGGAGGATCCTTACCTCACCGGCGCCGACTTAAACCAGATCGAAGAAATACAGGATGGACTGAAAGAACACCTGCGTTACGTCCCCCAGGGCCTCCCGTCAGACTATAACTACTAATACAGCTATAAAAACAAAAAAGGGTTAATTCAACCTCAATCGAAGTAATAAAATAAGGATAATCTTTCAAGCAAGCCGCTGCCGGTTTTTAGCCCTCTTCAAGGCGGAAGGGGACCGGGGAGGAGGTGCCAAAGTTGTTTAATGGGGAAATGAATCCGCAAGCACACAGTGAAGCCGCGCCAGCGCCGGTCATGCCCGGCGCCGAACCGTTCTTCTACCCGGCCGGAGAGACAGGGTGCCTGCTCATCCACGGTTTTGGTGGTTCGCCCCAGGGCCTCCGGCAGATGGGGCAATACCTGGCTGGAGCGGGGATCACTGCTCTCGGCGTGAGATTGCATGGCCACGGCACCCGCCTTGAAGAGATGCACCGCTGCAGCTACGGGGACTGGGTCGCTTCGGCGGAAGAAGGACTGAGGGAACTGAACACCCGCTGCCGCCGTGTTTTTGTGGCTGGTATATCCATGGGCGGCGCTATTTCGCTGCGCCTGGCCCGCCTGCACCCTGCGGAGATCCGCGGAGCCATCGCCATCTGCACCCCTTACGACCTGCCGCTCTGGATGAAAATCCTGCTGCCCCCGCTTAAGCACGTGATTAAAGAAATACCGCTCCCTGGCCGCAGCACCCGGGATCCCGCCGTGATCGAGGTTAATTACCCCCGCGCCTCCCTGCCGGCGGCGCACCAGTTGATGCAGTTGCTGGCCCGGGTCAGGCAGGATCTGCCCCATGTCACCGTCCCGGTCCTGCTCATCGCCTCCCGCCATGATTCGGTGGTGCACTATAAAAACGCCGCTCTGCTCCAGGCTGCCCTCGGCTCTGCCGTCAAAGAAGTGTTCTGGCTGGAAAATTCGGACCACATGGCCACCCTGGATTATGATAAAGAATTACTTTTTGCGAAAGCCCTCTCATTTATAAATGCATATAAATAGCCGCCAAAAATAGATGGCATAATCTACCGCCTCCATTAGTATGGGTATAATGCCCGGATTATCTTCATGGAGGTGTCGGATTTATGCGACTGATGACCCGTTTTTTTGTCAACCTGGTCCAGAAGTATCTGCCTGATCCGTTTCTGTTTGCCGTTATCCTCACTTTCATCGTTTATATCGGCGGAATACTTCTGACCGATAGCGGACCGCTGGATATGATTATCCATTGGGGCAACGGTTTCTGGGGATTGCTTACATTTGCCATGCAGATGGTGCTGGTTTTGGTGACCGGCCATGCCCTGGCCAACAGTCCCATCATCAAGAGATTTTTGCAATCTATCGCCAGGGCGGCGGGGACACCGGCAAAAGCGATCATGATTACAACATTTATCGCCGCTGTGGCCAGCTGGATCAACTGGGGCTTTGGCCTGGTGGTGGGCGCCCTGCTGGGGCGGGAAATGGCCAAGGAGATAAAAGGGATCGATTACCGCCTGCTTATTGCCAGCGCATACATGGGGTTCCTGGTCTGGCACGGCGGGCTGTCCGGATCAATTCCTCTGGCGTTGGCCACGGAAACGGACTGGTCGTGGGCCATTACGGGCGGAATCATGGTTGGAGAAACGATTTTTTCTGTCCAGACGTTGTCCATCGCCATCGTACTAATCCTGACCCTACCCATCCTGGCCTGGCTCATGATGCCCAAAAAAGAAGAAACATTTGTCATCGATCCAGAAATTTTAAAGGCGTCGGAGCCGAAACTGGAAAAGTATACTGCCGTCACCCCGGCGGAAAAAGTAGAAAACAGTTGGATCTTTTCCATAATCTTGTTTGTTGGGGCAGTAGCTTTCCTGGTCTATTACTTTATTAACGGCGGAATATTAAACCTGAATATCGTTAACTTTATTTTCCTCTTTGCCGGGATTATTTTGCACGGCACGCCGCGGCGCTATATCGGCGCCCTGTACGAAGCGGTAAAGAGCTCGGGGGGCATCATCCTGCAATTTCCCTTCTATGCCGGCATTATGGGCATGATGACTGAATCGGGTCTGGCCGCGGTTATATCCAACTGGTTTGTTGCCATTTCCACCGCCTACACCCTGCCCTTCTTCTCTTTCATCAGCGGCGGGATCATTAACCTCTTCGTGCCTTCCGGCGGCGGGCAGTGGGCCGTGCAGGGCCCGATCATGCTTCCTGCAGCCCAGGCTCTCGGCGCCGATGTGGCCAAGACAGCCATGGGTATCGCCTGGGGCGACGCCTGGACCAATATGATCCAGCCGTTCTGGGCCTTGCCTGCCCTCGGTATCGCCGGGTTAAACGCACGCGACATCATGGGTTACTGTATCATGGCCCTGCTTTATAGCGGGATTATTATTTCCCTGGGGATGCTGCTTCTAGTGTAAATCAATTCCACCGACCATCTAGCCGGGAGAAGGAAACGCAAGTTTATGCTTCCTTCTCCCGAATATTTTTAGGGGAGTAACTGGATGATACCGGGGAAGCCTTACGGCGAGATTATTAATTGGGCGCATCGAAGCCGGAGCGGCGGATGAAGAAATGGCCAGGAAAGTATAATCTTAATCGGACCACAGGCTGGAAGTTCCGGATACTAAGGAAGCGTTCTCTTTCCAGTTTCTCTACTATTGGGTATACTAGACACAAAAAGGTAAAGGGTGACCGCCATGGAAAAAGTACTGGTTAGGGAACTCATCCGGGACAGCGGCAGTTATGCAGACAGGCAGGTGGAAGTGAGCGGCTGGATTCGCAGCAACCGCGATCAAAAAGCCTTTGGTTTTATCGCCTTAAATGACGGCACTCATTTTAACTCCATCCAGGTAGTTTATGAAAGAGAGTTTTTGCCCAACTTCGACGAAGTGGCCAGGCTTGGCGTGGGATCCGCCATTACTGTTCAAGGAAAGCTGGTGCTTACCCCCGGAGCCAAACAGCCTTTCGAGATTAAAGCCACGGCAGTTATCCTGGAAGGGGAATCTCCGGCTGATTACCCCATTCAGCCGAAACGGCATACCCGGGAATTTTTAAGAGAGGTGGCCCATTTAAGGCCGCGAACCAATCTATTCTCCGCGGTTTTCCGGGTCCGTTCCCTGCTCTCTTTTGCCGTGCACAAGTTCTTTCAAGAAAAGGGCTTTATCTACCTGCACTCACCGATCATTACGGCCAATGATGCCGAGGGCGCGGGAGAGCTGTTCCGGGTGACCACGCTGGACCCCGGGAACGCTCCGCGGTCTGAAAACGGAGAGATAGACTTCTCCGAAGATTTCTTCGGCCGCAAAACCAACCTGACGGTGAGCGGCCAGCTTGAAGCGGAAGTATTCGCCCTTGCTTTCCGCAATGTCTATACTTTCGGCCCCACCTTCCGGGCGGAGAATTCCAATACCGCCCGCCATGCCGCTGAATTCTGGATGATCGAGCCGGAGATTGCCTTTGCCGATTTAAACGACAACATGCGCCTGGCCGAAGAGATGGTCAAATATCTTATCCGCTACATCCTGGAAAACGCGGCGGTAGAGATGGACTTTTTCAACAGTTTTGTGGACAAGGGGTTGAGGGAGAGGCTGCAAAACATCGTCGCTTCTGAATTTGAGCGGATTACCTATACCGAGGCCATTAAAATTCTTGAAGGTTCCCGGGAAAAGTTCGAATACCCCGTGGCCTGGGGGAGAGATTTGCAGACAGAGCACGAACGCTACCTTACCGAAAAAGTGTTTAAAAAGCCCGTCTTTGTTATTGATTACCCTAAAGAGATTAAGGCTTTTTACATGCGGCTCAACGAGGACGAAAAGACAGTAGCGGCGATGGATCTCCTGGTTCCCGGGGTTGGAGAGATCATCGGCGGCAGCCAGCGTGAGGAAAGGGCGGACGTGCTGGAAAAACGGATGGCCGAGTTTAATATTAACCTCCGGGATTTGTGGTGGTACCTGGATCTGCGCAAATATGGCGGGGTCAAGCATGCCGGCTTCGGCCTGGGCCTTGAGCGGGCGATCATGTACATTACCGGAGTTAGCAACATCAGGGATGTGATCCCGTTTCCGCGGACGGTGGGCTCCTGCGAATTTTAACGTTTCTTTTTGCTTATTTGCCGGTTGATCGCAGCCGGTTCCCCTGGGACTGGCTGCTTTTTGGGTGCTAAAAATTTTTACGATAATTCTGCTCTTGTGGCATTATTTTCTACTGTAAAAAAAGGAAAATGGCAGTGCCTGTCGAATACTTTTCAATGACTTAAAGAAGTGAGGTGATCAAAGTGAGGAAGTTGGTGGCGGCATTATTGTTCGTTGTGCTGGTGGCCGCATTTATTCCCGTGGCTTCTGCGGAAACAACTGCGGAATTTTTCGTGCAGTATGGGAATGTGGAGATTTATTCCATGGCCTATAATTACCGGGAAAAAGCAAACGAGGCCATTCTGTTTTTACCCGGCCTGGGCGGAGACCACACTCATGCCGAATTCCTGTTTCACCCTGATAATAAGTATATGACGGTTACCCTCGATTACCCAAACCACGGTAAATCCGGGCAAGTTGAAGCCGGGGCCATATCCTGGGGTTTTCTCCTCGGGTCTATCAGGGCGGTAGCCGATCATTACGGGCTGAAAAAAATCAACCTGGTCGGGCATTCTTTCGGGGCCGATGTGGCCATGATGTTTGCCTGCACCTATCCGAAACTGGTAAACGATATAGTTTTGATCGACCGCGCTTATTACAATTTTGCAGACATGGAGCAATTCAATTTTACGCGAAACCTGGTCGAACTTCTGGAGTATAATCCATATTCGGGGCTTTCATACGATGCCTTTCTGCAGTATCTGAATCTGGCCTATGACAATGATATCCGCGATACCTGGGATTTAAAGAAAAAGGTGCTGCTGATCAGCGCCGATCCGTCGGTTTACCTAACCCTGCCCGGTTTAATTGCCATGCTTAAAACTGACCCGGAATTTTATGGCCTCCCGCCGGAGCAGGCGGCGCTGCTGCCCGACATCAGTGACAGCGATGCGCAGGCTTTGTGCGATTTTCTGCTGGATTCAGCCGCTGCTTTCGGAGAGAATCATAACCGCTTTGATGTGCTGCCCACCCCGTTCCCCCATGGCATGATCTTAATGCCGGATATCCGGGAAGAGGTACGCGGTTATGTTTTGGGCTACCTGAAAAACAAGAAGCCAATCTAAACATACGCCATGACGCAGCCTCGGAAGAGGCGGCAAGACCGCCCTTCCCGCGGGGCAGCCGGATAAATTGAATCATTCAGAAAAGGAGCTGCTTTTAAAAGCGGCCCCTATCACTTTTATAATGATCAATTTGGCACCAGGATATAAATGCTATCCCGCCATATTTCGATAACTTTATCCCTGGCCTGTGAAAAACCCGGCAAAGATGTCAATCCCATGATATTAGCTAACTTCAGGCGGCAGGGTTTTTGAACCTTGTCCGCGAATATTTAGGGAAAGACAGATCAAAGGGGTTTCGGGATGAAGATCATAGAAGAGTTGGCAAGCTGGGTAGCTCATTTTTTGGCGGCGCTTGTCCTGGCCCTGGCCCTGTGCCTGTTTGTGCTGCAGCCCACCTATGTGGAAGGCCGTTCCATGGAAGACACCCTGCACGACGGTGACAAGGTGCTGATCAGCAAGTTGCTCCATACTTTTGGCGGCGAGCCTGAATACGGCGATATTGTCATCATTGACAGCCGGGTCAATCGCCCCCGCACCTTTCGCGATGACTTGCGGGAAATGTTGACCGTTAACCTGTTTACCCGTTATTTTTTCGGGTTGGAAGGAGAATCTCACTACTGGATCAAGCGTGTGATCGGCAAAGAGGGCGATTATCTGGAGTTCCGGGGATGCACGGTATTTAGAAACGGAGTGCCCCTGGAGGAACCTTACGTAAGGGAAGCGGCCGAATATAAGGACCTGGAGCCGGTAAAGGTGCCCGAAGATTGTATCTTTGTCATGGGCGACAACCGCAACGACAGCCGGGACAGCCGCCATATCGGCTGCGTCCCCTTGAGCCACGTTCTCGGGAAATATAAATTTAACTTCTAACGGTAAAGGTAACGACGAAACCGGGCCGGCGAAGGCTCGGGTACGATTAAGCCGCATATATGAATAACTTAAAGTGTCAGACACTTTAAGTTATTTTCCATTCGTTACGATTGAGCCGCATATATGCGGTTCAATACTTTTAAGGCCCCGCAAGACTGAAAAAAGGTGCAGATAATCATGGTGTAGACAATAATTTTCTGGCTGGTGGCCTGGATCGCCAGGCTGGAAAACCCGCCGAATACCGGGCGGGCCAGGGCCAGGTATATGTATGTGACAAGCATCAACAGAAATAAAATGGCCGTAGCGGGGTATATTTTAGGGTAGCCTTTTTCCAGGATCATGGACACGGTGAACAGGGTAAAGGCGGTAGAAAAACAGAGAAACGCGGAGTAAACGAAATTCATATGTAGATCCATGTTAAGATTTGACGGCGTCAATGAAACCGCGATGAATGACAGACCCGCTACCGCCCCGAGCGCCGCCGCCAGCCTACTCAGCCATCTCGCTGTCCTTGAAACGGTGAAAAGCACCGGCACGGCGTGAAACCAGAGCACCATGACCGCTCCCACCAAAAACAGGGCCAGGGTGAAAAGGATATGTGAAACTGTATTCGGTTCACCGATAAGGGCTTCGGTACGGCCGGCATCACTGAAGAAGTTCTCCCACAAGGAATAACCAACCACTGTTTCGTCATCCTGGGTGCCGCCCGGATAAAAGACCATGGCCAGCGCCGTCAGGACAATGAAAGTAATATTCACGACAAACACCGCCGCAAATATCCACCGGTAGCGCCGGTATTTTCCATAAGGCATAGCAGGCCAGCCCCCTTTTATAAACAATAACTCTCTTTTCATTATAACCACAGGAAAATGCTGAAAGCAAGGTTATCTGGGCAAGAATAACTTAAAGTGTCTGACACTTTTAGTTTTTGAGCAGGCCGTGCCGGACCAGGTCGAGGATGGCTTTGAGGATGGCTTCGCCGCCGTGCTTGTGGGAGACGATGCCGCGGTAGACGAAGGTTTCGGTGATGGTGATGAGGGCGAAGCTGATCAGTTCGCTGTCTACCGGCCGGAATAGGCCCATTTTTTTACCCCGCTCCAGGTCTTTGGCCAGGGGTTCAATCCAGGAGCGGCGCAGGATCGCTTCCGCCCGGCGCCGCTCCGTTTCATCTTCGTGGCGCAGCGACTCCTTAAGCAAATTTATGGCGGTCAGAAAGGTGCCGGCGTAGCTGTGGGCCGCTTCGCAGCGCATCTCGATCCGCTTCCAGGGATTTTTCTCCTGGCGGATCTTGCCCACGGTCCAGGTGCTGAAATCTTCGAAAGTGCTGTCCAGGCAGGTCAGGTAAAGGTCGCGCTTATTCTCGAAATAGTAATAGAAAGAGGGCTTGGTGATGCCGACAGCGCTCATGATCTCGCTGACGCTGGTATTGCTGTAGCCCTTGGTCAGAAAAATCTTCGTGGCCGCCGCGATAATCTGCTCCCGGGTGGGGGAGTTCTTGGTCTGTTTCTTCTGCTGGGACTTCGTTCCCCTGGCCGGCGGTTCTCCCGCGGACAATTCCCAGAGCTCGATGGTAAAAGGCAGAGGTATGCCTTCTTCTTTACAGCGCTTGATGAAGGTGAGCCTTTCCAGGTGAGTCTCATCATAAAAAGCCTGGTTGCCTCTTTTATAGATGGGCGGGTGCAGGTAGCCCCGCCGCAGGTAGTAATGAATCAACTGCTTGCTTACTCCGGAGCGGGCGGCCAGGTCACCGATGCGCAGGTAGAGGGATTTGGGGCGGCTCAAATCCAGGATCACCTTCTCGTTTGACGGTTATTAAACATTATTTATACGTTTTTTTAACAAATCCTCTAGGATTGTCCTTTAAATTAAATGTTTTCCAGGATAAGCCTGGTTTATTTTTTTACTATATAAAATTATTGATTAAATTAAATAAACAAAATAAACTTAATATATCATAATATTTTTGAAAAAGAGGAGCTGGTGCAAATGTCTGAAATTCGTTTTGACGGCAGGGTGGCGGTGATCACAGGAGCGGGCGGTGGACTGGGCCGCGCCTACGCCCTGCTTTTGGCTTCCCGGGGGGCAAAAGTAGTTGTAAACGACCTGGGCGGTACCTTTGACGGCAGCGGGGCCGATCAGACTCCGGCCCAAAAAGTGGTGGATGAGATCAAGGCTGCCGGGGGTGAAGCTGTCGCCAACTATGACAGCGTTTCCGAGTGGGAAAGCGCGCAAAATATAATCAAAACCGCCCTGGACAGTTTTGGAAAAATTGATATTCTGATCAATAATGCCGGTATTTTGCGGGACAAGAGCCTGATGAAAATGGAGATTGAGGATTACCGCAAAATAATGTCCGTGCACCTGGACGGCACCTTCTTCTGCACCAAGGCGGCATTCCCGCACATGCGCGAGCAGGGCTACGGGCGCATCGTCTCTACCGCCTCCGCCGCAGGCCTCTACGGCAACTTCGGCCAGACCAATTACGGCGCGGCCAAAATGGGCATCGCCGGCCTGATGAACTGCGTAGCCCAGGAAGGGGCGCGCTATGGCATCCTGGCCAATACCATCGTCCCCACTGCCGGGACGCGCCTTACCTTTACCGTTATGCCTGAAGAGGTCATCGGCAAGGTTAAGCCCGAGTTTGTGGCCCCCATCGTGGCCTGGTTATGCTCGGAGCAGTGCCAGGACAGCGGCAAAATGTTCAGCGCCGGAGGCGGCTATTTCAGCCGCGCCGCGATAGTGGAAGGCCCGGGAGTTGTCCTTGACGCCGGCAAAGAGATCACCATTGAAGCGGTGGTGGAGAAGCTGGATCAGATTAAAAGCCTCGAAGGCGGCCGGGAGTACGCCTCGGCCATGGAGCAGGCCGGCATGATCCTCTCCAAAATGAACGGTTAAAGGCTGCTGTCACGGCGCCATCACTGAAAGGAGTGTCCAGATTGCCTATCGATATTAACCTGGTCGGCAAAGAGTTGCCTCCTCTGGAATACAGCTACGAGACCCGGGATGTGATCCTCTACGCCCTGGGCGTCGGCGCCGGGGCGGAACCGGAGGAGTTAAAATTCGTCTATGAAAACGAACTGCAGGTGCTGCCCACTTTCGGGGTAATCCCGCCGTTCACCTCGCTCATGGGTATTGTGGGCCTGGAGGGGATGGATTTCAACCTGGCCATGCTGCTGCACGGCGAGCAGTACCTGGAGCTGGTGCGGGAGATTCCCACTTCCGGGAAGCTGATTTCTTATCCCAAAATTGCCGCCATTTATGATAAGGGCAAGGGCGCCCTGGTGGAGCTGGAAGTGGAGACCAAGAACCCCAGGGGTGAACTGATTTTTAGGAATATTTTTAGCGCTTTTATTCGCGGCGAAGGCGGCTTCGGGGGTGAGCGCGGCCCGGAGCCGGGCCATGAACCGCCGCAGCGGGAGCCGGACCGGGTGGTTTCCATGCCGACCCTGCCCCAGCAGGCGCTGCTCTACCGCCTCTCCGGCGACTACAATCCGCTCCATGCGGACCCGAATTTTGCAGCCATGGGCGGCTTTGAAAAGCCGATCCTGCACGGGCTCTGCACCTTCGGCTTTGCCGGAAGGGCGGTGCTCAGGGAATACTGCGGCAATGATCCGGCCAGATTCAAGGCCATTAAAGTGCGTTTTTCCCGCCACGTTTTCCCGGGTGAAACGATCGTTACCGAAATGTGGCAGGAGCAGCCCGACAAGGTCATCCTGCGCTGCAAGACCGCCGAACGGGGCGATTACTGCCTGACCAACGCCGCTGTCTGGCTGAACATCTGATTAAAAGGGAGTGAAAGGCCAAATGATTGGCATCCGTTCGTATGCCGGCTATGTACCGCACTACCGCATCAACCGCATGACCATCTATAGCGCCATGGGCTGGCTTAATCCGGCCATAATCATGAATGCGGCCGGTGAAAAGCCGGTGGCCAATTATGATGAAGATTCCATTACCATGGCGGTGGCGGCAGGCATACGCTGCCTGCAGGGCTTCAACCCTGATACTCTGGATGCGGTCTACTTTGCCACTACTACCGCCCCCTACAAAGAGCGCCAGAATGCCAATATTGTCGCCGGGGCGCTCTGCGCGCCGGAGGAGATCCGCAGCGCCGATTTCGGGGGGTCGGTGAAAGCCGGTACTACGGCGCTTCTGGCCGCCCTGGAGCTGGTGGCTGCGGGCGCCGGCAAGAACGTCCTGGCCGGCGCGGCAGACTGCCGCCTCGGCAAGGCCGCCTCCGTGCAGGAGATGGTTTTCGGGGACGGCGCCGCCGCTGTCCTGGTGGGCGATGAAGATGTTATCGCCGCTTACAAAGGCTCCTATTCCATTTCTGTGGACTTTGTTGATCACCTGCGCGGCGCCGGCAGCCGCTATGACCGGCAGTGGGAGGAGCGCTGGATTCGCGACCTGGGCTACGAACGGCTGATCCCGCAGGCAGTGGAAGGGCTGTGCCGGAAGTATGGCCTGCAGGTAAGCGATTTTACCAGAGTTATTTATCCCTGTTACTACGGGGCCGCCCGCAAGAACATTAATCGCAAACTGGGCCTGGATCACAGCCAGGTGCAGGACGATCTGCTTCAGGAGACCGGCGACACCGGTGCGGCCCACCCGCTGCTAATGCTGGCCCGGGCGCTGGAAGAGGCCTCGCCGGGCGACAGATTGCTGCTGATCGGCTACGGCAACGGTTGTGACGCCCTTTACTTCGAGGTTACGGAACAGATCGCCCGCTTCCCCGATCGCAAGAGGATGTCGGATGCCCTGGCCCGCCGGGTTGAGCTGGATAACTATAACAAATACCTGGTCTGGAGAAGCATGGTTCCTGCGGAAACCGGCCTCCGCGCTGAAGAAGATTACATCACCCGCTGGTCGCTGATCTGGCGCAACCGCAAGGCGATCCTGGGCTTGCAGGGCACGCTCTGCCGCCACTGCAGCACCCAGCAGTTCCCGCCCCAGCGGGTTTGCGTCAACCCTGACTGCGGCGCCGTGGACCAGATGGACCCGGTTTATCTAGCGGGAAAAGGCGGCAAGATTGTCAGCTATACTGCCGACATGCTGGCCGCTTCAACCAACCCGCCTGTAATTTACGGCAACGTGGACTTCAACGGCGGTGGGCGCAGCATGTTTGATTTTACCGATTGCACCCTGGAGGATCTGAAGGTGGGCCTGCCGGTGCGCTTCTCTTTCCGCATTAAGTTTTACGATCCTAAGCGCGATACTGTTTTCTATTTCTGGAAAGCAGTGCCTGCGCCGGAGGAGGTGTCCTAAATGGCCGGAGGAATCCGCGATAAGGTAGCCATCTTGGGCATGGGCTGCACTGTCTTTGGCGAGCGCTGGGAAGACGATGCCAGCGATTTGCTGCTGGAAGCTTTCCAGGAATGCCTGGAAGACGCCCGCATCGAAAAGAAAGATATCCAAGCCGCCTGGATCGGCAGCCATATCGACGAGGTCAATATCGGCAAGGGAGGGCTCTATTTAAGCAACGCCCTGCACCTGCCCATGATTCCGGTGACCCGGGTGGAAAACTTCTGTGCCTCCGGCACAGAGTCCTTCCGCGGCGCCTGCTATGCCGTGGCTTCAGGCGCGTACGATATTGTTCTCGCTGCCGGCGTAGAGAAGCTTAAAGACGTGGGTTACGGCGGCCTGCCCGATTCACCGGCTTTCGGCCAACTGGCCCGCTTAATTACCCCCAACTGCACTGCGCCGGGCCTTTTTGCCCAACTGGCCACGGCCTACTCGGCCAAATACGGCATTCCCATGGCCGAGATCAAGAAGGCGATTACCCATATTTCCTGGAAAAGCCATCAGAACGGGGCCAAAAACCCGCGGGCTCACCTGCGCCGGGAGGTCAGCGAATACCAGATTTCCGAATCGCCTTTTGTGGCTTACCCGCTGGGTCTCTTTGACTGCTGCGGCGTCAGCGACGGCGCGGCCATGGCCATCGTCACCACGCCGGAGATTGCCCGTAAACTGAAGCCCAACCAGGACCTGGTTAAAGTAAAGTCGCTGCAGATAGCGGTAAGTTCAGGGGAAGAGCTTGCTTACCATAAATGGGATGGAGCCACGGTGGAGACCACGCGCATTGCTTCCAAGAAAGCCTATGCAGAGGCGGGGATAAATGATCCGCGAAAAGAGCTCAGTTTGATCGAGGTCCACGACTGTTTTTCCATCACCGAGCTGGTAACCATGGAAGATCTGCATATCTCGCCTCCCGGCCAGGCGCCCCGGGATGTCCTGGAGGGCTTTTTCGACCTGGACGGGCAGATCCCCTGCCAGACTGACGGCGGCTTGAAATGCTTCGGGCACCCTATCGGCGCCTCGGGGCTGCGCATGATCTATGAAGTCTACAACCAGTTGCTGCAGCGCTGGCCGGAAGAGCGGCTGGTCAAGAACGCCCGCCTGGGTCTGACCCATAACCTGGGCGGCATTCCCGCCCAGAATGTGTGCAGTATTTGCATCCTCGGACTGGATTAAAAGGAGGCTTTTCAAGTGTCTGAGTATGAGACCATCTTGTATGAGAGGCGGGGCAATGTAGCCCTTATTACCATGAACCGGCCGGAGGTGATGAACGCCCTGGAGGCGCCCCTGGCCCGGGATCTGATCAGTGCCATCCGCGAAGCCGCGGCCGACCAGGAGATCGGGGCCATTGTTCTTACCGGGACAGGAAAGGTCTTTTCCGCGGGCGGTGACCTGGGCCGGCTGATGCAGGGCTTTGAGCTGCTGGAAGGGCGCCGCTATCTTAAAGAAGGTTATGTCCATCTCCTGGAGCTGGCCCGCGTGCCCAAGCCGGTCATCGCCGCGGTGAACGGCTACGCCGTGGGCGCCGGTTTTTCCCTGGCCATGCTCTGCGACATTATCTTGGCCGCGGATACGGCCAAGTTCGGGCAGGCTTTTATCAAGGTTGGCGCCGTCCCTGACTGCGGGGCGCTCTATTTTTTACCCCGCCTGGTCGGCCTCGCCAGGGCGAAAGAGCTGGTCTTTACCGGGGATAATATTGACGCCGTTGAAGCACAGCGTATCGGCATCGCCAACCGCGTTTTTCCGGCCGATAAACTGCTCGAAGAGGCGTTGCAATTGGGGCAGCAACTGGCCGAAGGACCGGCCGTAGCCCTGGCCCAGGCCAAGGAGATTTTGAATAAAAGCTTCGACTTAAACCTGGAAGAGGTCATGGAACTGGAGATATATGCCCAGAGCCTCTGCTTCCAGACCGAAGACCACAAGGAAGGGGTGCTTGCTTTCCTGGAGAAACGAAAACCGGTATTCAAAGGCAAATAACCGGAAACAGTAGGAAATTAACGGGAAAGCAGGCTTTTACGGGCCTCTAACTTCCTACCTCTTACCTCTAACTTCTATAAATGGGGGGGATGAGGCAGAAACCTGATTAAGGAGATAGGAGGTAGGCAGAAGCGGGAAAGCAGGCTTTAAGCGGGCCAATAGAATCCAGAATTCAGAACCCAGAACCAAGAAAAAATGATTAAGCCAGGTCTTTAAAGCTCCATCCCCCCTCGTGGGGGAGGGTCGGGGAGGGGGGTAGTGCGGTAAACCGCCCCTGCTTGACCCGTTTACCATTGCTGCATGCTGCATATCTTGGTTAACAACAACACGCCTAGAGGGCACCATCAGAATGAGGCAAAATTGTTCCTGCTGAACTGATAATCCTGACAATTGATTGCTGATTACTAATTACTAACAACAGCTTCTTAGAATTAAGCTGCCGCAGCTTTGCTCGCCACCGCTGGTGGATCGGCCAGTAACTGCGGCAGCTTTGTTTTTCGTGTTCATAACCGTACCAAACTAAAAAAGAGGGTGATTAATTGCATCAGGTAAAAGCTGCCAATTCAAGTCAAGAACCGTCCCTCCTTGAATATGATGTGGTGGTTATTGGCGCCGGGCTGGGCGGCCTTTCCGCCGCCCTGAAGCTAGCGGCGGAAGGGGCGAAGGTGCTGCTGCTGGAGCAGCACAACCTGCCGGGGGGATTTGCCACCAGCTTTGTCCGCGGGCGCTTTGAGTTCGAGGTTTCGCTGCATGAACTTTCCGATGTGGGGCCGCCCGACAATAAGGGCGCGGTGCGCCGTTTTTTAGAGGATGAGGTCGGGGTGCAGGTAGAGTTTCTGCCGGTGCCCGAGGCCTATCACCTCATTTTGCCCGAAGCGGGTTTGAATATCAAGATCCCTTTCGGGGTAGAGCCGTTTATCGAGACTATCGCCGGGGCGGTCCCCGGCAGCCGTGAACCCCTGGCCCGTTATATGGAAGTATGCCGCGAGGTGTCCCGGGCTTTGAGTTTCATCGGCCGCTCGGGAGGGAAACCGGACCCGGCCGTGCTGCTGGAACGCTACCCTGCTTTCGTCACCACCGCGGGCTATACTGTGGCCGAGGTAACGGCAAAATTCGGCCTGCCGGAAAAAGCGCTGCAAATGATCTATCCCTACTGGAGCTACATGGGCGTCCCGGTGAGCCGGATGAGCTTCACCCTCTTTGCGGTGATGCTCTACAGCTACATCAGCAAGGGCGCGTATATTCCCCGTTTTACCTCGCACGGCCTGGCGGCGGCCATGGATGCGAGCATTCGCGAGCTGGGCGGGGAGACTTGCTACAACACCCGGGTCAGCAAAATCCTGGTAGAGGGGGGAAAAGTTGTGGCCGTTGAAACGGAGGGCGGGGAGCACATCAAAGCCCGCGCCGTGGTGGCCAATCTTTCGCCGCACCTGGTTTACGGGCGCCTGGTGCACCCGCGCGAGGCGGTGCCGGAGCGGGCGGCCAGGCTGCTGAACGCCCGCCGGGTCGGGACCAGCGCCCTGGTGGTTTACCTGGGGCTCGATGCGACCCCGGAGGCGCTAAACCTGGACAGCTACGGTTATTTCATCGGCCCCTCCATGGATACCGAACAGGCCTACGCCAACTTCTGCCGCTTTGAGCCGCCGCAGATGCAGGCCGTGATCTGCTTAAACCGGGCCAACCCGGAATGTTCCCCTCCGGGAACAACCATCCTTTCCGCCACCTCCCTGGTGGGGCCGGAGGCCTGGCGGGAGGTGCGCCCGGAACAGTATTACGATGTTAAAAATCAGATGGCCGGGGCCATGGTGCGGCAACTGGAAGAGTATTTAAACGCCCCTATCCGGGACCATATCGAAGAAATCGAGGTAGCTGCACCCCAGACCTTTGCCCGCTATACCGGCGCCTACAAAGGGGTTATTTACGGCTACGAACAGGATCCCTGGGATTCAATAGTGGCCCGGTCCATGGCCACCGGCAGCGAGCGGTTGATCAAGGGGTTGGAGTTTGCCGGCGGTTTTGCCTTCATGGGCCATGGCTACGCTCCATCGATCATCTCCGGGCGGGCTGCCGCCCTGGCGGTGCTGCACCACCTGGGCGGTTCCGCTGGAAGGGAGGCCTAACCATGGAAATCAACGGTATGGAGCAGGATCTGGCCCGCATGATGGAGTTAACTTCCCTCCGCGCGCAAAAAATTGAGGCCGCACCGGCCACGCTTGACCTGAGCGACCCGGTGCAGGAGCTGGTCCAGCGGCTGCATCCGGAAAAAATCACCCTGCGCCTGGAGGCCATAAAAGATGAAACCTCCGACACCAGGACATACCGCTTTACTGCAGCAGAGGGAAGCGGGCTGCCTTTTTTCCGGGCCGGGCAGTATTTGAGCGTAAAAATGGAAGTGGAAGGGAAGCGGGTGGCCCGTCCCTATTCCATTTCTTCGGCCCCCTCGGATTGGCCCGGCTTTCTGGAGCTGACCGTGCGCCGCAAGGCGGGAGGGTTTGTCAGCGAGCAGATCTGGCGCCAATGGCAAGCCGGATCGCTGGTGGAAGCCAGCGGACCCCACGGAAACTTTTATTTTGAACCGCTGCGGGATTCCCGGCAGATCGTCGCTATTGCCGGCGGCAGCGGTGTGACCCCGTTCCGCTCTATGATCCGCGAAATCGCCGCCGGAAAGCTGGACCTGGAGTTGCTGCTCCTTTACGGCAGCCGCCTGGCCGATGAAATTATTTTTGCCAAAGAGCTGGAGGCCCTGGCGGCAAAAGCGCCGCAAAAAATCAGGGTGGAGCATGTCATCAGCGAACCTGCGGCAGGTTGGGATGGGCTGAAGGGGTTCATCGATGCGGCGCTAATCCGGGAATATGCCGGCGAACTGTCCGGGAAGAGCTTTTTTGTCTGCGGTCCTCCGGAGATGTATCGCTTTTTGCAGGAGCAGTTTGCCCAACTGGGCCTGCCGCGGCGGCAGATCCGCTGGGAACTGGCCGGGGCGGTGCAGGATATTACTGCAGAGCCCGGCTACCCCGCCGGGGCCCGGGGGCGGATCTTTCAACTGCATCTCCGCCGGCGCGGCGCGGAATACACCGTACCGGCGGCGGCGGAGGAAAGCATCCTTACGGCCCTGGAGCGGGCCGGCCTGGCTCCCGATTCACAGTGCCGCTCCGGCGAGTGCGGTTTCTGCCGCTCTCTGTTGACAGCGGGAGAAGTATATGTCCGCCCGGAAAGCGATGGGCGGCGCGCCGCGGACCGCCGTTTAGGGTTTATCCATCCCTGCGCGTCTTACCCGCTTTCGGACCTTAGCTTGACGACTCCATGAGGAGGTGCTGGAAAATGAGTGAAAGTAAACGGTGGCACCAGTCTTATGCACCCGGCGTGCCCCATTACCTTGAGCTGGAAGAGATCACTCTTTCGAAAGCCTTGAGCCGCTCTGCCGAAAAACGGGCCGGCCTGGCGGCGATGAACTACATGGGCCGGGAGATCTCTTTTAGTGAGCTGGAGACCCTGGTGAACCGCTTTGCCCGGGCCCTGCTGGCGCTGGGCGTGGCGCCGGGAGATAAAGTGGCCTTAGTACTGCCCAACCTGCCGCAGATGACAATAGCCATGTACGCGACTTTCCGGATTGGCGCAGTGGCGGTGCCGAACAATCCCCTTTACACCGAGCGCGAACTGGCCCACCAGTTCAACGATTCAGAGGCAAAGCTAGTGGTGGGGCTGGACTTGCTGCTGCCGCGCCTGCTCAGCCTGAAAGAGAAGACCGGGATTCAAAAAATTGTTACCTGTCATATCAACGATTTTCTGCCGTTCCCCAAGAAACAGCTTTATCCGCTGGTGAAAAAAAAGATGTACCGCAAGATTACGCCGCAGGAAAATGTGTTCCGCTTTACCGATTTGCTGAAACAGTATCCCGGTATACCCGTGGAGGAACTCTCCTCCTGGGATGAGGTGGCGGCAATCCTCTATACCGGCGGCACCACCGGGGTCAGCAAGGGAGTGATGTTAACTCATGCCAATATTTCCGCCAACGTGCAGCAGTTTGCCGCCTGGCTGCCGGGCGTCAAAGAAGGGGAGAAGCTGCTGGCGGTCTATCCCTATTTCCATTCCGCCGGTTTCACGGCCATGCAAAACTATGCCCTCTGGGCCGGTTTGACGGCACTTATCGTGCCCCGTCCCGATCCGGCCATTGTAGCCGAAATGGTTAAGCAGTTCAAGCCTGATTATCTGCCAGGGGTGCCCACAATCTATGCCGGGCTGCTGGTCAATAAAGATTTCACCAGTATGGATCTCTCCTTTATCAAAGGTTATTTTGCCGGCGCGGCACCGCTGCCCGTGGACACGTATAACCGGCTGATGAAGCTTACCGGCAAGCCGATTATCGATGTCTATGGCCTGACGGAGAGCACCCCCCTGGCCACGGCTTCACCGTGGAAAGGAAAGATTAAACCGGGCTCGGTGGGCCTGCCTTTACCCAATACCGATATTAAAATCGTGGATATTGAAACCGGCACAAAAGAGCTGCCGCCGGGTGAAGCCGGGGAGATTTTGATCAAGGGGCCCCAGGTGATGAAGGGATACTACCGGAATCCACAAGAGACGGAACAGGTTTTGCGGGACGGCTGGCTCTACAGCGGGGATATCGGCATTATGGATGAAGAGGGCTACCTATCGGTAATCGATCGGCGTAAAGACCTGATCATCGCCGGGGGCTTTAATGTTTATCCCAACGAGATTGACGACGTCCTTTTTGCTCACCCCGGGGTTCAAGAAGCATGTACCGTGGGCGTTCCTGACCAGTACCGCGGCGAAACCGTGGTTTCATATGTGGTGCCCCGCTCCGGGGAAACTTTGAGCGAAGAGGAGTTGATCCGCTACTGCAAGGAAAACCTGGCCGCATACAAGGTGCCCCGGAAGATTTACTTTATCGATGAACTGCCCAAATCGGCTATCGGCAAGATTTTGCGCCGTGAAATGAAGAAAAAAGCCATGGAAAGCGGCAGCCATTAATCCTGATGCATTTAACCATAAATGCCGTGGAGCGGGCCCCCAGGGGCCCGCTCTGTTTAAGAAAATTTATGCATTACGTTAAATTATTATTGATAATCGTTATGCAAATATGGTAAAATATGCTCAAAACGGCAGAAAGGGTGGTGAACTGTGAAGAAGGCAGGTTTTCCAACCGCCAGGGCTTTAAGCGCTTTTGTGAACACTTTTTTCATCATCAGTATCATCGTTTTTCTGCTGTCCGTTATTGCTATTGTCTACAGCAGTATCACCTATCCAAACTGGGAAAACATCATAATTTATCTTCTCTTTTTAACTGCATTTTTTATCGCCCTGATCACCATGATTAAGCTGCGGCAGATCATCCGGACTATACTGGAGGGAGAGCCATTTACCCTGGAGAATGTGCACAATTTTCGGACCATCGGCATTTTATCGCTGGCTATCGGGGCCATTAATTTTATCTTTACCCTGGTAAGCATCATCAAAGACAGGCAACTGGTTATCTTCGGGCTGGGGGAAGGGGGGATAATTTTAAACATTGGCCTGTTTTTATTTATCTTTTTCGGACTGTTCGCCCTGGTGCTGGCAGAGATATTCAAACTGTCTTACCAGATTAAAGAAGAAAACAAGCTGACGATTTAGTGAAACTGGAGAGATAATTAATGCCCATCATCGTTAACCTGGATGTGATGCTGGCGAAGCGCAAGATCTCGCTAACAGAACTATCGGAGATGGTTAACATAACTACCGTAAACCTGTCCATCCTTAAAAATAATAAAGCCAAGGCTATTCGCTTCTCCACCCTTGATGCCATCTGTAAAGCTTTATCGTGCCAGCCGGGAGATATTTTGGAATACATCGAAGATGAATCCGGCACCGGCTGAGCAACTTGACCGGTAGGGAGGAAGCTAAGAATGACTAAAAGAATTTCTTCAATGTGCGATATGCTCATGAGACATTACCGGGCCAGTTTTATTGCTTTCTGGTTTGTTTTTACCGGTATTTACCTGCTGCTGATACTGTGGGGCGCTGTCCGTTACGAAATTTTTCCATCAGAAGGATATATGATTATGGGTGGCCTGTGGGTGCTATTTATCTATCTTTTTTATGTCGGTTTTTTTACCGCAAAAATTTCCATTACTGGAGCGCCTGAGATTACATTTAACAGGGACGAATATTACCTGGCTGTTCTGCTTTTTTCCCTGCTCTTCTCCTGCTATAACGCCATTCTCCAGACAGCGGCCTATCTGCTATTCGAGCTCCGGATGGTAAAGGCCCTCAGGGGCATCGGCGAGATTTACTATTTTAGCTTTTACGGTATGGAGAGGCATACGTTTGTAGAAGCTTTCCTGGTGCACTTTACTGTGGCCCTGTTTATCATTACCGCAAGCCACGTTCTCGGAACCTTCTCCTATCGCTGGGGCAAATGGTTCATCTTTCCTGCGCTGGCGGTGCTGCTCTTTGCGCTGACGCAGATCAGGCCGGAATGGTGGAGCAGCGTGCTGACCATTCAGCAAAACAGCTCACCGGTGCTTCTCGCCCTGGGGCTCCTTGCTGCTGCGGGTGTGGTGTCGCTGATAGGATGGGTGACCATGATTAGTGCTCCGGAAAAAAAGTATAACTAAATGGATTATTCCCGCTGATCTTGAATAAATTAAGAAGGCCATGATCTAAGCGGGAGGATGGAATTAATGCTGGTTAAAGAAGTGATGACCGGGCCTGTAATTATGGTAACCACGGACGATCCGGTGGAAAAGTGCGCCAACCTGATGTTAAAGCACAATATCAGCGGTTTGCCTGTGACGGATCAGAGCGGGCGAGTGGTCGGCATGGTTACCGAGGGCGATTTAATCCGGCGGGCCTCGCGGATCAAGGCTCCCGGTTACCTGGAAATCTTAGGCGGCCTGGTTTTCCTGGGCAGCCCCACGAAATTTATCAATGAAATTAAGCGGGCCATGTCTTTAACTGCCGGAGAAATGATGACTAAAAAGGTAGTTTCCGTGGGGACTGAAGAGAGTATTGAACAGGCGGCCACCTTGATGGTCGAGCATGAAGTAAACCGGCTGCCGGTGCTCAATGAGGCGGGGGAACTGGCCGGTATCGTGTCGCGCCGCGATATTATGAAGCACCTCTACGCGAAGTGAGAGTAAAGTAAGACGCTTGTCCCCATTTATATAAAACCGCCGGTAATATCCGGCGGTTTATATTTTGAGTGCAAGGGTCGCGGCGGCCATTCCAGGCCCGCCTCTTGTTGCAAAGTTCTCCTGGCCCGCGGTACGGGCAGAGAGCCTCTAAAAAACATCGCCCTGGCTGGAAAGTTTCAAAACTGTTGGGCCGGCCTGAAGGGCCAGGGGCACCGCCGCAGCACCATAAAAGCGGCGCCTTAAGAGCTAGTCGGCAGCATTGGTAATGGTGACCACCATGCTCACTTCTCCCGATTCGCGAGCCCGGTTGAACATCTGCTGCAGGCTGTCCCAGACCTGCCCTTCACTGCCGTGCAGGTGCGTGCTGATAGAGCCTACGGTGTACTCTATTTCATGGTCATTCAATGAGTTTATCGCGTTGTTGATCACTGCGCTGGCATTGCCTGTTTTGAGGGGATAAATCGATACTTCGGCACAGATCATTTTTTGCACCTCCTGCTTTTTTGTAGTGTTTACCGGAACACAAACGATTATGACCCAAAAGCAGGATTAAGTTAAAACTGAACGGGGTGCCAATCCCTTCTCCCCTCAATATAATTCCATTTTTATCTATCCGGCAGAACGGCTATTCCACTGAAATGATATAGTAATAAATGGGTTGTCCGCCGTATTTGAGCTCCACTTCCACCTGGGGATGATTTTTTTCAATCCGGCGGGCCAGGGCGGTGGCTTCGTCTTCAGAGACTTCTTTACCGTAAAAAACGGTAACAATTTCGTCTTCGGGGCCAAGCATTGCCGCCACCAGTTCGAGAGCAACTTGCCGCCGGTCAGCGCCGCAGAAGCTGATGCTGCCCTCCTGCAAGCCTATAAAATCACCTTTGTTTACCGGAATGCCGTTTAATTGGGTGCTGCGGGTGGCATAGGTAACCTCCCCCGATTTCACCCGTCCGGCAGCCTCCTGCATCTGCTCTAAATTTTCTTTTAAATCCAGGTCCGGGTTGTAGGCGAGCAGTGCAGCCAGCCCCTGGGGCAGGGTGCGGGTTTGCAGCACCACCACCTCTTTGGAAGTCAGCGCTGGCACCTGCTGCGCCACCATGATAATATTTTTATTATTGGGCAGGATTATGCCCCGGCTGCCGGAAAGGTTTTGCACCGCTGCTACCAGGTCTTCCACTTTGGGATTCATGGTCTGCCCGCCGAAGACAACCTCTTCCGCGCCTAAGTTTAAGAAAATATCGCGAAAACCCTCACCGAAAGAGACGGCGATGATACCGCTGCGGCTGGCTGCCGTCTCTTCGCCCCGGGATGGCAGAGTAACCATGGGCTCGGCATCCGCCTTTTTTTGGACGGTCTGGGTATGCTGGTCAAGCATGTTTTCTATTTTGATGTCATGCAGAGTGCCGCAAGCGAGGCAGACTTTTAAAACCTGGTCAGGTACCGCGGTATGAATGTGTATTTTAGTCAACTGCTCATCCGGCACCACCAGCAGGGAATCACCCAGCGGCTCCAGGCGGGAGCGCAAAAGGTCGCTGTCTGCGTCTCCTTTAACCAGCAGTTCCGTGCAGTAGGGGTGGGGCAACTGCAGCGGAGGGGCCTCCATAACCTGAGGGGGTGGCTCTCCCGCAGGAGGGCTTAAACTGCCCATTTCTAAAATTTCTCCCAGTGAGTGCCGCAGGGAGGTGCGGCATCCTTCTAAAAATACAACCAGCCCCATGCCTCCGGCATCAACAACACCGGCTTCTTTTAAAACGGGAAGCTGTTCGATGGTGCGTTCCAGGGCTTTTCGCCCGCTGCGGATGGCTTCTTCCAGTACCCCGTCGAGCTTCAGACCGTTTCGCGCCGCGGCGCGGGCGCCCCGGGCCATCTCCCGGGATACGGTCAAGATCGTCCCTTCCACCGGGCGGCTGACGGCTTTATAGGCGTAGACAACCCCATACTGAAAAGCTTTACTCAGCCCTGCGGGGCTGATACTAATTTTATCTCTTAAGCCCCGCGCCAGGCCCCGTAAAAATTGAGAGAGAATTACCCCGGAATTGCCCCGGGCCCCCATGAGCGCCCTCCGGGCGGCGATAGCCGATAGTTCTCCGATGGAGCCGCCCTGGTAATCGAGACAGCCCTCTGCTGCGGCGACAAGGGTCATACTCATGTTGGTGCCGGTATCGCCGTCGGGTACCGGAAAAACGTTAAGATTATTGATTGTTTCTTTCTCCCTGGAGAAAAAGTATGCTGCACCAATAATCATTTTTTTAAAATCTTCGGCGTGTAAAATCTCTTTGTCGCTGTAATCAGTTGTGGAAATAGTAAGCACCCCCGGTTCTCAGTCGGTTTGGTTTATGATTGCGGCCAGTATACAATACCGATTACTCGGGGCCCGGTATGAACGCTGATCACCGGGCCCAGTTCCCGCACCTCTACCCTGGCCTGCGGGAGCTGTTGCAAAATCATTTCTTTTATTTTTTCCGCTTCCTCTTTCGCCAGGGTGTGGACAACGCTTACTTTTGCCTCTGCAGGTTCCGCAGGCAGCTCCTCTAGAATGCGGGCAATGGCTTTATTTCTCGTCCGCACCTTCTCGAATACTTCAATGCGGCCCTGGTGCAGGTACAGCACAGGCTTAATTTGCAGAAGCGTACCCAGCAGCGCCGCTGCGCCGCCGATGCGCCCGCCTTTTTTCAGGTATTCCAGTGTGTCCGGGACGAAAAAGGTCCGTATTTTTGTTTTTTCCTCTTCCAGGCGGGCAACGATCTCCTGCCGGCTTAGTCCGGCGGCCGCCCACTGTGCCGCCGCCAGCACCAAATAGGCCAGCGGGGCGGAGGTTTGTTCCGAGTCCACCAGGGAAATGCGCGACTCGTCCAGCATTCGTGCGGCACCACCGGCGCTTTCAATGGTGCCGCTGAGCTTACCGGAAATATGTATGGAGATTATTTCTTTGCCCTGATCCAGCAAAGCCTGGTACGCCTCCGCGAACTGCCCTACCGCCGGTTGAGAGGTGAAAGGCATCTTCTGGGAACGGTGCACCCGGGCAAAAAAATCTTCGGCCTCCACCAGGCCGTCGTCGATATAGCCATCGTCAAAATTGACGGTCAGAGGGATTACGGTAATATGGTTTTGTTCTACTTCCTCCGCGGTCAGGTAAGCTGTAGAATCGGTTACCAGGGCAATATCCGGCATTCGTGAATCATCATCCTCCTTAAGATAAAATCATATTCGTAAAACATTCGACAAGAGTATTAAAAATCCTGTAGACTTAGCCGGAATAAAAACAGGCGAGGCACCCGAAATCCCCTTCTCCTTCGTGGAGGGGGGGTGCAGGCGGTTTCTGGCCCCGTGCCCATCGGAACTTTACGGTTGATCCAGTTGTCGCTAAGATAGAGCAGGAGGGAGGTTTTAAAGATTGAAGATATTAAAACGTGTAGGGGCGGTAGTCCTAATTTTTGTTCTTGTGGTATTGTCTGCGGCCGGTTGTAGTGTTGAACAGTTACAGCCGCCGGCGGAACCCCCCGATGGCATCTATGTGCCGCCGTCTTCAGAACCGGAAATAGAGCAGACCCCCTCTGAAAAAAAAGTGCGGGAGATTGACGGGCTGGTTGCGCTTACCGATCTGGATGAAAGTATTGTGGTTGACCTGCGTTATGCCACGGCGGACAATTTTACCGGGCAGGTGATTTATCCCGCGGCAGTGGCGGTGCTGAAGCGGGAAACAGCGGAAAAACTGGTCCGGGCCAATCAAATATTTCAGGAGCACGGTTACACGATCAAGGTGTGGGATGCCTACCGCCCGCTTTCGGCTCAAGCGATCCTGTGGCAAGCCTTTCCGGACAGCCGCTACGTGATTAAACCGGAAGACCCGCCGCCGGTTTCAGGCTTCCGGGCACGGCACAACAATGGTATGTCCGTGGATTTGACCCTGGTGGACCGTTTCGGAAACGAGCTGGAGATGCCTTCCGCTTTTGACGATTTTAGCGAGAAGGCCTGGCCCGATTCGCCGGATATGTCCGCGGCAGCACGGCAAAACCTGGACCTGTTGAGATCCGTCATGGAAAGCGTTGGTTTTGCCGGCGTTTCCACGGAATGGTGGCACTATAACGACGTTAGCGGCACTCCCACCCCGTACCAGGACATCCCCCTGGAAGCGTTCCTCGAACCGGAACCCCAGTAACGCTCCATAACTTTAGCCGCCGGCCAGGGGAGGAAAGAGAGAGATAGTGTCTCCTGGCTGCAGGCGAATCTTTTTGCGGTTAAGGTGGGCGGTATGGCGGCCGTTGACCAGGACAGTGGCGTGTTTGAGCCGCTCTTTAAATGCAGGGCCGTAGCGCCGCGCCGCTTCTTCTAGAGCCTCTTCCACAGTGGCGGCGGCGCTGGTAAATTCTTTCTCTTCCGGGTTAAGCCGCAGGGAGGCATAAAGTTTTACTGTAACCATGCTTCCATCTCCAGATCTATTCCTCAGGCTAAGCACCTGGCGCCCTCTCTACCTAAATCCTTTCCCAGGAGAACAGGCCTAAGCCTGCGGCCTGTTCTCCAGGACTTATTCTGAGGAGTGAATAGCCAGCGCCGAAAAGTTACTCACTTGATCCGTCAGGCCGGCCTGATTCGCCTGCCGCCCCGGGTCGAATCGAGCCGGCAGGGAGCAGCCCTTTGCGGTTTACAGCAAGTTGTTTTGCTCAATCTGCAAGCGCCGCAAGGTTTTTTCGGTAGGAATGCCGTCGGCGCTCCAGCCGCGCATGCGATAGTAACGGGGCAGCATCTGCGCGAGGGGCACCCGCGAGCGCGGCTCCTCGGATCGCTGCAACTCTTCGGTAAGCCTGGCCGGCAGGGTGTCATCTTTGGCCGAGAAGCCTTCCCGCACGTTGTAGAGGCGATCCATGTTCAGGGCCCGTTTGCCCAGCTCAATCATCTGGCCCATAGTGAAGCGGCGGCCAGTGCAGTGGGCGTGGGCTTCCGCCTGGGGAAAAGAGATAAAAGGCGGTTTGATAGGCAGGGTCCAGGCGGGCAGGGCCAGGGCCCTGCCGATAAGGTTTCCGCCCTTCTGGAAGCCGAACCTTAACATTCGTGACACAAACCGGGAACGGGCATTAAGCTCCAGCAGCTTGCGGGGCAGCATCATGTAAGTGGTAAAGATACAACACCCCAGGGTGCTGATCGCTTCCAGGGTGCTCTGGTTTAAGATCACCAGGCCCGGCTTGCCCTGTACTGTCAGCGGGTCAACGGTAATCGGCCCGTTGGCTTCCAGGTATATGCAATACCCCGCCGCGATGTGGCAGCCGCCGCGGTTGGCCACGGCGTAGCCGAGGCCGTGTCCTACGGCGCCCCGGGGTTCGTAAGAGGCCAGCTCCAGCCCCTTGCTCTGCATGGCGAATTCCATGCCGCCGTATTTTTGGGCCAGGAAGCGCGTTCCCTCCGCCATTTCATCGCCAAAGCCGCGCCGGTAGGCAATATCTTCAATGGCTTTGGTTATGTTGGCGGTCTTGCCAAAAGCAAGATCTGTTTTTAAAAGGCCCTTTTCGCCGGCCTCCATAACGAAGCCGAGAACTCCCCCCAGGCTGATGGTGTCAAGGCCGTAAAGGTCGGCCAGGTAATTCCATTCAATGATTGGTTCCAGCTCGCCGATGGCCAGGTTCGGGCCGAGCAGGCCCACGGTTTCATATTCCGGCCCCTTTATTTTCATTCCATCCAGCATGACCTGCCTGCCGCAAGCGATGGGGCAGCCCAGGCAGCCCTCGTTTCCGGTGAGATATTTTTCGGCCAGGGTTTCACCGCTGACCGCCTCGGCCTGCTCAAATTGCCCGGACTGGAAATTGCGGGTAGGCAGGGTATGGGTGGCGTTGCAGATATTGACAAAGGCTGCGGTACCGAAGCGGGGAAGCTGTTCGCCGGTAGCAGGGTGGGAGCGGGAAAGCTCCCGCCACTTGCGGCAGGTTTCTTTGAAGAGCCCTTCTTGAGCCGGCTGAGGTTTGAGGTTGCCTGCAGCCGTAACTGCTTTCAGGTTTTTGCTGCCCATGACCGTTCCCACCCCGGCCCGGCCGGCTACCCGGTTTCCGGAGACAATGGCGGCATACTTGACCAGGTTTTCACCGGCCGGCCCGATAACAATTTTACCGGTTTTGGCCGGAAGCTTTTCCTGGGCTTGATGTGTGTCCAGCCCCCACAAATCCGCCGCGTCCATAATCTCAACCCTGTCTTCTTCAATAACCAACCGTGACGGCCGCGCTGCTTTTCCCCTGATAATGAGGGCATCATAGCCGGCTTTTTTGAGGTAAACCCCGAAATTGCCGCCGCAGTTCGAGTTGACAATGGCGCCGGTGAGCGGAGACTTGGTGGTAACATTAAACCTGTTGCTGCTGGGCGCACCGGTTCCGGTAAGAGGGGCGGTAGTAATAATTAAAACGTTGTCGCTGCCGAGCGGGTCTACACCTGGAGGAGTTAATTCGTACAGCAGCCTTGAGCCCAGGCCTTTATTGCCCACATAAAGGTCCAGTAGCCGTTCAGGTAAAGCATAAGCCTTCATTTCCCCATTACTTAAATTCACGTCAAGAACCTTGCCCATATACCCGCCCAACATGATGTAATCTCCTCCTTCTTTGATTGATGTATAAATTATAATATAAATAGTTCAAATATATAACCAAAATTAACAACCACATATCTTTAATCATAGTTTACCAGATTATTTACCGGGTGTCAGCATTGAAAATAGCTTTTAGGCTTGCTCAGTAGTAGCCTGTAATCAGTAGAGCCAGGAGGAAGTAGCCGGGATAAGCGGTTAAATGAACCGTTATCATGCTATGACCGGCCTAGTACTACAAAGAGAAAGGGGCGGCCCCTTTTGGGCCAGCCCCCTCGCTGCGCTGGTTCTCTTTAGCCTTTGATCGCTCTGATTTTCGCTTCCAGCCGGCGGGGCCCGCTGTATCTGTTGTATTTCTCATAGATCTGCTTGATGATCTGTTCTTTTTTGAGGGATTCAATCTCCTCATTAATTTTGGCCATCAGCGCGCTATTGTCTTTGTGGGTGAGGCAGACCACCTGCTGCTGGCAGATCGGCTCACTGACTATCTGGAAGCAGCCCTGGAAAAAGGTCTGGTTTAAATTCAGGCCGACCATCTTTTCCGCGGCGACATAATCGGTCTTATTCCAGAAGTGATCAAGGAAGCTAAGGGTGTCGTTGTCATACTCAACCACTTCAGCGCCGGTTTTCTTAAGCAGCGAGGCAACTATGCTCGCTCTCTGGACGCCGATGCGCTTGCCTTCAAGCTCCTCAAGGCTGATTGTAATTTTAGGCTCCGATGGATCCCTCTTCATAAACAGGTGTGATTCGAACTGGGCGTACGGTTCCGAGGCAATGATGGGGAAATCGTCCAGATAAGGGTTCGGCCAACCTGCATTTAAGATCAGGTCAATTTGCTTGTTGGTGACCAGGGGGAATATGCTGGACCAGGTAGCGCCGATGAATTTAATGGTGATATTGTTGCGCCGGGCCAGCTCTGTAAAAATATCCACGCCGATGCCTGCAGAAACACCTTCTTGCAGGAACACCCATGGCGGAAAAGCGTCGTCATGGGCAACGATGAACACCGCGGGTAGAGCAGGCTGCACTGCCGGCGCCTCGGCTGACCCGAGAAGTTTCTCCAGGGTGTCCTGTAAAGCTTCCACAAACATATCCATCTGCTCGTAGGTAATTTTGAGGGAGGGGGTAACCCGCAGCACCAGGGGATTGTTGCGGGTGTAGCTGCAGATGATGCGATGGCGTTTAAGCAGATCTTTCACCACCTGGGAAGCCAGCTGCTCGTCCCCCCGGCCGGCATCCTGTTTGCCGGCAATGTTTTGCCGGACATTATCCACCGGCGGGTTTAATTCTATGCCGATGAGCAGCCCTTCACCGCGCACTTCTCTTACCAGGCTGTTTTCGGCGGCCAGTTCCTCCAGTTTTTGAAGGAGGTAAGCTCCTTTTTCCTGTGCCTGTAAAGAGAGCTCTTGCTCAATGGTTTCATTGAGCACGGTTAGCGCCGCCGCCATGGCCAGGGCATTTCCGCCGAATGAAGAGTTGTGCAGCAGGCATTTTTCACTGTCACCATATGCTCTTTTCCACAACTCGGCAGTGGTGATAATCCCGCTCACCGGGATAACGCCGCCGCCCAAAAAGCGGGGCAGGCAGATGATATCAGGGATTGTTTCAGCCAGGGTGCAGGCGAAAACCGAGCCGCAGCGTCCCAATCCCGTTTTACTTTCATCAACAATCAGCAAGGTGCCATAGCGGTTGCAGATTTCCCTTACTTTTTGCAAATATCCTTTGCCGGGGATGATTACCCCGCCTTCTACCAGGATCGGTTCGACGATAAAGCAGGCCGCCTGCTCATCCCGCAAGACCATTTCCAGGGCAATCGTGTCACCGTAAGGAATCTTCTGGCATTCGGGAAGCAGAGGGGCAAAAGGACGGCAGTAGAAATCAGCGCCGCTCACAGAGAGGGCTCCCATGGTATAGCCGTGCATGGCCCCGTCGCAATAGACCATCCGTTTTCTGCCGGTGGCGGCCCGGGCCAGCTTCAGGGCAGCCTCGACCGCTTCGGAGCTGCTGTTGCAGAAGAAGCAATGTTTTAGTTCACCGGGCGCCATTAGGGCCAGGTTATGGGCCAGGGCGGCGGTTAGCCTGGACAGGTACGGTTGCAGCAGCACCGGAGACCCTTTAACCTTGTTGATCGCGTCGTAAACCGCCGGCGGATTATGGCCCAGGTTCAAAGTGCCGTCGCCGGCGTCTAAGTCAAGATATTCTTTGCCTTCATCATCCCAAACCAGGGCTCCTTCAGCCTGGACGAAATTTAAATCCAAGTCTGTCGCGGCCAGCATGTCTGCCAGGCCGGAGTTGACATGCTCCCTGTACAGATCAAGGGTTTGTTTACGGTTTAAATTGAGAGCGTCAGCTACGGTTAAAAATTTATTGGAGCTCATTATAGGCCTCCTTCTCCTGACAAATTTTACCAATATAAATTAACCGTCATTTGTAGAAGAAAACATTCTATTTCTTACTAACAATTTCCTGCTTAATTGACAAATTATTTTTTAATTCAGGAAAAAGAAGCTTTATTACCATTAAGGGGCCAATAAACTGTCCCCGGGCTTTCTACCTGGTGAACAATTTTTCCAGGTAGACGACGCCCTGGTACATGAGCGCGGCGGCGATGGAAAGGATAATCACACTGGTCATGACCAGATCCAGGCGAAAGACCTGGCCTCCATAAACGATCAGGTAACCCAGGCCGGCCCGGGATACCAGGAATTCACCGACAATGACTCCGACCCAGGAGAGGCCCACATTAATTTTTAAGGCAGCGATAATGGTGGGAATGCTGGCCGGCAGGATCACTTTTTGCAGTACCTGCAGCCTGGTGGCACCGAAGGTTTTTAAAAGCTTTACCTTGTCGGGATCAACCTGGGCGAAACCGTTGTAAACCCCCAGTATGGTAACGATGACCGAGATTAACAGGGCCACGACAATGATGGCCGTTGCTCCGGCGCCGAACCAGACAATGATAATCGGGCCCAGGGCGATTTTGGGGAGACTGTTTAAGACAACCAGGTAGGGATCCAGCACTTTAGCTAAAAAGTCGGACCACCACAGGATCACGGCGATCACTGTGCCGATGATCGTCCCCAGGATAAAACCGGCCGTTGTTTCGTAGAGGGTTATACCGATGTGATAGTAAAGGTTACCCTGGTGGTGCATGGAAAGCAGCGTATGTACCACCCGGGAGGGGGAACTGAAAATAAAGGGATCGATCCAGTGCAGCCGTGTGGCCACTTCCCAGAAAGCGATAGAGGCAACCAGCAGCAGAATCTGGAACAGGAGCACTTTATTTTTATAAGCTTTTTGCTCATTGAGGTAGCGCAGGTGGTCCGGCGAGATCCCCGGGAAAGATCTTTCAGGCGACATGAATATCCAGCTCCTTCCAGATTAAATTAAAATAATATCTAAACTCGGGAGCCTCACGGCATTTAATCGGCGTTCTGACGCTGCAGGTAAGCTCAATGGGGTGGATGTTTTTTATCCTCCCCGGCCTGCGGGTGAGGACCATGACCCGGTCGGCCATGCTGATGGCTTCGGCAATATCGTGGGTGACCAGGATCGCCGTTTTATGTTCTTCGTTGATAATCTGTTTGACTTCGTCGGCGACAATGAGGCGGGTCTGGTAATCCAGGGCGGAGAAGGCTTCATCAAGAAGCAGTATTTCCGGATTTATGGCCAGGGTCCGGATCAGCGCCACCCGCTGCCGCATTCCGCCGGAAAGCTGGTTGGGCCGGGCCTGCATGAAGTCCTTTAACCCGTATTTTTCCAATAAGTTTTTGGCGTAAGCCTTGGTTTCCGGGGTAAGCTTATTTTGCACTTCCAGCCCCAGCAGGACGTTTTTATAGATAGTCCGCCACCCGAATAGCTGGTCGCTTTGCGGCATATAGCCGACCAGGGGCGTGGGCCCTTTAACCGGCTGATCCATGATCGTGATTTTCCCGGAGGCCGGTTTTAATAATCCGGCCAGCGCGTTAAGCAAGGTGGATTTGCCGCAGCCGCTGGGCCCGACAATACTGATGAATTCTCCCGGCATAACCCCGAAGGAAATATCCTGGAGGGCGGTTATCTCCCCTTCCGGCGTATGATATTTTATGGTCAGGTTTTCAACTTTTACAAGGGGGGCCGCCCTCACCATGATCTTCCTTTCTATTTGTTAATTGGCGCCTCTCAAGCGGATGGCTTCTTCGGCAAACGAGTTGGTTACCAGCTTGTCATACGGTGCTCTTTGCTTCAACTCGCCGGCAGTCTCCATGATTTCCTGCAGCCGGTCAAACGATTCGGCGGTAAATACGGGTGAATGGGCCCAGGCATCAATCTCTTTATAGCGTTGGGCCACAGCGGTAAGAACCTCAAGATCCACCTCCGGGAAGGAAGGGGCTATGGCTGCCGCTATTTCGCCGGGGCTGTGTTCCTGCACCCAGATTTGGGCGCGGTAAATGGCATTGGTGAAGCTCTGGATTATTTCCGGATTGCTCTCCATGTAGCTCTTCCGGGCGGCAAAAACCGTGTAGGGAACCAGGCCGCTGTCTTCACCCACCGAGGCCACCACGAACCCCGAACCTTCCATCTCCAGGGTGGCCGCCACAGGCTCAAACAGGGTAACGTAGTCGCCCTCGCCGCCGGTAAAGGCGCCGGCCATCAGGGCGAACTGGATATGTGTCAGCACTTCGACGTCCTCGCCGGGTATGATGCCGTTCTTTTTGAGGACGTATTCCAGGGTCATCAGGGGCACGCCACCGGCCCGGCCTCCGATAATGGTCTTACCGCGGACTTTATCCCAGGTGAAATCGGGGTCCGGCTCCCGCGCTACCAGGAAAGAGCCGTCGCGCTGTGTTAGCTGGGCAAAGCTGACCGCGTAATCCTCCTGGCCCTCATTGTAAACATAAATCGTGGCCTCCGGTCCCATAAAGGCGATATCAGCCTGGCCTGACAGCAGGGCGGTCATGACCTTATCGGCTCCCTGCCCGGTGGTCACTTCCAGCTCAAGCCCCTCTTCTTCGAAGTAGCCCAGATCCATGGCCACATACAGCGGCGCATAGAAAACAGAGTGGGTTACCTCATTAAGCCGCACTTTGGTCAGCTCACCGTTTTCCCCGCAGCCCCAGGGCAGGATCATGAGCAGAACCAGTACCAGGGCCGCGGCGGCAACTAAATATGCTCGCTTCAATTTCTCAACCCTCCTCTTGTGGTATTTAATGATGGCACATATTTATAATATTAAGGCTGCCGGGTTTTGTGACGCCCGGGCCGGGCAAAGTAAACATGCCCTGAATGAAGACTTTCTCCATGGCCGGGGAGGGGTTGTAAAACAATAAACCTTAGGCGGGCTGCAGTAGTAAATCCAGGCAAGGCCTTCTTGCTGCCTGTGCACCCGGAACAGGTACGCCGGGGAGAGTGCAAAATTATCATGATGCTGGAGGCGAAAAACCGGTTTAAAGTAGGATCGTTATGTTTTTGTGTAGAACAAATATAGAAAAAATAAAGTGTATGGATGCAGGGGGTAAAAAGGGTGCGCCTGCGGTATAAAGTATGGTTGGAAACCGAAGGTAAGGCCTTTGGCGAAGGCCCCTTGAAAATACTGCGGAAAGTAGACGAGCTGGGTTCTTTAAGCAAGACTGCCCGGGAATTGAATATGTCTTACAGCAAGGCCTGGAAACTGATCAATTTCCTTGAAAAGAATCTCGGGTTCAAGCTTTTGCAGCGGGAAGCAGGCGGCAGTGGCGGTGGTGGTTCCTACCTCACGGCAGAGGCCCGGGCATTGATGCAGAAGTACGAAAATTTTAGCCTCGAGGCGGATCAGGCGTTACAGAACCTTTTTCACAAGTATTTTGGTTAGCCTTTTGCGATGAACGAACGGGCCGGTGTTAATCCCGGGCGGTAGTTTAGGTTTTAATTTTTAATGTTTTTCTTTTTAACCTGCGTTATTCGCAGTTGAGAATAACGCAACTAACAAAAACAGAAGATGAAAAGATTATGCGGAGGTGGCCAAATGAAGAAAGTACCCGTTGCAGAGAGTGCAGGTATGATCTTAAGTCATGATCTGACCAGGATAGTACCGGGCCAATTTAAAGGTGCAGCTTTCAAAAAAGGGCATGTAATCCGGCCGGAAGATATTCCTGAGCTGCTGAAAATGGGCAAGGAACACATTTATGTTTGGGATCCCCCGGAAGGGCATATACACGAAAATGAGGCAGCGGAGAGAATAGCCGGGGCCATAGCCGGAACGGGTATCGTTCATACTGAGCCCCAGGAGGGTAAAATTAGCTTTAAGGCCACTGGCAAGGGCCTGTTGAGAGTAAACAAGGAGGCTGTCAATCACATTAATTCCATTTGGCATATGTGCCTGAGCACGTTGCATGATCACCAGCCGGTGGAGAAAGGAAAAACCGTTGCCGCCACCAGGGTAATACCCCTTACGATTCACACTGATGAGGTGGCCAGGGTGGAGAAGGCAGCCCGGGATTATGGCTGGGTTTTAAAAGTAGAAAAATATAAACCATTTAATATCGGGGTGGTCATTACCGGCAACGAGGTTTATTACAAGCGCATTGATGATGCCTTCGGCCCCACGCTGCAGAAGAAACTGGCTTATTTCGATTACCAGATCAGGGAGCAAATTGTCATGCCTGACGATCCGGAACAAATTACGGCGGCTATTTTAAAAATGCACGAAAACGGGCTCAATCTCATCCTGGTGGCGGGAGGCATGTCGGTTGACCCGGACGACAATACTCCGGGGGCCATAAAGAACACGGGGGCGAAGGTAATCACCTATGGCTCTCCGGTGTTGCCGGGGGCCATGTTTGTGCTGGCGGAGCTGGAAGGAACCATGATCATGGGGCTGCCTGCCTGTGTTATATATTGCGAGGCCACTATACTGGATATCATATTGCCCCGTGTTCTGGCCGGTCAAAGGGTAAGCCGGGAAGATATTACCCGGTTGGGTGTGGGAGGCCTTTGCCAGGATTGTCCGGAATGCCGTTATCCTGTTTGTGGTTTTGGCAAGAACTAGGATGAAAAATAGCCGGGCAGAACGGGGGCTAACTGCCTCTACCGCTGAATTAAAGAGACTTTTTTAAAATGGAGCGAGGAAAAGGCGATCCTGGCGCCGCTTAATCGAACAGAATTTCCTCAAATAGCTCCCAGGTTTCCGCTTTCTCCAGGCCGCGCCTCCAGCCGGCCACCCCGGCCAGGTTGTAGCGTTTAACTAGCTCAAGACGCTGCTGCATGGAAGCGCTGTCCTCCAGCCACAGTTGATAGGTTGATTCTCCTTCGCTGTAGCGCGCTACATGCTGGCGGGCCCGGCTGTCCCATTCCAGGGTATAGTCTTTACCGGTGATAATTTCTTCCGCCCGCTCCATACCGTACGAGCGGGAGCTGACCTGCTTGTCGCCGCCGGCTCTATTTTCAACCTGGAATATCCTGGTATAGAACGGTACCCCTAAGATCAGTTTCTCCGGCGGTACTTCTTTAAGCACCTTCTGCAAACCCCTTTCCACCCAGGGTAGAGAGGCCACAGAACCTGGCTCCGGGCAGCCTTCCCAGTGTTCATCATAGGCCATCAGGACCACGTAGTCCGCGGCTTCGGCCAGGGCGCCGCGGTCATAACCCCGGCTCCAGTACGGTTCCATGGAGATCATGGTCACATCCACTGAAAGGACCAGGCCCGCTTCACGGCAGAGCGGCGCCATTTCGCGGACAAACTGGGTGTAGAGATCGCCGATCGAATAATGAAAGTTTTCAAAATCCAGGTTAAGGCCATCCAGGCCGTAAAGGCGGGCATAAATCAGGAGCTGGTCAATTACTTTGCGCCGCAGCGCCGAGCTGGAGAGGACCCGGGCGGTAAGGTCCGGATTGAAATCATTGCTCACCAGGGCCCAGATGTAATAGCCGCGCTCCCGGGCCCATTTGGCATAGGCGGGATCCGCCAGGTTGCGCAGGTTTCCTTCGCCGTCGCGCAGGTGGAACCAGGTGGGAGAGATAACCTTAAGGGGGGGCATGGCCCCGATGGTATTGACATCGGGATTGGGATAGGTATATTCCCAGGTCATGATCACAGGCTGCTGCGGTAGCTGCGGCTGTTTTGCCGGTGTGGTTTGCGGCGGGGGTTCCGGCGTGGGGTATGGGCCTTTAAGCTCCAGTGCGTTTAAGGGCACATAACCGGTTATCCCTGTACCGGTTCGCGCCAGGGCCCATCGCCCTGCCGCAGGCATCTCCAGGCGCAGCTTTTCCCCGCGGTTAAGCCTGGCCCGGTAGGGGTAGCGCAGGCCGGGACCTGTGCGCAGGCGCACGGAACCGGCTTTTACCACGGCCAGGGTGGCGCGGTCATCGTACCGGTCAATGACCACAGTATCGGTTTCCGGGAAATGGGTTGCCTTGAGCCCATAAAAATCAGAGAGAAAGAGCAGGGGTAGAAAGAGATCGCCTTCAATTTCACGGAGCGGGAACTGCAGCTCTACCGGGCGGAGGTTCACCTCTGCGGTAAGGTTGTCGGTTTGCATATGTATCACCCGGTCGGCCGTAGTAATGACCGCCGTTTTTTCGGCGTCATCCCAGAAGAAATGGGGATCCAGGTGTTCTTTGAGGGTTTGGATATGGATTAATATTTCACGCTCTTCCACCCGGACTAAGGCTTCACCGATAAATTCATTGCCGATAACCAGGGCGGTGCTTTTGTATGGGGGCGCCTTCAAAAGCCCGGGGAAAAAGTATGTAGCGGCCGCCAGAAGCAACAGGATGAGGAAAATAAAAATGAGCGGAAAAAAGAGCCGCCGCCGTTTTCTTTTACGATAACGGGGGGCGGGCAGTGGACTGGGGATAATTTCCGGCGGCATGATCCATCTCCTAAAACTTTTTGTCGAATTGTATTCTACGGCGGCAGCCATTTTCCTGTTAAAAAAAAATCCCGGGATGTGATGGTGTCTGCACCCATTTAGCTTCAGGCAGGCAGGGCAGCGTCATACGGAATTCATACCGGGGAGAAGGTACATACAAAAGGGCTGCCACCAAAGGGACAGCCCTTTTTTTCAGCCAACTCAGGGAAAAGCTTCTTTAAACTAGCGTTTTGAAAAGGGTTGTTAAGGTCACAAGGGCCTGTTGAGGAAGGTTAAAGGGCCGCCCTGATTGATTCTAAGACGGCCCTGGGTGTTACCTGTTATTTTTTACCCTGCAAATAATCGAAAACCGGCTGCAGGTTGACATATTTGTCAACATTTTCTTTGATCATGCGTATGGCCTCCGCATTCTGCGGGTGGATGCTGCGGTAGATGGAGTGGAGATTCTCGACAGTGGTATATGTATCGGTATGAACCAGGATAACCGGTACTCCTTTTTCTTCGGCGCGGGAAAGCACGTGCACGTCGGGATAGAGCCCCCCGGTGAAAATAATGACCGAGGTGCTGGTTTCCAGGGCGGTCATGGCCATGTCGCTGCGATCACCGCCGGTAATGAGGGCCTTGTTGGGCGCCCGGCGCAGGTAGCTGAGGGCGCTTTCGGTAGTCATGGTCCCGATTACTACCTCTTCCACAAGGCGGTTCATCTGGTCCGGCGCGGCCAGGATTTCTCCCTGCAGGACCTCGTAAAACTCCGCTACCGTGGGAGCAGCAATTTCAGTTTTGCGGGGAATAGCGCCCAGGACAGGGATCCCTTTTTTCTCCAGAAGCGGCTTGTAGACCGTCCGGGTTTTCTCCCACTGGGCACGGGAGACATTGTTAAAAATACAGCCGATGACCTGCACTTTGCGGCAGGACAACAGGTCCAGGTAGAGCAGCCCCCGGTCCAGGTCAAAGTCATCCTCCGGCTTTAAAACATAAATAACCCCGGCCTGCCACTGTTCGGCCAGGCTAAAATCGTCCAGGCCCTGGTTGCGTCCGGCAAAGGGGAACACCCCTCCGTCCACCAGTAGAACGTCGTAGCCTTCGCTGCAGCGGGTGTAGGCCTCCTTAATCTTCCCGGGCAGGTTCTCTTTTCCCTGGAAAAAATGCCCGGTAAGGTAGTGGGGGTTAACCGCAAGCGGTGAAATGATTTCACTGGAAAAAGGAAGTTTCAACACTTCGCGCATCAGAAAAACATCGGCGTCGTCTTTTTTAACCGCTCCTCTCTGAAAGCCGAGGGGTTTAAAATAAGATACTTTATAATCCTTCTCCTGCAATTTAAGGGCTATTCCCAGGGCGCTGGCTGTTTTCCCAGCCCCGGCTTTGCCGGAAAAATAAATGGTTTTCATCTTTATTTCACCTCATTTTGCATCAGGCTGTGCTACAGGCCGGCCTGTTCAATGGTAATCTTGACATCCAGGGCGGTGGCACCCCGCTGGTGTACCCTGAGCGGGTTTATATCCATCTCGGTAATTTCCTTAAAGTCCATGGCGAGGCGGGCCGTGCGCAGGATGGCATCGATCAGGGCCTCCATATCCGCCGGCTTCTTGCCGCGGTAGCCTTTCAAGAGAGAATAGGCCTTGGTTTCAGAGATCATCTCCAGGACCGCTTCCCTGGTAGTAAGGGCGGAGGCCAGGCGGAAAGATACATCTTCAAAAAGATTGACATAGATGCCGCCCAGGCCGAATACCACCAGGTGGCCGAATTGCACATCGCGGGAGATGCCGATGATTACTTCAACCCCTTCATCAACCATTTTCTGTACTTCAATGCCGTAAATAGGCGTGTCCGGGAGATGGCGCTTCACCCGCTCCATGATCCTCTCAAAGCCCTTGGCCACGGCTTTGCTGTCGTGCAAGCCAATTTCTACGCCGCCCACGTCGGTTTTATGGGCAATGCGCGGCGATGATATTTTTAATACCACCGGGTAGCCCAGTTTTTCACTGATCGCTTGTGCCTCCGCAGCGGTAGTAGCCAGCTCGATTTTGCTGATGGGGATGCCGTAAGCTTCCATTACCCGGGAAGCTTCATAGCCCAAAAGAGCAAGGCGGCGGTCTTTTAACGCATCGTAGAAAGTGGCTTTAACCGCGTTTTGATCCACGCCTTTTAGCTCAACCGGCCTGGCTTCAGTACGGTGCTTTTTATAATTGGCGTAGCGAACCAAACCCTGCACCGCCCGCACCGCCGGCTCCGGGAAGGTAAACGTAGGCACAGCCTCTTGAATCAAAATATTCCTGCCCCCGGCCAGGGCCTGGCCGCCCATGTATACTGCAAAAACTGGCTTATTGGGGTAGGCCTTTTTCATTTCGGCTATAGTTTTGGCCGTTTTTTCCGGTTCAATTACCGCTGTGGGGCAGAGCAGCACCAGGACATTGTCCACGTTTTCATCCTGCAGCACCTGTTCCAGGGCAAAGCGGTAACGCTCTTCCCGGGCATCGCCGAGAATATCGACGGGGTTATAGATATTAGATTCTTTGGGCAGGTTTTCGCGCAGCTTGTCTATGGTTTCCTTATTAAAACGGGCCATTTGCAGGCCGTACTTCTCCACGGTGTCGGTGGCCACAATGGCTGCGCCTCCGGCATTGGTGACGATGGCGACACGATCCCCCGCCGGCAGCGGCTGGGTGGAGAAAGCAGAAGCCAGGTCAAACAGGTCGTTCATATCGCTGACGCGCAGCACTCCGCTCTGGTGAAAGGCGGTATCATAGGCCCTGTTGCTGCCGGCAAGGGCTCCGGTGTGGGAACTGGCAGCCTGGGCGCCGGCGGCGCTGGTGCCCGATTTGAGAATGATAATCGGTTTAATTTTGCAAGCCTCGGCGCAGACCTTTACAAACCTGTCCCCGTCGGTGACATCTTCAATGTAGCAGAGGATTACCCTGGTGTTGGGATCATTGGCGCAACTCTCTATGAAATCGGTTTCATCCAGGTCTGCTTTATTGCCCAGGCTGATAAAGCGTGAATAACCCAGGCCTCTACTATGGCTCCAGTCCAGGATCGACAGCAGCATGGCGCCGCTTTGTGAAATAAAAGAGATATTGCCCTTGTTAGGGAAACCCCGGGCAAAGGAAGCGTTTAACGGAGTATGCGTATCCATCAGGCCGACGCAGTTGGGCCCGATCATGCGCATATTGTAACGGCGGCACAGGTTTAGCAGCTCTCTCTCCTGCTTGACTCCTTCGCCGCCCACTTCTTTAAAACCTGCGGTGATGACGATAAGGCCTTTAACACCGGCTTCGCCGCATTCCTGGGCCGCTTGCAGGGTTGCCTGGGCGGGCACGGAAAGCACAGCCAGGTCCACTTTTTCCGGTATCTTGCCGATCGCCGGATAACACTTCAATCCGGCGATTTCTGTTTCCTTGGGATTGACCGGATAAATCTTGCCCTGGTACCCGCTTTTAATAATGTTGTCGATGATGGCAAAGCCAATTTTTTGGGGGGATTTAGAAGCGCCGATAACTGCAACTTGTTTGGGTGCGAACAAAAAGTCCAAGTTCTTCATCATTTTTTTCTTCCTTCTTACCTCTTCTTTATGTTGTGCTGTAATACTGGATTTTATAGTACTACATGTGATAGTTTAACACAATCAGTTTATCACGACACATATTTTCAGGCAATAAATATGAGCAAGTTTTTTGCTTTTACCATAGGATATAAAAAAAGGTAATTGCGGATTACTTGCGGTTTTCTATTTTAATTTTTTCCTCCACGTAATGTCAAGGGCCAGTGAAAATGTCACTCTAAAACGGCTTTAAATGGACTGAGAAAATGTCACCTTTGGTGATAAAATTAAATCAGAACTTAGAGTTCTTTTTAAGATATCTTTCTCTGCAGTATATATCTGCCTCTGTAGC